>NZ_JACJEU010000001.1:0-360880 GCF_014164215.1 Shewanella sp. SG44-2
CATGTTAACGGCATCGACTGGCTAGTGATCACAGCTTTTGAAGAACTGAAAACTATGTTTATCGAAGAAGCCGGTACGATACCCTCTTGCTTCTCTACCGCCAGCGAATTGAACCTAGTTGATCAGGCAAAGCGAACTTATAGATATTTGCCTACTCTCAGCGGCGTAATCACCGATATCGGTACATATCAAAGACAGGGTAACGAAGAAGATTTGGACCCACAGCTTGCCTGCTTAGTTGAGGGGCATGGTCGGGTATTTATCTATCACGGCGGCTTTGTAGCTTTTGTGGATGACGAGCAAACCTTTATTACCCGAATAGACTGAAAATTATTCAGTAAGTTGAAATTGGCGAATTGGCATCCCTAGCAAGGAATGGGGCATAAATAAGTTAAATACTTTACTTTCAAAGGGTGTGAATCAACTCTGAACTTGAGGGCGTTGAAGACTCTTTATACAAGAATGCGTGATGCTCACATGGCCTTTCTCGCACATCTGACCGATAAGGATATTGGAAATGTTATTAGGATGTAGGGAACATCATTGACCATGTGCTACAAGGCATTCAGGCATCCTGCCTATCAGATGTGAGCTTAGCTTTCGAGGTACAGGTCGTTCTTTGGCATCTGACCCATATGGATATGGGGAATGTCATTATGATGTCGGGAACATCATTGACCATGCCATCACGACATTCGTGAATCCATTCACATCAGATGTACCATCGGGAGCGTTAGCATTTTCACTTCTTATTACAAGATGGGCCAAAGCAGTCTACAAACGAAGTCCAAAGCTAGATAAATCCCATGGCGATCTTTTCGCAGCTGTTGTTTTGTAAATAGAGAAAATGTTGCGGTGCGGCTGGGCCCATTCTTGAATAAAGAGTAAAGAGGGAACAGCCGTTGGTTTCCTTTTGGTCTGGTGTGGGTGAAGCGCCACGATGTTAGTGGCCACAGGCCATATATCCGACTCATAATAGGCAGCAACACATGAGAAAATACCTATTTTATTCAATACCGTCAGATTTAATACCACTAACTATTTGCTCAACAACCAAATTAGCCCACGCTGAATATATTGGTACTCCTGGGTGAAACCCATCGCTGGCCATCACTTGACGCATAAACTCCAGCATAGTGATATCGGGTTGTGGGTTTTCTAATGGTAATTTAATTAATCTGAAATCTGTCGGCTGGTCAACTTGTTGATTCAACTTAATAAGTAATTGCTGTAACTGGCGGTTAAATTGATTTGCACGCTGACCTAAACTCCAGCGAAGTGGATGGGGCAATGCAGGAAATAACCCCAAAGGCGGTAACGCTGTGACCAATATCAATCTGGGCGTGTATCGCTTTGTAATCAGCTCAAATAACGTTTTTTGTTGCAGCAACCACTTGTCGCAACTGATTGATGAGGTAATGTCATTCACCCCTAATGATGTCACGATGACGTCATAATGCGTTTGCCCGAGTATGGGATGTGCGTTATCAATCTGCTCTTGTAAGGCTTGTAAAGTGGTCGATGTAGTCGAGCCTGTTTTAGCAAACAAGCCATAACTAAACTCGAGTTGAGGACTTAATTGCTCAATAACCTGCCCTAACAATGCATGCTGTTGAAATGCCACTCCAACGCCAGCCGCCGCTGAGTCACCTAAAATTAATAAGCTCAGAGCAGGATTAGCACCAGTTTGCCCCACTCGTTCGCCTTCAGGTTCAGGCAGCCTTGGCGTAGTACGACGAACGTTAAGCCCCTGAAACACCAACAACGGGGCTAAAATGAGTGACACACCCTGATACAACATTGTTTATCCTTAATACCAATGACGATTAATCGAACCCTAATTTCGACTTACTCAACATTAGATGTTCATTAAATGCAAAATCGACTGTTAACGATTATCAGCAATAAAATTCACTACAACATCAGCTAATAATTCGCCTTTGTCCTCTTGCAAAAAGTGCCCTGCAGCAACGATAGTGGTGTGCTTTTGCCCTTTTGTTCCAGGAATGAGTTTTTGCATCAAGGCATCGCCGCCCGCAGTAATCGGGTCTGAATCACTAAAGGCTGTTAAAAATGGCTTTTGCCATTGGTTCAATACTTTCCACGCGGCGCGGTTTTTATCAGCTGCAGGATCGTCTGGGGTTATTGGCACTAATAACGGAAATTGACGCGCGCCCTCTTTATAACGCTCGTCTGGAAACGGCGCATCGTATGCGGCAATAATCTCAGGCGTTAAAGTCGATACACAGGCACTGTTAATTAAGTTGCCGGTTGGGAATATTTCAACGTCTTGTGAAAACTGACGCCACTTTTGAAACGCTTCACCGGGTTCATGGTCACCGGTTGGCAACATGGTATTAGCACAAACTATTCGTGCTAAACGCTCGCTTTCTTCGGCGGCTAAACGTAACCCAATTAACCCGCCCCAATCTTGGCAAACCAAGGTAATGTCGGTGAGATTAAGTTGCAGCATTAATGACTTTATCCAATCAACATGACGTTGATAGGTATAATCGAGACGTTTAGTCGGCTTATCTGAACGGCCAAAACCAATAAGATCAGGGGCAATAACACGATGACCAGCGTTAACAAGGATGGGGATCATTTTGCGATACAAAAAGCTCCAAGTCGGCTCACCATGCAATAACAATATTGGTGCGGCATCCTTAGGACCTTCATCAAGATAATGGACTCTCAGTTCACCACCTTCAGTGTCATCAACGGTTAAGTAATGCGCTGTAAAGTGGTAGTCAGGCAAATTGGCAAAACAACTGTCGTCGGTGCGTAAAAATTCCATATGACTTCCCTTCCTTATTATGTTTTCTATCAATATTGTCTGAGTAATTTAACCTCACGCGAACTAAACTTCATGGCTTATCTTCACTGATCCAATGAGTGTTTACGTCACTGTATCAGTCATCAATAAAACGAACTGATATTAACTAAGATCTTTAATCGCTCGGCCTATGCCATCAACGGTTAACGGATACATTTTGTTGTTCACTAACTGCTGAATAATGGAAATTGAGTGATGTATTGGCCATCGACTTTCTGGTTGTGGATTGAGCCAAGCGACTTTATTGAAATGCCCCAGCAATCGATTCATGTATTCAATGCCAGGCTTTTCATTCCAATGCTCAACACTGCCACCTTTAGCGATAATCTCGTAAGGTCCCATGGTCGCATCGCCGACAAATATGACTTTGTAATCTGCACCAAATGTTCTGATGACTTCTTCTAAATCAATCACTTTATCAAAGCGGCGGTTATTGTCTTGCCAGACTTTGTCGTACACACAGTTATGAAAATAAAAGAATTTTAAATGTTTAAACTCGCTGTGCGCCGCAGAAAAGAGTTCTTCACATGTATGAATATAATCATCCATAGAGCCGCCGATATCGAAAAACATCAACACTTTAACGGCGTTGTGACGTTCCGGTTCCATGTGCACATCTAACATGCCGCCATTTTGTGCAGTGGAACGGATAGTCGTATTGATATCAAGCTTTTCGCTGGCGCCAGTGCGGGCAAATTTTCTGAGTTTTTTAAGCGCTAATTTAATATTTCGGGTCCCAAGATCACGGTCTTGGTCGAAATTTTTAAACTCGCGTTTATCCCATACTTTCACAGCACTGTTGTTACGGTTTTTATCTTGGCCGACTCTAATCCCTTCAGGGTTATAGCCGTAGGCACCAAAGGGCGAAGTGCCACCCGTACCAACCCACTTGTTACCGCCAGCATGGCGTTTTTTCTGTTCTTCTAGACGTTCTTTTAACGCCTTCATTAATGCTTCAAGCCCGCCTAAGGATTTAAGCTTGTCTTTTTCTTCTTGTGAAAGGTGCTTTTCAAACTCTTTACGTAACCAATCCTCAGGCAGAATTTTATCAAAAATATCAATACTTTCGATGCCTTTAAAATACTCAGCAAAGGCATTGTCGTATTTGTCATAGTGGATTTCATCTTTAACCATGACAATTTTGGCAAGGTTATAAAACTCTTCCACATCTGCAAACACAACCCCAGCTTTTAATAACGCAATTAAGTCGAGTAGCTCACGTAAGCTACACGGTACTTTGTGCTTTTTTAGGGTCATAAAAAAATCAATAAACACAATGCACTACCTGTTTCTGCGGCTCATGAAAGCCAGCTTTTCAATTAATGAAACGTCTTGTTCATTTTTAAGCAATGCACCAAACAAAGGAATAATGTCTGATTTTTTATCGAGCAAAGTGTCTTGAGAGATATCGTCTGATATCAGTAGCTTAAGCCAGTCGATCAATTCTGATGTTGAGGGTTTTTTCTTAATCCCATTGACGTCACGTAAATCGAAAAACACTTCTAATGCTTGCTGTAACAAGTCCTGCTTAACATTAGGATGATGCACGTCGATGATCTTAGCCATTTCATCTTTGGTTGGAAACTTAATGTAGTGGAAAAAACAGCGTCTTAAAAATGCATCTGGCAGCTCTTTTTCGTTGTTAGAGGTAATGATGATAATAGGACGTTGTTTAGCCTTGATAACCTGTTGAGTTTCATACACATAAAACTCCATTTTATCGAGCTCTTGTAATAAGTCGTTTGGAAACTCGATGTCGGCTTTATCGATTTCATCAATCAATAAAATCGATCTTTGATCTTCTTCAAACGCCTGCCACAATTTACCTTTAACGATGTAGTTACCAATGTCATGCACACGCGCATCACCTAACTGGCTGTCGCGTAGTCGTGACACCGCATCGTATTCGTATAAGCCTTGTTGCGCCTTGGTAGTAGACTTAATGTGCCATTGATACAGTTTACAATTAAGTGACCGAGCCAGTTCTTCTGCTAACTGTGTTTTGCCCGTGCCCGGTTCGCCCTTAATTAATAACGGTTTTTCTAAGGCTATGGCCGCATTTACCGCTAAAGTAAGCTCGTTTGAGGCAATGTAGTTATCTGTACTTTTAAACATGGTCAACCTTTTCATTTATGTCACTTTGTCGTCGCAAAGCTTGTTATGTATTAGCTTGTGCAAATATTAGGCTTTAAGCCACGTTAATGGCCACTGGAGTGCCATTAAATGCTGCATTTCCCGTTAGCATATCAACTCTAGCCGCATCCGTTAAATCATTAATGCTCACACCAGGTTGGGCAGAAGCCACCGACATATTGGTGCCTTGCTGATTATGGCCCCACCCTTGCGGCATACTCACAACACCTTGTTGAATATCGTCGGTAATTGTCACTTCGATTTTGATTTGGCCAACGGTAGAACTGACTGACACGATTTGCCCCTGTGTTATCCCAATCTGTTTAGCATCTTCAGAATGCACTTCTAAAGTACACGGATTTTTACCCTTAGTTAACCGCTCAGAGTTTTGTGTCCAAGTATTATGGCTTTTCACTAATCGTCGGCCGATTAAGTCAAATGGATATCTGTTATCACGAGCAGCTTGAGTCATCACGGCATTTAAGCGTGGCAAGTCATCAACATACACTTGCGGGAATAAATTAACCTTACCATTTTCGGTTTTAATGCGTTGTTCGATACAAGGCATTAACGGGCCAAGATCAATACCATGTGGATTATCAATTAACGCTTGCAAGCTGATGCCTTGCTCGCCATAAGGGCCATTTTTGAGTTCCATATCCAGTATCATTTCTGGGGTAACGTTTTGCATTGGGTCATCGGCAGGCAGGTTTAGCATTCTGGCTGATATCTCTTTCAGAATTTGCCAATCACTACGTTGGTCAGGCTCTTTTTCAAATAATGGTGCTGAGTACTTCACCGTGTTGCGCACCGAAAATGAATTAAAGAAAATATCAAAGTTGGAGTTCTCTACTCCTGTTGTGCCAGGTAAAATAATATCAGCGTATTTAGTGGTTTCATTTAAATAGATATCAACCGACACCATGTATTCAAGCCCAGCAAAGGCTTGTGCCAGTTTATGGCCACTGGGCGCTGACAAAACAGGATTGCCCGCGACAGTGATGAGGCTTTTAATTTGCCCTTCACCCTCGGTTTGTATTTCTTCTGCTAAGGTTGCTACCGGAAACTCGCCATTAAAGAATGGCAATTGACGAACACGAGTTTGATGTTGACCAAATGAGCTTTTATGGCCACGTTTATGATTGCGTAATAAATCAAACGCAGGTTGTGGAAACATCGCCCCACCGGCACGGTCAAAATTGCCGGTAATAATATTGAGCACATTGGTGAGCCATAAACATAAGCCGCCAAACGTTTGAGTTGACGCGCCCATGCGGCTATAACACACCGCAGAGTCTGCAGCTGCCATGTCATCTGCAAGCATGCGAATACTCACAGCATCAATACCGACAAATTCTGCTATGGCTTCTGGCGAATAGGCCTTGGCAAGATTGGCTACCTCATCAAACCCTTCAACCATGTTATCTAAATGACGTAAATTAACTTTATCATTGGCAAACACACAGTGAATTAATGCCAGTAACAACAGTGCATCTTTTTCAGGTCGAATAAATAAATGCTGATCAGCAATTTTAGCGGTGCGGGTTTTACGCGGGTCCACTACAACAATTTTTCCACCACGTTTTTGAATCGCTTTCATTCGCCCTATCACATTGGGCGCGGTCATCATGCTGCCGTTTGATACCACCGGATTCGCGCCAATGATCAACATAAAGTCAGTTCTATCAATATCCGGAACCGGAATTAACATGCCTGCGCCAAACATAAAGTTAGACGCAACATGATGAGGTAATTGATCGGCTGAAGCTGAGCTAAAGCGATTGACCGTGCCCAATGACTTCATAAAAGGTTTAAGCACTAACGCATTGCCTAAGCTGTGGGCGTTAGGGTTACCTAAATACACCGCTAATGCATTTTTGCCATGTTGCTGCTGAATACTTTTGAACTTATCAGTAATTTCGCTAAATGCGTCATCCCAACTAATGGCTTTCCAGCCAGAATCGGTACGCTTAATCGGTGTTTTTAAGCGATCTTTGTCGGTATAAAAATCTTCTAAAGCCAACGCCTTAGGGCAGTTATAGCCTTGGCTGAAGGGATCGAGCTGATCGCCTTTGATCGACAAAATTTGCTTATCTTGATAGCTGATTTCCAAGCCACACATGGCTTCACAAATATTGCAATTTCTATAATGGGTTTTTATGTCGCTCATATATATCGCCTGACTTGGAAAATGAATGTAACTGAACTGCTAGCGATAACTCAGCTAATAACGCACCTAATAACACAATGCTGACTGTGCTATTAGGTTTATTTGGCGAGGTTATGTGGTGGCTAAGTTCAGTTATGCCCCATTAATAAATAAGGCATATCGATTGCTGATGGCCATAACACTTACAGTTTGACGATTAACTTGCCTTTGTTTTTACCGGTAAAAAACAAATTCAAGCCAGTCATTGCAGACTCAAGTCCATTTAATACGTGGGCACGATGCTTAATTTGCCCTTTCATGACATAAGGGGTTAATTTTTCGAGTAATGCAGGCACATCACCGAAATGATCTGGCATGGTGAAACCTTGGATAATCAAGCGCTTTTTAATCACTTGGATCCAATTCGGGCCTAAATCAGGAACCGCTTTCGGGTAATCTGCAATCATGCCGCACACCACAATACGTCCATGGGCATTCATTCTGGCAAACACATGATGTTGAATTGGGCCGCCGGTATTTTCAAAATACACATCAACACCATCTGGGGTTAACTCGGCAAGCTTTGCTGCTATATCGTCGGTTTTATAATTAACTGCGCCATCAAAACCAAGTTCGTTAACAATCCAATCTGCTTTTTCGTCGCTGCCGACAACGCCAATCACTCTTAGGCCATCTGCTTTGGCTAATTGGCCGACAATAGAGCCAACTGAACCTGCCGCGCCAGAAACCACAATGGTTTCACCTTTTTGTGGTTTACCTACGTTGAAAAGACCTTGTGTTGCTGTTAAGCCCGGTAACGCGAAAACAGACAATATCGCTTCGTCTGGTAACGGTGCCGTCACTTTATTTAAGCCTGCGCCGTTACTTAAAAAGTATTCTTGCCAGCCCATCATGCCCATTACACGGTCGCCCACGTTAAAATCTGGGTGATTGCTTTCAACAATCTCACCAATGCCAGAACTGCGCATCACATCACCTAACTCAACTGGTGGAATATAGCTTTCGGTGTCTGCGCTCATCCAACCAAACATGGCAGGATCCAGTGACATATGATTCTGTTTTACCAAAAATTGCCCTTGTGCCACTTTCGGCATGTCTTTTTGGACCACTTCGAATAATTCAGGACCGACTGGGCCACCGGTTGGACGGGCGATTAAGTTAATTGCTTTGTATGTGGTCATGTTCAAATCCTTTTTTAATGAGTTAACGTCAACATAGTAATGACGCGTTTTTAATTGATATCCAAAAATGAAATCTTATTGCCGTTAAGCCAGTAACTGCTCAATACTTTTAATGCTGTGAATATTTTGCTGTTGATAAAAATGCTTAAAATGCTCAGCTAGCTTTTCACTTTCCACAAACACCTGCTGCCAATACTGTAAGCGCTGCGCCGGTTTCATTTCGACAAAATCACTACGGTCGGGGATTTTGCTAAACGGCAATGATGCGACAAATTCAGCGGATGGGCACAGGAGCACAGTTTTGTCGTAGTGTTGCAAACGCACTTTGCGAGACAGGTTTTTATCAAACCAACCCGGCTTTAATGTAGAACTGAAATGTGGATACAGAGTTAACCCTTCATTTTGAATATTAAAATCAAAATGATAGTCAATAATCCCGCCATCGCGGTACATGCCTTGTGGGCAATCGGCAATGTCTTTTATGCCTTGCATAACGATAGGAATAGAGCCAGATGCTAATAGCGCCGCTTTAATATTACGCTGGCTCAATGCCATGGACGTGGTAGCAATATTGTCAGGGTCATAAATAGCCAAATCGCTTTGACCATGTTGAAAAATATAACGTTCATACTGACTGTTAAGCAGTGGCCTGCTGATGGTATTTCTAATAAAACTATTAAATAAGCCCGCCCCTTGCTTGAGTTTATTTTCTGATGCAACCAATCCATTGCATTTAGCCACAATAAAATGGGCTTTAAAGACCGGGTTATTAATTATTTCATCTGCACCAGTGTCACCAAATAACTCATCGAGTAACTCAACTGCTTTGGCTGTTATTTCATCTGGTTGTGGTTTAGTGTCATTAGAATAAACAGTTTCACTGTAATTTTTGGCTAAACGTTCTATCGCCGCAACCGGGTCATTTTGGGCAAAGCACGCGGCGCGAAAAGCGCCAGCACTTGATCCAATCAGGTTTAAAGGTTGTTGTCTGCCTTTAAAAAACTCACCAAAAAGGTATTTGTCTAAGCCCAGTAAGGTGAACCATTTAGGCCCACCACTGGCACCAAGAAAAGAGCTGAATAACTCTGGAGTAAACCCCTGTTGCTGTATTGTTTTTAAAGCCGTTTTACCGGCATATATTTCTAACATATGATTCTTATTATTAAACTGCCGCAATACATGCCGACAGCTGCCCTTGTTATTTTATGCTTGTGCCTGATTCCGAAGATCTTTACGCAATACTTTACCCACATTACTTTTAGGCAATTCATTCATAAACTCAATGATTTTAGGCCGTTTATAGTTAGTCAGCATTTTATTGCAGTGATCAAAAATATCTTGTTCTGTTAATGTTGGGTCCTTACGCACGATATACACTTTGACGCGCTCGCCAGTAATATCACAAGACACACCCACCGCAGCGGCTTCAAGTACGCCTTCATGAGACACTATCACTTCTTCAATTTCGTTAGGGAACACATTAAAACCAGACACGTTAATCATGTCTTTTTTACGGTCAACAATCTTAAAGAAACCATTTTCGTCCATAGTGGCAATGTCACCGGTTGCCAACCAACCGTCGATTAATACTTCATCGGTGGCTTTTTGGCGATTGTAATAGCCTTTCATTACTTGCGGGCCTTTAACCCACATTTCACCCGGTTCACCTAGTGCAACATCTTCACCATCGGCACCGACTAAACGAATATCGGTTGATGATGCCGGTAAACCAATCGAGCCGTTGTAGCTTTTTTGGTTATAAGGGCTCATTGTCACTAATGGCGCACATTCTGTTAATCCATAGCCTTCAAGTAAACGACTTTTAGTCACTCGTTCCCAATGTTCTGCAACCGGCCTTTGCACCGACATTCCGCCGCCAAAACCCATTTTTAATGCACTGAAATCAAGTTGATCAAACCCTGGAGTATTCAACAGTCCGTTAAACAAGGTGTTCACACCCGTAATCACGGTAAAGCGATATTTAGCCAGTTCTTTAACAAAGCCGGCCATGTCTCTTGGGTTGGTGATTAATAAGTTAGTGCCACCAAATGGCAAGAAGGCTAAGCAATTAGAGGTTAGTGCGTAGATATGATAAAGCGGCAATGCAGTGATAATCAGCTCTTTGCCTATTTCATAAACGTTCTTGGTAACCGCATTGGACTGCTCAAGGTTGGCAACCATATTACGATGGGTCAGCATGGCACCTTTTGAAGGGCCTGTAGTGCCGCCTGTGTATTGTAAAAAGGCTAAGTCAGAACCGATAACATGAACTGGCTTAAAGGTTTGTTTGCTGCCTTTTGCCATGGCGTCATTAAATTTAACCGCATTAGGTAAATCGAACGCTGGCACCAATTTCTTCACGTGCTTAATCGCGCCGTTAACTAATGCGCCTTTAATCAGGCCTAATCGGTCACCCACACCAGTGGTGATAACATGTTTAACATCGGTTTTATCAATGACTGCCTGCAATACATGGGCAAAGTTTTCTAAAATTAAAATGGCTTTAGTGCCTGAGTCTTTTAATTGATGTTCTAATTCACGCGGGGTATACAGTGGATTAACATTCACCACTGTTAAGCCTGCGATAAGTGCACCAAATAATGCGATAGGATATTGCAGTGTATTGGGGATCATGATGGCAAACTTATCGCCTTTCACTAGCCCTAAGTCTTGCTGTAAATAGGCTGCAAAGTCTGTCGCTTGCTGGGCAAGCTGTTGATAAGTAATGCTGACATCCATGTTGATAAACGCCGTATTAGTGGCATATAACTTGGTATATTTTAAAAACAAATCTGCCAACGAGTTGTATTTATCTGGATCAATTTCAAACTCAACCCCAGGCGGATAACTCTTTTCTAGCCAAATCCTTTCCATAATACTGTCCCCAATTATTACAATATTGTCAGCTGCCTAACTCGGCTGCTGTGATTATTATTTTTATTCTTAACAAACACTAACCTACACTCAGTTTTACAACACTTCAAATAAACCTGCAGCGCCTTGACCACCACCAATACACATACTGATCACCACGTATTTAACACCCCGACGTTTACCTTCAATTAACGCGTGCATCACCATACGAGTACCGCTCATGCCATAAGGATGACCAATAGAGATTGCGCCGCCGTCAACGTTCAAACGATCGTATGGAATACCCAGTTGTTCGGCACAGTAAATGACCTGAACCGCAAATGCTTCATTGATTTCCCACAAACCAATGTCATCAATATTCAAACTATGACGTTCAAGCAACTTAGGAATGGCAAAAATTGGACCTATGCCCATTTCATCTGGCTCACAACCTACAACCACCATGCCTCGGTAAACACCTAACGGCTTAAGACCGCGTTGCTCAGCGAGTTTTCGTTCCATTACCACAACAGCTGCAGCACCGTCAGACAATTGCGATGCGTTACCGCCAGTAATTGAGCCGTTATCTTTAACGGCTTTTAAACCCGCTAAGCCTTCAATATTGGTTGAAGGACGATTACCTTCATCTTGAGTTAAGGTGACTTGTTCTTTAGTGATATCACTGCTGGCTTTATCCATCACCAATTTTGTACACGTAACAGGCACAATTTCGTCATCAAATTTACCTGCAGCTTGTGCATCAGCAGTGCGTTGTTGCGAGATTAATGCATAAGCATCTTGTGCTTCACGCGAGATGCCATAACGATTAGCAACCACTTCGGCGGTATCAAGCATCGGCATATAAATCGCTGGACGATAAGCTTTAACGCTTGGGTCGACGGCTCGGTGCATGTTCATTTTATCGTTTTGAACCAAGCTGATTGAGTCACAACCGCCAGCCACCACTACGTTAGCGCCATCACAAACAATATGATTGGCAGCGATAGCAATAGACATTAATCCTGATGAACATTGACGATCTACCGTCATACCAGGCACAGACACTGGCAGTTTTGCCGCCATGGCCACTTGACGACCAAAGTTCATCCCCTGGTTACCTTGAGTTAACGCAGCACCAAAAATACAATCTTCAATTTCATTTGGGTCAATACCCGCACGTTCAACGGCTGCATTAACAGCAACTGCGGCTAATGTCGGTGCAGATAAATCGTTAAATGCTCCGCGGTATGCTTTACCAATAGGGGTTCTTGCTACAGATACAATGACGGCTTCTCTCATGATAATTCCTTTTTTTATCTGTCTTCAAAGACATGTATTTTTTATGTTTGCTAGTGCGAGCTTACTGTTAAAGGTTTTGCTGCTCATGCAGTATCGCCATTAATATCAAGCTCAATCTGCATCGAATAATCTATTGCTGTTGCGACTTCATAAAAGCCATCGCTTTCATCACAAATTTCTCGCCTTGTTGAGCCCCAGACTTCAATGCTTTTTGATTATCTTGCGCGGTGAGTTGCGCCCAGTTGTCACGCACCGCTTCTGGGGTTTGTGATGCTTTGGGAATAAAACAGCCTTCGGTTTCAAAAATACTGGCACTTGAATAACCGCCCGCACCAGCACATAAAATAAACCGAGTTGGCGCAAGTTCATCACACAGGGTCAGCATACCCGCAGTAACAGCCTCTGGCGCGAAGGCTTTAACGATTTCTTCTGGCATTAAATCTTCTGTCATACGCGTGCCTGCTGTTGGGGCCAACGCATTAATGTGGATGTTATTTTTGGCACCTTCAAGCACTAAGGTATTCATTAACCCAAGCACTGCCATTTTGGCTGCACCGTAGTTAGACTGACCAAAGTTACCGTACATGCCGCTTGACGATGTGGTCATCACAATGCGGCCATAATTTTGCTGCTTCATGATTTCCCATACCGCTTTAGTGCAGTTTACTGAGCCCATCACGTGTACATCCATCACTAGCTTAAAGTCATCTAAGGTCATTTTCGAAAACGATTTATCGCGTAAAATCCCAGCATTGTTAATTAAAATGTCGACACGGCCCCATTTGTCCATGGTTTGCTGCACCATGTCTTGTACTTCATCAAAGTTGGCTACGTTTGCGCCATGACTAATGGCTTCACCGCCCATTTCTTCAATTAAACGAACCACATCTTGTGATGCTGCAGAAGATGCACCGCTACCATCGCGTGCGCCACCTAAATCATTTACCACGACTTTGGCGCCACGTTTAGCGAGCTCCAATGCATGTGAGCGGCCTAAACCATTACCGGCACCTGTGACTATGGCTACTTGTCCTGCAAAACTGATCGTCATGTTGGTTCCCTCAATATACTGATAAATCATCTTGTTATAATGTAGTTATATGTCTGATTACTTGACCATTTGCACAGAAATCCACTCAGCCACTAATGCCGGAGTATCTACACCTTCAATTTCAATGGTTACTTCTGTTGATAAACGGAATTGTCCTGGTTTCTTTTCTTCAATCGAAAGGGTTTTAGCGTGTGCTCTAATGCGGCTATTAACGGTAACAGGCTGTAAAAACCTCACCTTATCGAAACCGGCATTCAAGCCCATATAAAAACCGTCAATGATGACGCTAAATTCTTCAGCAAAATGTGACAGCATCGAAAGTGACAAGAAGCCATGGGCAATGGTCGAGCCAAAAGGCGTGGCTTTGGCTTTTTCTTCATCTACGTGGATAAACTGATGATCCAGTGTGCAATCCGCAAACTGATTAATCTGATCTTGAGTGATTTGATACCAGCTTGTTGGCTCGGCTTGGAAGCCAATATAGTTTGTGATGTCGTTACGATTGATGACTGTCGGCATTGTTCCCTTTCCTTTTGTACGTTCAGGTACTGTCCATGAATGAAATTTAAGCGATATCTCATGCTAATTGGGCTGAACACATTAAACAAATGAATAGTTTTGATACCAAGACATTCGCAATATGAATAGTCTAGAGTGTTGAAAAGGAATTAACACGTCGGGGATTCATAACAAAAACGCATTACCCAATTAATGAGTAATGCGTTAATAACAATGGATTTATACTAGCTATAATTGAGAAATCACCCCGTGAATCAAAATACAACTATAGGCAAAGTCTGACTGGTAATACTCATCTAGGGAATCAACCTACCTACAAATAACTCAGCTCAGTCAGTGATAACCGATGATGACTATGACCAACTTGGACATCATTCAATTTAGGCTAAAACCAGTCGACTTGCATGTCAAAACTGGTACTGTCAGTACTCATCAACAGAGATGACCACAGCGCAATTTTGGGTAATTCAAAGCGATAGAAATACTGCGATGCCTGTAACTTACCTTTATAGAAAAACTCATCTGCTTGATGCGGTTGCTGTGCTAAGGCTTTGGTGGCAACCATACTTTGCTTAAGCCATAACCACGCAATAATCACATGGCCAAACAACTCTAAATACTTAACTGAGTTGGCTAAGGCTAAGTCGATGTTCTTCGTCGCCATGCCGTTGAGTACCGCTTCAGTTGTCAGCGTTAATGTCTCTACCGCTTCGCTTAGCTTCTGGGTATATTCGCTCAAGCTGTCGTATTGTTTGGCTTGCTCAATGGTTTGGGCAATTTCATGCAGGGTAGCTTTATAACCCTGCATCTTATTCATCGGCACTTTACGGGTGATCAAGTCTAACGATTGTATTCCCGTGGTGCCTTCATGAATCGGATTTAAACGGTTATCACGATAGAACATCTCAACTGGATGCTCATTGATGTAACCATGCCCGCCCATAACTTGAATTGCATAAGAGTTAGCTTTAGGGCCATATTCAGATGGCCAGGTTTTAATGATTGGGGTTAAAAAATCTAATAAAGTATGGGCATGTTCACGCTGCTCACTGGTGTCAGCAGTACGTTCGTCATCGCTTAATTGAGTCCCATACAACACTAACGCCATTGCCCCTTCTGCATAGGCTTTTTGCGCTAATAACATGCGTTTTACATCAGCATGCTCAATGATGTTGACCATAGGGGATTGCGGGTCTTTACACGAAGGTAGTCGACCCTGCGGGCGATTTTTAGCGTAATCGACTGAATATTGATAACCAGCCACAGCCAATACCGCACCACTAGTACCCACCATAATGCGAGCTTCATTCATCATGTGGAACATGTACTTTAAACCGCAATGTTCTTCACCGACCAAATAGCCTATTGAGCCATTTTTTTCACCAAAACTCAGAGCAGTTGAGGTTTGCGCGCGACCACCCATTTTATGAAATAGCCCAGCGAGAGCCACTTCATTGTCTTCTCCAACGGAACCATCTTCATTAAGCAAAAACTTAGGTACCACAAATAACGAAATACCTTTAACGCCTTTAGGGGCACCTTGAATTCGCGCTAACACTAAATGAACGATGTTGTCGCTTAAATCATGGTCACCGCCTGAAATATAGATTTTATTGCCAGTAATGCGATAAGTACCGTCGTCCGACTTGACTGCCTTGGTTATTAAGTCACCCAAAGCCGAGCCACTGCCAGGTTCGGTCATGGCCATGGTGCCCATAAATCGGCCTTCACGCATGGGCTTAACCCAAGTGTTAATCAGTTCTGGACTGCCATGGGCTTGTAACAAGTTGGCGTTAGCAGTGGTCAACATGTTGTAACCCATACCGACCCCGCCAGCAACACTCAAAAATGAGGCTGCTGCACTGGCGATAATCGGCGGTAATTGCATACCACCCAAATCATAATCTGCAGTAGCAGAACCAATACCAGACTCGTTAACCGCATCGATTGCGGTTTTGAGTTCTGGAATGATATGCACTTTTTTACCATCAAATGTCGGTTGGTGAGTATCCAATTTCTGACGGATAGGAAGAAAGTATTTTTCTGCGATCGCTTTAGCCGTGGTGACGACTTCATTGAAGGTCTGGCGATCGTGATCTTGATAACGCGCTCGGCTCGTTAACGCTTCACTGTCAAACAGTTCGTAAAGCATAAATTCAAGATCGCGTTCATTCATTAACGTTGCAGGCATAATAGTCTCTTCTTATCTTGTTACTGAGCAGATGCCATGACATCTGCTCACAATGTATTGTTAAATGGATAGTTACAAATATTTTCTGACTGCCCACTGAGGCTTAAAACGCTGACACGCCGCCATCAACGGCAATGCATTGTCCTGTCATATAGGTGTTGGCGGGTGATAACATCATTAACATCACCGCGACGATTTCTTTTGGCTCACCTAAACGATTCATTGGCGCGCCACGGGCCATTTTCTTTTGCTTTTCTTCGTCAGCAAAGTTGGTCACCATCGGCGTGAGAGTAAAGAATGGGCATATTGCATTAATACGAATATTCTCGCGGCCGTATTCCACTGCACCCGTTTTGGTTAAGCCAATAACAGCATGTTTTGCCATAGCATAAGCACTGCCTCGAGCTGCGCCACCTAAACCAGCCATTGAACTGACATTGAGGATCGCGCCCTCACCTTGTTTAAGCATTTGTTGTATTTGGTGACGCATGCCAAATTGCACACCTTTAACGTTAATCGCAAACTGGCTGTCCATAATGGATTCGTCAATGTGGTGCAGCGGCATAAACTCGTGCGCGATACCGGCATTATTGACACCAATATCCACTCGGCCAAAATATTCAATTGCGGTATCGACCATGGCTTTACAGGATTCATTTTTAGACACATCGCATTTCATTGCGACCACTTCTGCACCTGTCGCGGCAATGGCATCGGCCACTTGATGTACGCCAGCTTCGTTAATGTCACTGATGACTAACTTAGCACCACGTTTAGCCAACTCTTCGGCCAGTAATTTACCAAAACCTTGCGCTGCGCCAGTAATAACGGCTACTTTGCCAGTAAAGTCTAATAATGGATCCATGCGAGTAACTCCTGTAATTGATGGTCTTATTGTTATAGTGAGTGTCTTTTTTCAATTTTTTATCATTTGCTCTTAACTTCAATCTTAAGTATTAAGTATTAAAGATTAAAATGAGAGTTAACGTCGCTTTATCACGGTAAATGTCGTTGATAAATCGCTGTTATTTTTCTTGAGTGACAACCTGCAATGCCATTTGCGCCAGCGGCTCAACGAACGCCCCCACTTTATTGGCATGTTCATTTGATGCATTGCCTTCTGCAGCACGTTTTGCCACCCCTTGCGCAATCGCCGCTAAACGGAAGAAGCTAAATGCAAGGTAAAACCCCCAGTTTTCAATCCGTTCAATGCCCATACGTTGGCAATATAAATCGACATATTCTTGTTCAGTTGGAATGCCTAAGCTGCCACGGTCGATATCTTTTAAACCGTCAATACTGCCCATCCCTGCTGGCATACGCAGTTGCATGCATTGATAAGCAAGATCGGCATATGGATGGCCTAATGTTGATAATTCCCAGTCGAGCAACGCAATGACCTGCGGTTTATCTTTGGCAAACATCATGTTGTCTAATCTAAAGTCGCCGTGGACTAAACACACACGGCCATCATCTTCGGGTAAATTATCTTCAAGCCACTGACTTAGCTGGTCCATTGCAGAAATTTTCTTAAGCTCGGTTAACCGATATTGCGATGTCCAGCGAGTCAATTGGCGCTCAAAGTAGTTACCCGCTTTGCCATAATCACTTAAGCCAACGCCATCAACATCAACACTGTGCAAAGCCGCGAGTACTCGGTTCATTTCGTTGTACATCGCGGAGCGTCGTTCATTGGAGTCAATCTCAGCTAACGATGCGCTCCAGTAAACAGCGCCATCGCAATATTCCATTAAATAGAACATTGAACCGATAACTGAAATGTCTTCACACAGATGGAATACTTTTGCTACCGGCACATCGCTGTCTTTTAATGCATTAAGGACCCGATATTCGCGATCTACAGCATGAGCAGACTTTAATAACTTGCCTGAAGGTTGGCGGCGTAATACATACACACCCGATTTTGCGGACACTTTAAACGTTGGATTAGACTGACCGCCGGCAAACTTTTCTAAGGTAATCGGGCCTTTAAAACCATCGACATGATCTTGTAAGTAAGCAGTCAGCTGTTCATTATTAATTGATAATACTTGGGGCATTTAGCAATACTCTTGTTGTTATTCTTAGTCATTAGATCGCAGTCATTGGATCGCAGTCATTAAAATTAGTCAGCTTGAATCAGTGTTTACGATCCAATGTTTAGCAATCAATGCTCATAAATAATTGCGATCTGGCCAGTGACACGTATTTAGATTGAAACGCAGTAATGCGTTTCAATCTGTTGCTGATATCTGCGACTTATCGATTTATTCAATAATCTTTTTCACTAAATCACGACCTAACTGCATCATATGCACTTGGTCTGGACCATCGGCTAAACGCAAAGTACGTTGGCCTGCCCATGCGTGTGCTAAGAAAGTATCTTGACTCACACCCACAGCACCGTGACACTGAATAGCACGGTCAATCACATCAAGAGACATATTTGGCGCGACAATTTTGATCATGGCAATCAGTTCTTTGGCAGCTTTATTGCCGTCTGTATCCATTTTTTGCGCCGCTTTTAAGGTCATTAAACGGGCTTGTTCAATTTGGCAGGCAGATTTAGCAATGTCTTCACGTACTGACTGTTGCTTGATCATCGGTTGACCAAACACAATACGTTCACCAACGCGTTTACACATTAAATCTAACGCGCGCTGGGCGATACCGACTGAGCGCATACAGTGATGAATTCGTCCAGGGCCAAGACGGCCTTGAGCAATTTCAAAACCTTTGCCTTCTGCAACAATAATATTTTCAACAGGTACGCGGACATTGGTAAATGTCACTTCGCCATGACCTTCTGGCGCATCGTTGTAACCAAACACTTTCATTGGTCGCACTAAGGTCACGCCCGGGGTGTTCATTGGCACAAGCACTTGAGATTGCTGAATATAACGATTGCTGTTGGTTGGGTCTGTTTTGCCCATCACAATCATAATTTCACATTGCTTACGACACGCGCCACTGATGTAAAACTTACGGCCATTAATGACATACTCGTCACCATCACGTTCAATCCGCAGCTCAATATTAGTCGCATCACTTGAGGCAACTTCTGGCTCTGTCATGGCAAACGCGGAACGGATTTTGCCTTCTAGCAATGGCTCTAACCATTGTTTTTTCTGGGCTTCGTTACCGTATTTAGCCAATACTTCCATGTTGCCGGTATCGGGTGCGCCACAGTTAAACACTTCTGACGCCCACATTACTTTGCCCATAATTTCAGCCAGCGGTGCGTATTCTAAATTGGTCAATCCAGCACTGTATTTACCGTAAGCAACGGGCAGAAATAAATTCCACAGTCCTTCTGCTTTCGCTTTGGCTTTCAATTCTTCCATTAACGGTGGCGTTGACCAAGGATCAAGCTCTACCTGTCGGTGCATTTCTTCTTCAACCGGAAACACGTTCAAATCCATAAAATCGCTTACACGTTTGATTAATGCTTGAACTTTTTCACTGTATTCAAAATTCATGTTCTACCCTTCTATTGGTCATTACAGTGTAATAGCAGTGCTAGAGTGAGCCTTAATATTTCAATTAAGACTCAAGCAGATCAGCAAACGTTAACTGAGTGACGTTAATGATTTTTTGTTAAACGGTTTAATATCCGCGATGGCTTGGTGTTTAATTTTATTGACCCACTGCGGATCGACTAATAAGGCGCGACCGACAGCGACTAAATCAAATTCGTTATTGTTTAAACGTACTAATAACTCATCAATACCGGTTGGATTAGATGTACCCGATAAATCGGCATTACCTTCACCAATAAAGTCAGCGTCTAACCCCACATTGCCAACAGTAATAACAGGCTTATTAGTGAGTTTTTTGGTCCAACCCGCTAAGTTAAGGTCTGAACCTTCAAATTCAGGCACCCAAAAACGACGTGTACTGGCATGGAAAATATCGACGCCAGCATCGCTTAGCAAACCTAAAAATGTTGCTAACTCTGCAGGGGTTTGACACAGTTTTGCGCTGTAATCTTGTTGTTTCCACTGTGAAAAACGGAAGATAATCGTAAAGTCATCACCCACAGCGGCGCGAATCGCTTTTACTATTTCAACACCAAAGCGAGTACGATTTTCTAACGATCCACCGTATTGGTCATCACGTTGGTTCGTGCCTTCCCAAAAGAATTGATCAACTAAGTAACCGTGGGCGCCGTGTACTTCAATGGCATCAAAGCCAATGTTTTTGGCATCCAATGCGGCTTGTGCAAAAGAGGCAACTACTTCGTTGATATCATCCTGGGACATTGCAACGCCATTTTTAGCACCGGGTTTATACAAGCCTGACGGACTATAAGCTGGGGCTTCTTTGTCTGGGCCAACGCCGGGTTTTCTGACAGAACCTACATGCCAAAGCTGTGGGGCAATTTTGCCACCTGCCGCATGCACTTCATCCACTACGTGTTTCCAGCCAGCTAATGCTGCTTCGCCATAAATAGCGGGTACGTTTTCATAACCGTTAGCGGCTTTATGAGAAATAAATGTGCCTTCGGTGATAATTAATCCCACGTCACCCTCAGCACGTCTGCGGTAATATGCTGCAACTTCTTTATTAGGAATGTAATTTGGTGAAAACGCACGTGTCATTGGGGCCATAACGGTTTTGTTTTTAAGTGCTAACGATTTAGTGTTAAATGATTCAAATAACTTATCGATACTGGTGTTTTTGTCACTGTTCATGGGTGCTTCCTAGCCTGTTATATTTTTTATTCTGTCTGCAATATTGTTTTTACTGTCGGTAATGGGTTACCTCATTAGACCGTTAGCCAATCAAATAGCCACCATCAACATTAATAGCCGTACCCGTGGTGTAGCTTGATGCGTTTGAGGCGAGATACAACACTGTGCCAGCCATTTCATCTGGCTGAGCCACACGCTTCATTGGTACGTGGTGCATCATTTGTTTCAAAATGGCTGGGTTATCAACTAACGCAGAAGCAAACTTGGTATCTGTTCCGCCGGGTAATAGAGCATTCACGCGGATATTGAATTGGGCACATTCTTTAGCGAATGCTTGTGTCATTGAAATAACAGCCGCTTTAGTAATAGAGTAAATACCTTGGAAGTCGCCTGGGATGACGCCATTAACGGACGCGACATTAATGATTGAACCACCGCCACTGTCTTTCATTAATTTTGCGCCTTTGGTCGACATAAAAAAGTAACCGCGAATGTTAACGTCAACGGTTTTTTGAAAGGCGATTAAATCAGTATCAATAATGTGACCAAAATATGGGTTAGCAGCAGCGTTATTGACCAGAATATCTAGTTTGCCATGTTGCTCTGTAATGGCGGCGAAAATCGACTCTATTTGATCCATGTCGCCAATGTGACACGCAATAGCTTGTGCACTGCCACCGGCTTTAATAATTTCATCAACCACTATCTGGCATGCTTCGATTTTTCGACTTGATACAATGACATGGGCGCCATACTGAGCTAATACTTTGGCAACACTTTCGCCAATACCACGGCTTGCACCAGTCACTAAGGCAACCTTCCCTGTTAAATCAAACAAATTGACATTGTTCATGTTTTTTCCTTTATATTTTTTGATTAATGGTTCGAAGCGCTAAAGTACCCTGATATTACCTAAAGGTTACCCAGTCATCGCCAGCCTGTTCTAAGTGACTGTAGTTATTAAAATAATCAACACTCAACATGTTTTCGGAAAATAACAGTTTAGTAACAGCTGTATTTCTGGCCTGTTGATTCAAGGCTAATGTTTGTCGATCGTTCAATTGCAAAATGTGCTGCACAATTGCCGAAATTGTCCCTCCGGAGGTAAACACTAAAACGTCTTTTGATTTTGTTATGTGATTTCCGGCAGTGATAATCTCACGTTTTTTTGCTAATTCTTGTTCAATAATATTCTGCAGAGCCCGAATACAACGCGCCTTAAATTGTGGCCAACTCTCTTTGTATTCATTGTCTTTATCACCTGTTACCCAACGATCGAGCGCTTGAGAAAATTCTTTTTGTAGTGTTTTATTGGGTTCATTACGTTGACTGATTTCATGGCTCATTTCTGCGAAGTTTTGCCACTGATCATTGTACTTTTTTAAAATATCGACATGGTCAAACTCATTAAAACCAGAGTGGATAACCATTGGGGTGGTTTCACCTTGATAGCCTTTTACAAAGCTGGTTAACGTTTGCCCATGACGCAATAAATCACCACAATAAAACTTGCTAGGTATCGCTCTAGCGCGCCAATACTCCCCTAATATCGCAGCTTGCTGACTTCCTTTATCTGACAGTTGATCATAATCAGTACTTCCAAAAGATGCCTGTCCGTGTCGAATCAAATAAATTGCTGCCATATGAGGTCTCTAACTGAATGAAATGATGGTTCAATACAAAAGTAATAAATTAACTTACTGTTTAACATACTGTTTAGATTGTCGTTAATTTAGCTTTAACCGCTTTGAAAGCAACATGGCATTATTTTCGAACACCAGTACTTGCTATTAATAATGACAACGTTAGCGTTTATTTAATCCACTATTGTATTGCACCGAATCTACTTGACTATGCTAATAGCAACATCTAAATTGAACAAATGAATAGTTCTAATACCCTACTATTTATATTTTAAATAGTGGCAGTGGTACTTGATACCTAATACTAGACAGCAGATATGAGTTGAGGTGTTCTCAACATAAACAGTGAGATCACCGGAGTAAGAATGAAAATTGATTTGAATTTGTTTGTGGTTTTCGATGCGATTTATTGTGAGGGAAACATAACCAAAGCTGCGTCAGTGCTCAATTTATCGCAACCTGCGGTGAGTCATTCATTAGGTAAACTGCGGACTCACTTTGATGATGCTTTGTTCATAAGACAAGGTAATGAAATGCGCCCAACACCCGTGGCCAAGAACGTCATTGATGACGTACGTGAAGCATTACATCAGTTACAAGTGTGTTTGGTACAGTCTCGACAATTCGAACCATTAACTTCACGTAAAAGTTTTTCATTGTCATTACATGGTTCGCTAGAACCCTACTATTTACCGATACTGCAACAGAGTTTGTCTTTAGAGTCTCCGTCCATCAATTTAAGCAGTAATAAAAGAGTTAGACGCACAGAACTGGAAAACAAACTGGCCAGTGGTGATATTGACTTGGCAATTGATACACTTATACCTGTTAGCAATAACATTATGCATACTCAATTAGAGCTTGATCAACTTGTTGTTGTTGCACGTAAAAACCATCCTGCAATGAATCCTGATCTTGATTTAGCAACCTACCTAAAACTCGACCATGTGCTGGTTTCATCTCGCTCCACTGGCCCTAGCCTAGAAGATTTTGAATTATCGCGTATTGGCTTACACCGTAAAATTTCATTACGTTGCCAACATGCGTTATCAGCCTGCCGGGTCATTTTAAATAATGACATGTTGCTAACACTGCCCAAAACTGCAGCAGCGATGTATAGCAAGATGCTTGATATTGATATACACCCTATGCCGGTTGAATTACCTGATATTGGTGTGCACTTATATTGGCATGTTAACGTTGACAAAGAGCCAGCCAACAAATGGCTTAGAAACAAGATGATTATTGCCGCGACAAACACCAGAATTATTACGTAAAACTTATTGATTTAATCGAATAACGTTGGCTGATAAATTCTGGATATAGAAATGGATGATCCTGCGTGGCATAAACAATTAAGCCCTTTTTTTACCAAGGGCGGTAATGTATGCCATATAACAAGTAGCTACCAATATCGGCCTTAGCAACTACGATGACTTGTTAATATATCGATCGAAAAAGGTTTGATTATCGATTGCTTTTGAATAAAAAAAACCTTGTACCCTTTCTATATCTAGTTGTTTACAAAGTTCAACTTGATGCTCTAACTCAACTCCTTCAGCAACGATATTGAGATGTAACGAGCGGATCATACCAACTAATCCACTAATTAGCGCTTTACGCTTTTCATCATGAATATCTTTGGGAATAAGAGATTTATCAATTTTTACAATATCGATTGGGAAATTATGAAGGTGGGAAATTGAAGAGTAGCCAGTTCCAAAGTCATCTAGGGAGATCTTACAACCTAAGCTGTCTATGTTATTAATGACGGCCAAACTTATTTCATTTTGTTTTAATAGAGCCGTCTCGGTAATTTCAAGCTCAATTGATGCAGGATCAACATTGAATTCTAATAAAACAGAACCAATATATTTTGCAAAATCTGGGTCTTCTAACTGAACAGCAGAAACGTTGATCGCCATCGACATTGAACGAGCTTGGTTTTCATTCCAAATGGCTAATTGTTGAACTGTTTGTCTAATCACCCAGCGTCCAATGCTATTAATTAACCGAGTTTTCTCTGCTAATGGAATAAACTCATCGGGTGTAATGTTTTGCCCATTATATGTCCAGCGTAATAATGCTTCGGCACCAACCAAATACGCAGTGTTAGGTTCAAATACCGGTTGATAAAACACATCAAATTCTTCATTGGCCAATGCATGAGATAATCCAGCTTCCAGATTATACTGATGCATAAACTCTTTTTGCATGGCCTCTTCAAAATAACACACTTGATTTCGCCCTAGCCGTTTAGCTCGATAAAGAGCAATATCTGCATTTTTGAATAAATCTTGGCTATTAATACTATTACCTGGATGGGTGGCGATGCCAATGCTCATACTGACGCTTAACGTTACTCGTGCAAGTTCAAATGGTTCGACAAGTGTTTTAAGTAACCGAGTGGCAATAATACTAGAGTCATCGGCAGATTCTAGGTTAGTAACCATGATGGCAAATTCATCTCCACCTAGACGCGCAAACAGTTCATCACCACGTAAACATCGGCTAATTCGAGCGACTAATGTCTTTAAAAGTTCATCGCCTACATCATGACCATGAGCATCATTAACGAATTTAAACTTATCAATATCCATCAGAATAAGCGCTAATGTATGCTTACGTCTTTTGTTATTTGCCACGGCGACTTTTAGCGCTTCGTCAAATAAAAAACGATTAGCCAAACCGGTTAAAGAATCACTTTCGGCAAGCTGTTTAACTTTAATATAGCTTTGGCGCAACTCACGCTCTAAATTGAACTTTGCTTGAGAGTGGATCACTGCCCTGTATAGCCTTGATGCTGTTACTTCAGATTTGGGTATAAAGTCCTGTGCACCGGCGGTAATACATTCAATAGCCAGAGTCTCATCTTCTGAAGAACTCATCATAATGATGGCACTGCCATAATCACGCACACGGCTTCGCAGCTCCAGCACCATTTCTATTCCATCACGACAAGGCATTCTGTAGTCAAGTAAAACCACATCATATTGATTTTTATCGTAAATTACTATTCCTTCATCCACAGTGCAAGCTTCGTCGATAGTAATGTCAACTTGTCCTTGCTGTAGTGCTCTACGGATCATTTCACGATCAATTATGTCATCATCAACAATTAATACTTTCAGCGTCATTGCTTTATCCTCGTTGTGACATTTTTAACGATAAATATATGGTTGATTTATCGTAATATCGAAAAATAATTAATATTATTCAATCGATTACTAAATGCCCTTTGTGCGATCCATCAACAAAATAATGGTTATAATTAATCGATACTGCATTATGTTTATTCTGTAGAAGCAAAACATAATAACTGGTTAAACAAATAGAAAAATCGGATACCATCATCTTTTATATCAATAGCTTATGCGTTTGCAGGTTGTTATTCTATAGACTTAGTTGTCCTTTCGTTCTTAGGCCAATAAGTTGAAATACAGGTACCACGACCCTCCGAGATAATTTTGATGTCTCCTGCGTAAAACGAAATGGTTTTCTTCACTAGTGCCAAACCCATACCACTACCTTCAATTTCATCTCTGGATTTTAAAGTTTGAAACATCTCAAGTGCTTTGCCTTGGTACGCTACCGGAATACCTGGGCCATCATCACAAATAGAGATAATGTGGTAAGTGTCTGTTACTTCATATTTTAAATGAATAACGCCTGTGCTTTTGTCATGATGCTTAATCGCGTTATTGACGAGGTTCCGTAATACTAATTCTAGCGGAATTCTCGGTAATCGACAGACAACTTGGCCTGTGTCACACACTAATGAAAACCCATTATCCAAACAATTGAGCTCAAAAACATGTTGTGTTAACTGATCTAAATTGACGCTTTCCCATTGATACTCTTGGCGACCAATGCGTGAGTAAGCTAATAAATCGGCCAACAAATTTTCCATTCGTTTAATTCGTTGTTGTAACAACTGTAGGTGTTTTTGAGAGGCTTCAGGTAATAAATCTGCACAGTCGGCTTGGATCCATGAAGATATTTGCCCAATAGCTTGTAGCGGTGATTTTAAATCATGGGATGCTACATACGCATATTGATCTAGCTCTTGATTAGATTTTGACAGTTCGTCAACATAATGCTGCAATTCAATCGCTTTATCGTCAGCCTGTTTGAGTGCATTGGTGAGTGATATTTTGGCATTTTTACGATCAGTTATATCACGCACAACACCAGTGAACATACGTTGGTCGTTGAGAACCATCTCACTAATGGCTAAATCGACAGGAAATTCAGTGCCATCTTTGCGTTTGCCTGTCACCTCACGCCCTATGACTCTGTGATCCGTATTTGCTATGTCTAAAAAGGGTTCTACGTTAGCTGCGGAATTTTTATCAAATTCAGGCATTAATAGAGTCACATTTTTATCCAACACTTCATCAGCGGTATAACCAAACATTTTTACCGCTGCTGGATTAAATGTTTTTATAGTGCCTGAAACATCAATGGTAATAATGCCATCAACAACTGTTTCGAGAATAATTCTAACTTTGGTCTCGTTTTCTACTATTTTTTGCTGCGCCCTTTTGGTTTCTGTTAGCGAGATACTCAATGCTCGCGTTTTTTCGGTTACTAAATTTTCAACCATTACTTTGCGGTTAATTAGCGATAAAATAAATAGTCCCATCAGGGTACTAATAATAAAACCAGCAACAATCACAAGCCAGACTTCTTGCCCTTCAGTCATGAGCACACTTTCTAATGTTGGAGATAGTTGGATTAACCATGTGCGTTCAGCAAACTGAAGTTCACCCTGCCAGTGGATATTGGACTCACCTAAATTATTTTCGAAAAACTGCATGGGTGTGGAGCTATTAGTAACATCCAAAATTCGAATGCTGACACTGTCTAAATTGTCATTTAACGCAGATCCAAGCAGCTCTTTTGCGCGATAAACGGCAGAGATTAAGCCTAGGTTCCGTTCATCATGAGTCACGATGGGTGTCAGTAATAAAAAAGCGAATTGTTTTTCTGTTTCTTGTACCAAAGTAATAGGTTCTGTAGCGACCGAACGCCCAAGTTCAAGCGCATGATTGATGGCACTTCTACGCCCTAGGTGCGAACCTATATCGAACCCTAAGGCCGCTTTATTGGATGCTAACGGGGCAATATAATAAACCGGATAATAGCGGTCTCTTGTTGTGGCAGTAATCAAATCACCCGATGAATCACGTTGTGTAAAGTGATAATCTTTTGCCAGTTGAATGCTCATACGTTGCTCATAAACCTTCCGTTCTGAGTTATTCACCTCAGGTATCCAAGAAAGAGCATGAGTACCTAGAATATAATCATAAATACTTACTGTATATTCTTGAAATTGATTAAAACTAATTGAATCAAATAAGCTAAAGATACTTACCATGGTTTGTGAGGCATGAAGAATATTCTCAGTTTGTTTTTGAATAGCGGTCAGCATTCCTTGGGCTTTTGCGTCAAAGATAGCCTGTTGTTTTACGAGTTGATCTGTGCGAGTTAATGAAAAAAGGGTAATAACAACCGCAATCATTAATAAGTACGGCACATAAAAGGAGAATAATTTAGTCTTACGTTGTGGCAATAAATTCAAGGAAATGATGACAGGACAAAAAATAAAAACGCCAATCGTATCTGCAAACCACCAATTTAACCAATATGACGACAAAAGCTTGTCTTCTAACTGACCTGCTATCTGCAGCGCAACCACACTAATTGATGCAGAAATAATACTGGCAACGGGTGCAGATGCTAATACGAACAAGCTAATAGCCTTAAACGAAAATAAATCTTGTAGCGGTAAAACAAATCTACGCACAAGCCAGATAGCAATAGCAGCTTGAAAAACAACCCCAGATGCAATGATGCAAGGGATCCACCATACAGTGCTAGGCTCTAACCAAGCATTATTAAGAAAATTCATAGTGACAGTAAACGCGCCAAAGAAAATGCCAAGCAACGTCAAATATCCAAAACGCAAACCAACTAATAAGGCAAAGCCTGCCGCAGGCCAAATTGGACTGGCAAAGCCTGACTCAATAACAAAATAACTTGCTAAGACTCCAAAAAACCAATAACCAATGGCTGAAAAAAAGACCCTGATAGCAGATATATAGTTTGAAGCAGTGGTAGATGGGGATAACCAAGAATATACTTTATTGAGCTGCGGCATAAATTTCCCTATGAGTACCGTAAAAGTTGGTCCTAATGACATCCATTTGTTGTTATTAAATCTACTTTAAAATCGATTAAGGTGATGCTTTAACAATCAATCAACACTTTTATTTTAGCTTATAAATTACGCTACAACATCATTATTTGACCCGCTTGAATTGATATAAGCGCTAAGCAGAATATGAATAATAAATTCATTGGCAGACCCTAGTCATTTATCGTTATAACAAACGTTCTCCTCGACTCACATACAGCAAATCTTGCCTAAATCGCCCATAAAATGGCAATGATTTACTACCATTGATGGAAAATTGTCACTTGATAGCGTTTATTATCTTGAACAGCAATCAGATAATAAACCGAAATCAATAATAAAATTAAAGTGTTGATTTAAATCGGATAAACCTGCTAAGAAACGGTTAACAATTGCATTATGTTAATGCGTACCATCATCCATTGAGTTAGTGATTACAGCGTATTTATGATAAGCATCATCAGCATTCATCGGTTTTGAAAAATAATACCCTTGTGCAACATCGCAATGATGCTCAATCAAAAAGTCTAATTGGTCTTGTAATTCAACGCCCTCAGCCGTGACACATTTATCTAATGAATGCGCCATGTTTATCACCGCTTTTACCACGGCTTGATCTTCAGCTGAATGAATTAGATTACAGATAAATGACTGATCAATTTTTAACGTCGTTGCTGGCAACGACTTGAGATAGGCAAGTGATGAATAACCCGTGCCAAAGTCGTCAATAGCCACATGAATATCAGCTTGGATAAGCTTTTGTAAAATATCGATTGATTGCTCAGGAATGGCCATCAAAGCGGTTTCGGTGATTTCAAACTTAAGCCACTTAGGTTGCGCGCCAGTCGCTGCAATAACAGCCAGTAAATCGTCAGCTAAGTTTATGTTCATCAATTCTAGCGCAGACAAATTGACTGATACCCTTTTGAAATCGAAATGTTGTTCATGCCATCTAACAAGTTGTTGGGATACAGTTTGGAGCATCCAACGGCTTAACTCGAAAATTAAACCGGTATCTTCGGCAATGGGAATAAATTCAGCCGGAGAGATCATCCCAAATTCGGGGTGTTGCCAGCGCATCAACGCTTCAAATCCAGCTAATTCCTGGCTTGGTAAAATAATTAAGGGCTGATACACCGCAAACAATTGATATTGTTCAACAACATTTTCAGCTAACGCTTTGCGTAATCCTTGTTCAATAACGAGTCGACGCTTATTGTGTAGTGCTTGTTGTTTGTTACAAAATGCCACGCCGTTCGGTCTTTTCTTGGCTTCATATAACGCTGAATCTGCTTGACTTAATATCGCTTCAGCATCTTGGCCATCTTCAGGAAAAAGACTAATACCCACGCGGCATCCTAAAATAATCGTTTGTTCTAAAAATTCAAAATGATGTTGAAACACTTCAACTAATTCTGTCGCAATAACATTCGCATCATCAGCTGATGTATTGGGCAACGCAATACAAAATTTATCTCCGCCAAAACGCGACACTGTGAAGGTTCCGTTCAGCGTAGTACTAATGCGTGTAGCAGCCTGTTTGAGAATATAGTCTCCAGCACTATGGCCAAAATTATCATTAATAATTTTAAATCGAGTGAGATCTAAAAACAGTAATGCCAAGGTCTGTTGATTTTGCAAACATGTTTGAATATTTTCGTCGAGTAATATTTTAAAAAAGTAACGGTTAATTAAGCCCGTTAAGTCATCATAGTGCGATAACTGATACAACATATCTTGTTGCTGTTTACGCGATGTCACATCGTGGGCAATACCTTCACAACCAATACATTCACCTTTATCATCATACATAGGGCGTTCAAGCACCTCAAAGGTATGAATAATGCCATTAGCCGCAAATATTTCCATTTCAAATGGAGCTAATTTCTCGCCGTTAATAATGCGCTGAATATATCCTGAGATAAGTTTGTTTTTCGGATTATCCGTTAAATACTTATAGTAATACTCACCAAAACCAGAAATAGTAAGCCCCAAAATATGAGTAACCGATGGGCTAACGTATTGTATAAATCCTTCGATATCGTGTTGATAAAAAATATATTCATCTTCTAACGACTCAACCAAACCACGGTATCTATTTTCGCTAATGGTAAGCTGAAGCGTCCGTTCCAAGACGTTTTGTTCAAGATTATTTTTTAATTCGTTTAATGCCATATTGGCATTTGCAGTATTAATATTAGCAATGGTTAAGGCTTGATTATTCCGTTTAGCTTGCACAATCCACAGACTGAGCAGCAAAATTAATACACCTGCCACCGCCGCAAACTCAAACACATCTTGGTAATCTTTCGGCAGCGTGATATTTGCCCCCCAGGCTTCATTGATAGCAATTTTTTCAGCAGAGCTTAACGAGCTCAGCCCTTTCTGCATAATACCGGCTAATACAGGGAAATCTTTTCTGACTGCGATTGATTCATTAGCATTGTTTTTTTCATAGAAAGCGACGAACTTTAAATCGGAAAATGAATACTTTAACTGGTAATAATTAGCAGCAGCAAAAAAGGTAATAGCTGCATCAGCTTGATTTGCCTGAACGGCTTCCATCGCTTCGCGCATGTTATCAACAAGAAATGGGGTCACACTGGGGAATTCATCGATAATGTTATCGGTATATTGATATCCCTTAACTAAGGCAATGGTTTTATGTGCAATATCACTGCGGTTATGAATTTGATGCTTGTTTTTTTTGCCGATAATGACCAGTGATTTAAATACTATTGGGCTAGTGAATAAGAACTTTTTTTCACGATTAGGTGTGTTAACCATGGTCAACACAATATCAATGTCCTTTTTCTGCAAGTTTTTTACAATATTTGGCCAGCGATTTTCATCACTTAATTCAAATTGGATATTTAATTTTTTACCCATTAGAAATAAAGTATCAATTGCCATACCAACAATTTGACCGTTTTCATTGATATAGCTGTAAGGAGGGAAATATCCATCAACACCAACACGAATGGGTTGGTGCTCGCTCAACCACTGTAATTCGTTTTCATTAAGCGTTATTGGCTCAATAACGGCCTTCTCGACTGTATCTGCACGGGTAATACTTGTGAATGACAACAATAACAATATACAAAGTAAGACATTTGCATATGCATTTGGTTTATTTGACATTATTATTTGTTCCTGGTGTTTGTATAGCCAATGCTAAAACTAACACCGGTGAAATGTAATCAATTTGTTAATACCGATTTAAATCGTACCACATTTAAAACAATAGCTTACGTATTTAAATATTAACTAAAATTTTTCAACTGCTTAGTTGCGCACATTTAAATAACTTTGATAATTTATTTATACTAAAAAAGGTTACTGACATACAAACTTTAATGAGTTTTTTATGTCTGCAACCATTAGTGAACTGTATTTTTGTGATCAAGCGCTCAACCATACTGTTTATGTCGAGCTAGGAAGTGTAGACGGTAAGCCAAGCGGTATTAGTACTGCCATCGGTGTATTATTATCTTGTAATAGACAAGCTGCATCCATGCAGTCGTCGGTAACTGCTCCTGCGTTACTCTAACTCCTGCATCCATTGCAGTCGTCGGTAACTGCTCCTGCGTTACTCTAACTCCTGCATCCATTGCAGTCGTCGGTAACTGCTCCTGCGTTACTCTAGATCCTGCATCCATGCAGTCGTCGGTAACTGCTCCTGCGTTACTCTAGCTCCTGCATCCATGCAGTCGTCGGTAACTGCTCCTGCGTTACTCTAGCTCCTGCATCCATGCAGTCGTCGGTAACTGCTCCTGCGTTACTCTAGCTCCTGCATCCATGCAGTCGTCATGTAAGTCTACTATCAGGGTTTTGGTTGAAGTTTACCCGCTATCACTAAGTGAGAACGGCCCAGTAGATTATTGGCTCAAGCTTAACTCACTAAACGACAACGACATCTTGCCTAATCCTTGATATTCAATCTGCAGAGGTTTATCCATGTCGACTTTAAGTACACCGCAGTATGAGCCGGTAATTATCGCTTGGCCGGCTGTAATCTCAATGCCGCGAGCGGTTAAAAAATTCACTAACCAGTACAAAGGTGATGCAGGTAAATCACACGGATGACAACCGTCATAGGTATTGGTAGTTTGTTGTTGAGTGACCGTTATTTGGATTTTGCTAGCCATTAATGCCTTAGCTTTGTCAATTTCTGGGCCTAAGTACAACCCCTGATTACTGAGTCCGTCTGCCAACTTTTCAACAAATGTGGCTGAATAATCTCGGCTAAATCGTTGTTGAATTAACTCCAATGCCATATGAGTAGCGCTAATTTGTTGATCGATTTCGGTATCAGAGTAATGACGATGAGCCTCAAAGGTTTGACCAACAACAAAAGCGATTTCAGGCTCAATCAAGGCACGCTGTGCAGATGATAAAATGGCGCAATCGTGTTGATTGACAATGGCATCAGCCAAAATAGGTGCAACAATCAAATCGCCATTGTCTCGCGGCGTTAAACATTTCCACCCAGTAACATTATGTTGATTCAATGCAATCATCGCGACATGGATTTCAAGTGCCGTTTCAATACTGTCTATATGCTGTTCAGGTAGTAAATTTGACTCAGGATTAACACAATGCCTTTGTGAAAAGAGATGTTTGGCAATGTCGTTTATATTCGTTTGTTGAACCATTACGGTTTCCTATTGCGATAGTGAAATACTTTAACAAGCGAAGCATTATTCGCGAGTAAGTGATTATTATAAATAAATATTCGGTTAGTACTAACGCCACACATTAGTCACTGCAGTATCGATGTTAGTGATGTTAATGCTAGTAGCGTTAAAGTTAGTAGCGTTAGTGTTGATGACACCTCACAAACACCCACAGTATTAAAGCTAGCCTGAAGTTAACTATCAGGTTATCCGGCTTTGCGTTGTTTTAACTGTGCTTTAGTTTGCTCAAACCACTGATAAACAATCTCGCGTGTTTGCTCCGATGGCATTGCATTAGACGCGCCTCTAATCTGGTCGATTTCGCACATCAACGGCTGGGTTTTAGTGATTTTGATACCAATAGTCATTCGTTCAGGCTTAGCCATTTTAAACGCACAATAATGTCCGTTGGCAATGCTTTGATGATAAATAGCGATACAGTGACCTTGTTCCTGGCCTTCTGCGACGAGTTCATCATAACGGCTAATAGCCATAATTTGACCATTGGCTTTAAGCAATTGCGGATAGGCGATATCGGCATTTTGTGGGCGGGCATTAACTACTGAGATGTCATTGCGCTCAAGCACCCAGCGATCATGTAACTGGCGTAAATCTTCAATCGACGGCAATTGACTCACCCGTTGCAGCGGATCTAAAACCCCTAACGCAACGCCTAAATGCAAAGTGTCATTCAAGTACGCCATTAATTTGCTTCGTCCTTGTTGCTGATTAAACGCCAAATCGAGCCCAAGCGGAGTACCAGTAAAAAATGGGTACATGTGATCAACACTCAAAGCATTTAAGTTAATCTGTTGATAATGCTTAAAACGACTAAAGTGTTCAAATCGCGCATCTAATTGACGTTTAACATGCAGTAAATCGGCTTCTCGTTCATAGGTTAACGTTAACTTATCAATAAACTTAAGCGCTGCTTTACTGCTGTGATAGCCCAGCGCCGTTAAAATCTGCCGCTGTCCTAGTAAACAAAATTCAAGCGCTTGTTGATTATCGACACAGTATTGCTCGCAAATCAGTAATAACAACACCGGTCTGCTGAGTAATATCTGTAATGCGGGTTCACAATTAGCTGCCAGCCACAACATTTGGTATTGATGCTCTGCAAAAGGCTGAGTGATCTTCAACAAATGTTGCGGAATAGTCGCCAACCAGGCTCGACCAGCTTCGCTTTGAGTCACTAAATCAAGTCCTAGCCCTAACCCGCCTTCCAGTTGCTCATTAGATTGATGATTAAAGGTTCTAAATCCAGCTAAGCCATTATCCCAGCAGTGTAATTGAACATCATAATCAAAACCCAATTCGCGCATAGGGATGGATAACGCACCAGTCATGTCGACTCCTAAAACAACCAAATCAATAATGTAGCTGATATTGAAACTTATTTGGCATCAGATTCTATAGCAATCGATTCAACCGCGCAGATATCAGCCAATTTACACAGTTCGATACTTCCCTAACACAAGGTTAACGCCATTGTCTGCTATATAAGCAGATTATAAATCGACAACTTAGCGCTAACCTGTATAATCCGCGGCCTATTTACTTACATATACTTATGTCTGTCTTATTCACACTTGGCTGTTGTCTTGCCGTTTGTTGATAAATATTCAGTAGTACACAGTTGGAACATTGCTTTGATTTCTACCGCTAATATCACCATGCAGTTTGGCCCTGAGCCATTATTTGAAAACATCTCGGCTCAATTTGGTCACGGTAACCGTTACGGTTTAATCGGCGCAAATGGCTGTGGTAAATCCACGTTCATGAAAATTTTGAGTGGTGCTTTGGCTCCAACATCAGGAAACGTGTCGATTACGCCAGGCTTTAAAGTCGGTACGCTTAGTCAAGATCAGTTCGCGTTTGAACAATATAGTGTTGTCGACGCAGTGATTATGGGTGATGTCGGACTGTGGAAAGTAAAACAAGAACGTGACAGCATTTATGCCAAAGCGGAAATGACCGACGAAGACGGCATGCGAGTAGGCGACCTAGAAAGTCAGTTCGCGGAAATGGACGGCTACACAGCTGAAAGTCGCGCTGGTGAAATTCTGTTAGAAGCCGGTATTGAAGAGTCATTTCACTTTGGTTTAATGCAACAGGTTGCTCCAGGTTGGAAATTGCGCGTGCTATTAGCACAAGCTTTATTCGCTAACCCAGACATTTTGTTACTCGACGAACCTACCAACAACTTGGATATTCATACCATTAGTTGGTTGGCAACAGAGCTAAACAAACGTAAATGCACCATGATCATCATTTCGCACGACAGACACTTCTTAAACTCTGTTTGTACCCACATGGCTGACATCGATTACGGCGAATTACGTGTTTATCCTGGTAATTACGAATATTTCTTAGCTCAATCAGGCTTAATTCGTGAGCAACTATTAGCAGGCAACGCCAAGAAAAGTGCTGAAATTGACGAGCTGCAAGACTTCGTTAACCGTTTTGGTGCAAACGCATCTAAAGCAAAGCAAGCTAGCTCACGCGCTAAAAAAATGGACAAAATTAAGTTAGATGATGTTAAGTCATCTAGCCGTATAACCCCATCAATTCGTTTTGCAGAAAGCAAAAAGCTGCATCGCCAAGCACTTGTACTTGAAGAGTTGTCACACGGTTTCGACGAAGTGTTATTCGAACACGGCGACCTTATTCTTGAAGCGGGTTCTAAACTGGCGATTATTGGCGAGAACGGCGTAGGTAAAACGACCCTATTACGCTGTTTAGTAAATGAATTGCAACACAATCATGGCCGTATTAAATGGTCTGAAAATGCTGCGATTGGTTACTGCCCGCAAGACAGCACCGCTGACTTTGATAATGACATGACTTTATTTGATTGGATGTCATTATGGCGCACACCAAAGCACAATGATTTAATGGTTCGCGGTATGTTAGGTCGTCTGTTATTTTCAGATGACGACGCCAATAAAAAAGTTCGTAACTGTTCTGGTGGTGAGAAAAACCGCCTATTATTCGGTAAGTTAATGATGATGGATATTAACGTACTGGTAATGGACGAGCCAACCAACCACATGGACATGGAAGCGATTGAAGCGCTAAACCAAGCCTTGAAATTATTTGAAGGCACATTAATATTTGTCAGCCATGACCGCGAATTTGTGTCATCTTTGGCAACGCGTATTATTGATGTAAAAGGCAAAAAATTGATAAACTTCCAAGGTACATTTGATGAATACCTTGCAAGCCAAGCTGAAGCAGAAGCCCGAGGTTAACCTCTATTTGGGCATGCGATACTCAATGTCCATTAACGGATAACATCGTTAAAGTAAGGTCTTCATGTTGCATAATATTGCAAAGATGAAGACCTTTTTTGTTTAATTCATCATAGAGATAATGATTAAGCAGAAATCGCGATTGCAGATGTATGTATAAAGATTAGAAGTGTAGACATGAACAACTGTCAAACTTGTCATTTACTTTACTAACTGTGCGAATTAACACTGTTAGCAAAGCAAAGGCTGTTTGGGAGGCGTTGGTTATCACGAACTGAGGTTATTTATATTCATAAAGCCTAATCAATAGTAATCCGTTGCAGATACACGTAAAATCTACGCCTAAAATTAATAACTAACGACATAAAATAGCGAAAATATCATGAATAGAAAAATCGAATTATTGGCACCTGGTGGAGATGTCGATGCGATCAAAGCTGCGATAATAGCCGGTGCAAACGCCGTTTATTGTGGCTTAGATACCTTCAACGCCCGTAACCGTGCAGCAAACCTATCATTCGATGACTTAATTGGTGTTATCGCGCTTGCACACCAATATCAGTGTGAAGTGTTTCTTACTATGAACATCGTTATTTTAGAAAACGAAGTTCAGACATTGGTTAAATTGCTCAATCAGCTTGTGAATACGGGTATCGACGGCATTATCGTCCAGGATTTAGGCCTGTTTAATCTAGTGACTAAACATTTTCCAAGCCTAGCAATTCATGCCTCAACCCAGCTGACAACTCATAACGAAGGTCAAATTGGCTTTTTAGCCAAAATCGGCGCCACTCGCGTCAATTTATCTCGTGAGCTAAACCTTGGCGAAATTAAAAGCCTCACCACCCTCGCCCACGATCACGAAGTGCTTACCGAAGTTTTTGTTCACGGCGCATTATGTATCGCCTTCTCTGGTCAATGTTATTCAAGCTCAGTGAGTGTTGGTAATTCTGGCAACCGTGGCCGCTGTAGCCAGGCATGTCGTGACGAATATGAAGTCACAGCTGCGGGCAACAAGTTTCCGCTGAATCTAAAAGACAACTCAGCTTACTTTGATTTACCAGAATTGGTTGATGCCGGTGTTGACTCACTCAAAATTGAAGGCCGCATTAAAGGTGCACAATATGTGCATACCGTGGTGGACAGCTGGCGTAAACAGATCGACAAATTTATCGAAACAGGCAAGCTGTTAGCCGATGACTCGAACTTACATAAAGTGTTCAACCGTGATTTTACCAACTCATTTTTAAAGGGTAACCTCACCAAAGACATGTTTATCGACAATCCACGCGATAACAGCTTTAAACATGCTAACGATAAAAGTAACGCAATATCAGTGGTACAAATTCAAGAAGCACAACAAACACTGTCGTCAGAAAAAGACGCCATTGTGCAACTGGTTGCCGAAAAAATTAATCACCTGAGCATTGCCAAGCCAACGTTAGCACTGGCATTTTCAGGCCAAGTAAATCAACCATTGTCGATCACGGTGACCACACCAGACCAACACTTTGTGATTGAATCATCTATCTCTCTAACCCAAGCGACAGAGTCTCGGGTTGATGAAGCGGCCATTGAAAAACGCTTTAAAAGCTTAAAAGGCAGTGGTTACTTGTTACAAGCGTTTAATTATGACGGCTTGCAGGCTGATTTAAGTCTACCATTTAGTCAGTTAACTCAGCTTAAAAACCAACTGTTATTACAGCTAACACAAAGAGAATACATAGGTGCAGTAACCTTACCCAAGTTACCTAAGCATCCGAAAGTAACAGAAACACCGACATTATCTTTGCTTATTAGTGATGAAAAAGACGTCAACTTATGTGATGTTACCGATGCCGACATCTACTTTAAGCTGCCTGAAAGCTTTAAGAAAAACGACAACAAGTATATTGATATCTTTTTACGCAACCCAAGGTTAATTCCGTGGTTTCCGGCTGTGCTTATTGGCAAAGATTACATCGAAGCAGTAAGAGTGTTAGAAGTGGTTAAGCCTAAGCGAATTGTTACTAACAATACCGGCGTCGCGTTTAAAGCCTATGAAATGGACATCGAGTGGATTGCAGGCCCGTTTTTAAACACTACTAACTCTTATGCCTTGCTAACATTACAAGAGCAATTAAATTGTGCTGGTGCGTTTATTTCTAACGAGATTAATCGTAATCAAATTAAAAATATCGCCAGGCCGGAAAACTTCAAACTGCTTTACAGCATCTATCACCCTATTTTGATGATGACCAGCAGACAATGCTTTTTCCAACAAACGGTAGGCTGTAATAAGCCCAGCATTGAAGACGGTTGCATGCTCAAGTGTGAAAAAGCCACTACCATCACTAATGTGAAAGGTATTTCGTTTGCAGTAGACAAACAAAAAGGCGGTTACCCGAGCATCTATAACCACGAGCAGTTTTTAAACATCGAAGCCGTTGAAGATTTATCACACTTATTTGATGAGTTCTTTATCGATCTCACCAACATAGGATCTGGCTCAAAAGCAGAAATAGATAAAACTCAGCTGGTCGCCCACTTCGAAAATGTCCTTAAAGGCGTTAGCGAATCGAAAGTGGAGTTAAATCAACTGGTGACCATTTCGACTAATGCCCAGTATCAGCAAGGTTTATAATAACGCTGGATAATGACTCGCTCGACATAGAGTGTGATGATTAACTTATGACTCAATTAATTTATCAATTATCGATTATCAATTATCGATTGTGATAATAAGCGATAAGTTACCTAGTCCAACATAACAAAAACAAGGGTCGCATTAATGCGACCCTTGGTGTTTCTGATGCTAGCCGCTGTTAATTTCGCACTACAACATGCTTTATCGACGTTAATTTCAAGTTAACATCTCAACTAGCTATATCCATCTAAATACCTCCAACGACCTTATAAAAGGTACTTTTTAGACGTACTAACCACCGCAACAACATTAACTCACGCCAAATTGTAATACCAATATAAAAACTTACATTACCAATCTTCTTGGTTATTCTTAGCCCTGTAAAACCAGCATTCATCACAAATAAGCATAAATATTACACTCTTCAAGTGACGCATCTCTGTTTTAAACGCTATAGTCACAAGCCAGAGTACAATAGCATTGCTGGATAACGACTGATAGATTAAAGACATCATCGTATAAATTTGAAGAGACACAATTTGGTAAGACAAATAAATTAATTTGGTAATGATCAATTGCAATTGTTGGTAACGTGTTATATAAATGTATCTGTTGATTAAAACAACAACATTGGTAATACCAAAACAAACAATTTCTTTGGGGGGAATTATGAAGTTGAATAAAATAAGCGCCATGTTCAGTGGTGCTAAAAACAAAGCCAACAATATAACCATTTTTGGCGCGACTTTAACAGCCATGTTAACCATGCCAGCATTAGCTGCAGAACCAACAGCACAAACTGAAGCAGAAAAAGTTAAAGCAAGTGAAATTGAAGTTATTGCTGTTCGAGGCATATTTGGCAGCTTAAAAGCGGCTAACTTACTTAAACGAACTGACGAACGAATTGTCGATGTTATCGTTGCCGAAGATATTGGTAAATTACCAGACAACAACATTGCAGAAGCATTGCAACGTATAACAGGTGTTTCTATTGAATCTGATTTTGGTGTAGGCGAATCAGTCACGATCCGCGGTGTATCAGAAAACCTCATTTTGCTTAATGGCCGTTCAACAGCAGGTCCTGGGCGAGGTGGTATTAGTTTAGATGACTTCCCTGCTAGCTTCTTAAAAACAGTTGAAGTGATTAAATCTCCAACGCCTGAAATGATTGAAGGTGCCTTAGGTGGCACTGTTAACATGCAGACAGTACGCCCATTAGAACTTAGTGAGCCGCTAGTTGCGATTACCCTTGACGGTGAATACGCAGACAAAACTGAAAATGTTGCCCCAAACTTTACCGCCGCAATCGGTAATAGTTGGGATTTAGGTGATGCCGGTACTTTCGGTGCTGCTGCTAACGTATCTTACCAAGACCGTGAATTACGTCGTGACGAGTATTTTAACAAGGTTGATTTGCAAGACGATATCGATTTAGACGGTGATGGCACGGTTGACGTATCCGGCGGCCCTAACGGCAAATACCTTCGTAGAACTGAAAGTACAGTAGAACAAAAAACAGAACAACGTGAACGTACTGCATTTGGTTTATCACTACAGTGGGCACCAACTAGCGAAGAGCTTAATTTCTACGTTGACATGAACTCGACAAAACTTGATGGCGGCCAAGCGGCTTATTCAATACTCGATGTTGGCGGTACCGTAGTGCCAAGAAGTGATTCATACTTCGACGGCAATGGACAACTGCAAAATTACGACCTAAGTGGCGTATTGGTTATCCCTAAAACCTGGAGTGATTTTACAACATCAGAAACGACTTCTCATGCTATCGGTGGTGAGTGGAATATTACTGATAACATCGAAATCTCGGGTGAATATTCAATCTCTAAATCAGAAGAACGTCAAACAGCTTCTGAATTTAACTTGCGCCCAATTGAACGTACGGACCCTACCCTTGATCTAGTAACACATACCAGCACAGCAAGCATGACTAATGGTGGTGGCATTCCATCTTATGTCTTTGAAGACACAGGTATGTTAACTAATCCAGACAACCTGGTATTCCGTGAGTTTTACCACAAAACGTTAGACACAGATAATGAAGAACAAGCATTACGCTTTGACTTCAAAATCCACGATGTGGGTGTAGATTTTATCTCTGCAATCAAAACGGGTGTACGCTTTACCGATAGAGATTACAGTTCAAATCGCTTTGATCTTAAACCTAATGGCAACACGCTTAAAGATTCGTATAAAAAAGCTAAAAATGAAGACGGCTTATATAGCCCAACCTGGATTGATAACCCAATTATCAGCGACAGCTTTACCACTATCAATGCCAGCAACTCGTTCGACCAAACCGGTATGTCTGGTCAAAATGACCTACTAACCTACAACGTGTATGACGCTGAAAAACTGCAAGATGCTGAAGCGACTTATTTACTAGCCCAACAAATGCTAGCAGGTACCACTTATGCAATGAACGGTACTTTAGCTGACAACATGGTTGAAGACACTGGCGCATATAAGTTCATCAACGAAAAAACTCGTGCTATTTATGCACAGTTTCATTTAGATTTTGATGACATTACTGCAGTGGTTGGTGGGCGTTATATTCAAACAGAATTAGAATCAAGCATTGTCGATTCTGTAGACGGTAACGGTAACAAAATCCTCAATACTGGTAGTAACGATTATTCAGACTTTTTACCTAGCTTGAATGTCACTTATACTTTATCTGAAGAAACCTTAATGCGTTTTGCAGCAGCTAAAGTGATGCGCCGTGCTGATTTTGATGAATTAAGTCCTGCATTATCAATCGATAACTCTTTAGTTACCGGTACTCAAGGTTCATATCAATTAGAACCGTACCGTGTTACTCAATATGACCTTTCTGTAGAACATTACTTCGGCGACGGTGGTTTACTTTCTGCGGCAATTTTCTATAAAGACGTTAACTCGTTTACACAAACCGACAGCAGCTGTTTAGCTGACTCAGGCACGATAAGCGGACAAAATACCACTCAGTGGAACAATATTTGTTTACTTAACACCGCTGGTCAAAGCCAAGGAGACATTGTTAATGCCACTCAAGACCAAGGTTTAGCGTATGTTGATGCTCAAAAAGCCGCAGGTCGCACCGGTATCGTCATAGACACTGATGTAAATGGTGGTAGCGGTGAAGTCAGAGGTTTGGAATTAGGTTACCAGCAACAGTTCAGCTTTTTACCCGGCATTTGGGCAGGTTTAGGTGTTAACGCAAACTATACCTATGCAGATAGTGAGCAACCCGATGGCAATCCATTACTGAATATTTCTAAGCATACCGCTAACACTCAGGTTTACTGGGAAGGTGAAGAAGTTCAGTTACGTTTAGCCTACAACTGGCGCGACCGTTATTTAGACGACCAAAGCACCAAGCGTGTACAAACTGTTGGCGCTTTAGGTTATAACGTTTTCAACCAGAATGACCCTTCTGCTGACAACTACGACCCTACCGTGGGTAACAGCTACCGAGAAGATAGAGGCCAACTTGATTTTTCAGTTAGCTGGGATATCAACGAAAACTTCACTGTCGTAGCCAATGCGGTAAACCTAACGGGTGAGCCAATTGTTTACACCACCGAGCTAGATTCTATCTGGGCTTACAGTGAAGCAGACCGTCGCTACACTCTTGGTGTTCGAGCTAAGTTTTAATCAACTGATGTCTTAACCTAGAGCCTATCAAATTGATAGGCTCTACTATTAACCACATCAATATTATTGACCGTCACTACAAACGATATTAGAGCGTTAAATGGATCTGACACTAGCAGCGTCTTAACGCATTACGGATGTTCTGAGCCAGCTAACACAATTGTCTTGTTTGATTAAAATGTCGAATAAATAGCGATACCTTGCTACCAAACCATCATTAATTCTAGTTTTAGTTAACAACCAACAGCACTATGCTTACCAATCACATTTTTGGTATAACCTTGGCAAGATAATTGGTTGACAATAATTCTAGTATTACTTACAATTTTGTAATACCACTTGATAACCAATTCAAGCGAAAGTAAACATTATTGTTAACGATATTTTCAGTCCGGCAATACTAAATGATAAATAATGAGTCGTTTTCTACAGAGTAAAAAGGAATACACCATTTGAAAGGCATTAATCCACTCAATTGGCTTATAACGATCCTGAACTCAACATGACTCTTTATACAAATTACATAGCGCATCGGTACATTCGGTGAGCTGAATAAAATTGAAATACGCATTTACCAATATATTTAGGAGTTAGACATGACAAAACCAGTCATCGGTTTTATCGGCCTTGGCCTTATGGGCGGCAACATGGTTGAGAACTTACAAAACAGAGGTTACCAGCTAAATGTAATGGACCTTAATAAAGAAGCAGTTGCAACATGCGTTGCTCGCGGTGCAAAAACCGTAACAACAGCAAAAGAACTTGCAGCATCTAGCGACATCGTAATGCTTTGCTTAACCACATCAGCCGTGGTTGAAAAACTGGTTTATGGTGACGACGGTATTCTCGCGGGTATTAAAGAAGGTTCTGTACTGGTTGATTTTGGTACATCAATTCCTTCATCTACGCGTAAAATTGGTGCAGACCTTGCGGCAAAAGGCGCAGGTATGATTGACGCCCCACTCGGCCGTACTCCTGCTCACGCTAAAGACGGTTTATTAAACATCATGGCAGCTGGCGATCTTGAAACCTTTAATAAGGTTAAGCCAGTATTAGACGAGCAAGGCGAAAACGTCTTCCATTTAGGTGCATTAGGCGCAGGTCACACAACTAAGTTAATCAACAACTTTATGGGTATGACCACTGTTTGTGCTATGTCTCAAGCCTTTGCTGTTGCAGATCTTGCAGGTGTTGACCGTGCGCAACTGTTCGACATTATGTCAGCGGGTCCATCTAACTCACCGTTCATGAAATTCTGTAAAAACTATGCAGTAGACGGTGTAAGCGATTTAGGCTTCTCTATTGCTAACGCAAACAAAGATCTTGGCTACTTCTTAAAAATGGTAGAAGACTTAGGCACAGAATCTAAAATTGCTGAAGGTTCATCTGCTAATCTACAAGCTGCATTTGACGCAGGCTTAGGTAACGGCAACGTACCAGAAATTTTCGACTACTTTTTGAAGCTCGCTAAGTAAGCCGTTAATTTCCACACATCAAACCTTTTTATCTGTATTAATCGCAGGTAAAAAGGTTTTTTTATGGGTGAATCGTTCAACACACAACTCTTACTTTTTCACATTTACCGTCAATCAGTAAATTGGTTTATCCGCTTATTCATCGTCACAATATCTTGTATCGCTAAAAGACTATCCCAAATAAACCCTCTCACACATCCGTTGTAGTCGCCCTTACCTGCTTAACGACTTTTAGTCAGGCCACTATCGACGTATAATATGCACGAATTCTTCAAACGTTAGGCATTAATGAAAAATAACATAGAGATAGTCGATCTACTGCGCGAGCGCATTCCTTCATTTAAATGCAAACCAGGCTGTCATGACTGCTGCGGCCCAGTGACAACATCATCTGCAGAAATGGCGCGTCTACCGGTAAAAACAGATGCCGAACATGAAGCCGCGTTAAAAGAATGGAACTGCGTGTATCTTGGCCCTAATGGTTGCGAAGTGTATGAAGAACGCCCATTGATTTGCCGCTTATTTGGCACAACGCCGCGTATGCCTTGTCCTGAAGATCGCCGCCCAGATGAGATGATTGATACTAGAACCGAGGCTCAAATCCATCACTACATTGCCAACACGCGCCAAGTGTTAGTGTAGCCATAGAATCGGTATTAAATATGGCGGTGTAGAGTGCTGAGGTTCCTGCTCGCCATTACAGATATTCGTTATCTCACTAGGTGTGCAAGATACCACTGCGACATACAAAATATGGCTAAACTAAGTAAAGGCATTTTCGCATTCACGAAAATGCCAACATAAGACTAAATAGTAGATGAACTAACAAACTCACCATTCGCGACAGTACCATTTGTCACTTCAACATCTTGTAAGTCCGCATGTAAAAAGAAAGGGCTTTCTACATCATCAAGCGTATTTGTTACATCAGGATCATCGTTCTGTGCAACACAGGTGTAACCCAGACTATAATTACCCGCGACCACAAAACCAAATTCATAGCCCTGGCCTATCACTTGATCATTTTGATCTAAAATAGCGTTAACTCTTGCAGAAGCAATTGGGGCAATGTCTGGGGCAACCACTGCATCAATGTTAAAATCAGTCATATTTTCTAAGGCAGCAGTATCTTGATATAAATAAACCGCATGGCTAAATTCACTTCCGCCAGCAGCAACTTCACATTGAGTCATAACGTCGACAGGAATACTTCCCTCAATCGCACCAACTTCAGAAATATTGTGTAATTGCACCGACGTAGGTTTTAAAGTCCAGTAGTCTTTATTGCCATGGGGGTCTTGTAATCCACTAGACAGATCAAACTCAGCAACAAAGCTATTTGTGCCTGCTGCAATCGTAAATGCCTTATTAAAAAATAGCCGACCAGTATCGGTATCCGTAGCTCCAACGCCACCACATGAGCCATTACTGTTTGTTGTTAAACCAAATAAATTATCGTCATTGGTTAAGACATACGAACTGTCCGCATTCGATGTTTCACTTCTTTGCATATAAATGCACATTTGGTATTCGCCAACAGGAATACTTTGCCCGCTCACAAGAGTATCAACTGCTTGCCCTTGAAATTCGAGTAAATTAACTTGTTTCAAAGCACCATCATCTGACACATCAAACGAAATACTCCCCGAGTCATTTTTTAACACAACTTGTTTAAAAGCGATCGTTACGTCTTTGGCATCACTAGGGTTATCTGATACACCTAAACTAAATACGCCCATTTGAGGAGAGTCTGTTTTATCGTCACTACCCCCACAAGCTACCAGTAAAGTCGATATCGAAACGGCAAGTAAAGTATTAAGCTTTTTCATAATAAACCTCATTAATGGTGCATTTTTTACTGTTTGTTTTACAACTGTATAAAGTATTGATCACCAAACAACTCTTGATCGATTTTATACAACCAAAATTTAAGAACTCTATAAGTATTCAATTCAGCAATCGCGGGACTGTTAATTGAGCATTACAATAAAGCACTGAACAAAGCCCTGTAAGGATTAAAGAAATATTGTCTGCATAGACATGAAAATTAACAAACAATTAAACGCCTATTTCACTTCAAAAAATATGATATTAAACGATATTTAATCAATCTCACGTTCAACCCACTGTTCCATCTAGCCAGCTTGAGCAATCCGCGGTATTGTTACCCCAAATGAACGTACACGATGGATTTTGATTGTTTACCTATAATATCAACGGTAAAGCCAGCCGCTTTTTTACCTACGCAGATCTCATTAATTGTGGTGCAACTGCGCTCGAACATAATATTGAAAACCTGCCTTTACAGCCTGACACCTGGCGCGCCCTGAGTTTATTGGCCACCCAAATACTTGATCCAATCGTTGACCAATTTGGCCCTATCTCGCTCACCTATGGTTTTTGTTCACCCGAGCTTGTTAGAAAAATAGCTAAAAACCGTAATCCGCATATTGCGCCAAAGCTTGATCAACATTGCTCGCACGAACTCAATCAAAATCAAAAAATCATCTGCGATCGCCTAGGTGCCGCCTGTGACTTCACCCTAGTGAGCAGCAACGATGACCAACCGATTGACATGCAGCAAGTTGCATTATGGATGTGTGAAAATCTGAAATTTGATCGCCTGTACTATTACGGTAAAAATCGACCGATACACATCAGCATTGGCCCGCAAATGAATCAATTTATACAAACTATGAAAACCAATGCCGACACCGGCCATCGCGTACCGTCTAAAAAAGGCCGTGATGAAACGGCAATCGCGGTGATAAACCAGGTAGATTATTAACCGATCTTAAATATTAATATGTCTTAAAAACTCTTGGTTACAATCGCCTCAACATAATTAAAAAAGCAATGTCTCATGTAGAATATTGTTAAAAAACATATACATTTTCAATATTAATGAGTATAAACTTGTTTATTGATTTTGTTATTTAACAGCATTTTTAATAAAGGAATATTTATAATGTTTGGTTCATTAAAAAAAGTCCCTCTTCGTAATATGTGGCCACATGAAGCGCTAGATTTTACACCGTGGCTTGCAGAAAATATTGATTCATTAGGCCTAGCATTAGGTCTTGAATTAGAGCTTATAAAAGAAGAAGCATGTGTCGGTGATTTCTCACTGGATTTACTAGCAAAAGATCTAAGTACATCCAAAGTTGCAATTATTGAAAACCAACTAACACAAACAGATCATGACCATTTAGGGAAATTATTAACATATGCAGCAGGATTTGATGCGTCATTTGTTATTTGGGTAGCTGAAAGTATAAGAGAAGAACATCGTCAAGCTTTGGAATGGCTAAATAACAGAACTGATACGGAAACACAGTTCTTTGCTGTGGTGGTTGAGGTTTTAAAAATTGATGATTCTAAGCCTGCTTATAATTTTAAACCGATTGTTTTCCCAAATGAATGGCATAAAAGTAAAACAAAGCACACGGCCTCTAATCAAGCTAGCCCAAAAGGCGAAAAGTATCGTAATTATTTCCAATACTTAATTGACGAATTGCGTGAAAAATATCATTTCACTTCAGCTCGAGCTGGCCAACCACAAAATTGGTATACATTTTCTTCAGGTATAAGCGGTTCATCATTTGGTGCAAATTTCTGCCAGGGAAGTAAAGTTAGGACTGAATTATATATTGATAGAGGTGATGCTGATGAGAATATGCAATTGCTTCAATATCTAGAGCAACACAAAACAACTATTGAAACTGAATTCGGTTGCGCACTTTCCTGGGAAAGTATCGACGGTAAAAGAGCAACAAGAGTGGCTATTTATCAAGATGGGTCAATTGAAAAGAGTTCTGCTGCTGAATTGGAACTAATCACCGAATGGCATATTAAAAATCTATTAAAATTCAAGTCTGTCTTTACCAAACATTTGAAGTCATTTAATCATGTAAGTATAAATACGTTGGTGGACTAATTACCTTTTTAAGTCATCTTAACAACTTGAGTCATTGATGTGAATTGAGAGACTTAATACAACAAATCATAGGGTTAGTTATGCCTTCTATCGAGTTCTACGACACAAATTCACAAGATTTTTTTGACTCAACTGTGAATGCTGATGTGAGTGAATTATATCAACCATTTGTTACCCAATTACCCTCAAAAGCACGTGTTTTAGATGCAGGTTGTGGATCTGGTCGTGACAGTAAAGCTTTTATCAATATGGGCTATAAAGTCACCGCCATTGATGCCAGTGTTGAATTAGCCAAAGCGGCAACAACGTATTTAGGTCAAAAAGTACATGTTTGTACGTTTGAGCATATTGATACGCTTAAACAGCAATTTGACGGTATTTGGGCCTGTGCGTCATTGCTGCATGTTGATGCTTCTAATTTACCTAATACCTTTACTAAATTGGCAGACACGCTAGTGGATAACGGCGTGCTTTATTGCTCATTCAAATATGGCGATCAAGAACGCATTCATAATGGCCGATTCTTTACCGATGCCAACGAACTACGATTACAACAATGGCTCAGCCAAACCCCTTTAGACATTGAACGCACTTGGATAACAACTGATGTTCGTCCTGGGCGTGATCATGAGCAATGGCTCAATGCAATATTAATTAACACCACCAAATAGAGATGTGAAAATGAAGCTAGCAGAAGGACCTGTATTAATCAGCGGTGGTTTGGATGACCCTTTTTTACCAAAATTAACACAAGCCATTAACCGTGCGACTAGCATTGAAATGTCGGTGTCGTTTATTCAACGATCTGGGCTAGATTTAATTTTTGAAGCTCTATCTGATGCATTAGAACGCAATGCAAAAATTTCAATTATCACCTCAGACTATCTTTTGATTACCGACCCAGTCGCATTGCGACACTTAATGATTTTGCAATCTCGTGGTGCAAAAACCAAAATATTTATCTGTAACAGCAATCAAAGCTTTCATATGAAAAGCTATATTTTCGTCCAACAACAAACTGGGCTAGCAGATATAGGTAGCGCATTTATTGGTTCAAATAACATTAGTAAAGCGGCATTCACACACGCATTTGAATGGTGCTTACGCCATGACTTATTGCCGAATCAAGATCCAAAAGAGTTTAACCATATCCGCCAACAATTCTTGCAGATTCACAATCATTCACAAGCAATCGATCTAAGCGATGCCTTCATCAACGACTATGCCCAAAAACGTAAATTGTTTAAACCGCCTTTAGCAATCGTTCATGAAACAGAGCCAGAAGAACCAGTACCTAATTCGGCCCAAGCAGAGGCCTTAATCGCATTAGCGGATACACGTTTAGTTAAGCAATCCAAGGGACTTGTTGTATTAGCCACGGGCATGGGTAAAACATGGTTAGCTGCATTTGATGTATTACAATTCAACGCTAAAAAAGTCCTATTTGTTGCTCATAGAGAAGAGATATTAATTCAAGCAGAACGGACTTTTAGAACCTTATTACCTCAAAGTACAACTGGCCACTTTAATGCCAAAACTAAAGTCATTGATGCGGACATTGTATTTGCATCGATTCAAACATTAGGCAAACCGGAATATCTTAATCAACTTGATCAGACTCACTTCGACTACGTCATTGTTGATGAGTTTCATCATGCTGGCGCCGTCAGTTATCGGTTATTACTCAACCACTTTACCCCGCAATTTTTACTCGGTTTAACCGCCACGCCAGAGCGTACCGATCAAGCTGATATTCTATCGTTATGTGATAATAATTTGGTATTTGAGCGAAACATAATCGACGGGGTTGAATCGGGAATTCTGGTACCGTTTCATTACCAAGGTATTAAAGATGAAACGGTTGATTACCGAGAGTTGCCATGGCGAAATGGAAAGTTTGATCCACAACAATTAATGAATCTATTTGCTACACAGAAGCGTGCTAAACACGTGTTTGGCCATTGGAAAACCCACAAACAGCAACGCACCTTAGCATTTTGTGTCTCTAAAGCTCATGCCGACTTTATGGCTCAATGGTTTTCTGCTCGAGGTATTAAAGCGGTGTCGGTGCATAGCGGCTCAGAAGTTAGACGCGGCGAAGCACTTAGCCAATTAAACTCGGGTGAAATAGAGGTGATATTTTCAGTCGATTTGTTTAATGAAGGTACTGATTTACCCTCAATAGACACTATCTTAATCTTACGTCCGACTGAATCCAAAATTCTATTTTTACAACAGTTAGGCCGTGGATTACGCACATCTCCCGAAACCAATAAAACCTTTGTCTCTGTTATCGATTTCATCGGTAATCACATCAGCTTTTTAAATCGTCCAATGGCGTTATTGCAAGCAGCGAATGCCAATGAAGCGATTAAGCGTCTTAACAATCCTAAAATCGATTCTAAGTGCTTAATCAATATCGATCCCGAATTGATCGACTTTTGGCAACAGCTAAAACTTGATTACACTAAAGCAGATCAACAATACCAATTACTCAAAGATGATTCAGGTCACCGCCCTACTGCCACTGAGTTTTATCATAGTGGTTATGTTTGGAGTAAAATGACCAAGCAAAATGGTAGTTGGTTTGAACTGGTATTAAGCCTAGAACGTGAAGACAAAACATTACTTTCGTTAACGCCCTATTTGCCATTTCTGAGTCGTGGCGTTGAAAAAGTCACAATGACGAAATGCTTTAAAGCCATTTTACTCGAAGCATTTGTTGAACTGAGTGGATTAAGTCATCCACCCACAATTGAAGCAGTATGCCTCAAGAGTTGGCAGGTATTTAAACGTTATCCGAAATTGTGGACCCAAGATGTTAAAGCCGACTTGCAGCAAGTTACTGCTCAGTCTCCTCAGTGGCGCAAGTATTGGCTAGACAACCCGATTACTTTTTTATGCAAACAAGATAAATCAGACACTCAGTCTTGGTTTGTTGTAAAAGAAAATCGGTTACATGCGAATGTCGATGTAAAAGTTGATGATATTGAAGTCATGTCGAGCGCAATGACAGAGTTAAGCGAATTGTTGTTAGCGCGTTATAGCCAACGCCAATCAGCATCGACACTCACACCAATAAGCAAAACTGTACAATCGAATGTGGTTACACTTCCAATTGAAGTGACTCACTATGAACAGGCATCCATTAGTTATTACCCAGATCTAAAAATTGCCTGCGGTCATTTCAAAACGGGTACTGACGACAATAGTGAAACACTGACGTTAAACACGACTTTTAGTAAACTCGATCCATCGATTTTCTTTATTGCCCCAGCAAGTGGTGATTCTATGAACGGTGGTAAAAATCCCATTGAAAATGGTGACTTGCTGTTATTAGAACGGATAACTTCAATTAACGCGGGTTCGATTACGGGTAAAATTATGGCGATTGAAATCCAAGATGATGCAGGTAATAACCAATACTTATTGCGTAAAGTGAGTAAACTCACCAATGGTCAGTATCAACTTAATGCCCATAATCCTGAGTACACTGCACTACTCGCAAATGACTCAATGCAGACCTTTGCACGCTTAAAGCAGGTGTTAAATGAATCTGATTTTATTAAATAAACCCACTTGAACCTTTGTTTAGGTCTGGCAATATTGCAGTTTGATTAAGTACGATACTTAATCAAACTGCTTGTTTATAAAATCAATTTCATCATCAACCAGTGCAGGTTTTTGTTCATCTTCAAGTGGGCATGTTGTCACAATATCAACGTGTTCTAAATTGGCGCGTATTACATTAAATTCAGACTGCTTAGACAAGCAATTTAGTACATCTCGGCTAAATTCGAGCATGTATTGTTGAGACACCTTTAATCTGTTTTTTTGTGAAAGCAGTAATAACGTTGCATCACGTTTTAGCTTAGACAGTTGCTTGTCTTTTTTATCTTCATGATGTGACGCAATCACTAATAAAGAAGATACATACATTTGCTGTAACACATCATCATTTAGCTGTCTCATGGTAATTACCTCGCGGTTTTTTTACAAACCAGTATTGATCCCTTCACCGTCCGGTGCGACATAGAGCCACTCATCGTCTGCATTGTTATTGGTTGGCAAGTTAATCGTAAATGGTGGAGTGAAACGATCAAGTACATTGAAATTATCGTTGTAAGGATCAACAACCGGCTCAGCACTTAATAAGTTTATGTTAGCGACACAGTTGAGTGTGCCTTGTTGTATGCCTAATCGAGACAGTAGGTTATTGACGAATCGGTTATCAATTAAATCTAGGCCTAAGATATCGAATGTTTTCGTTATTACCGTGTATGTAATAGAGCTCACTAAATCATCATTATCTTCAAGTTGGGTACCAATTGGGCAACAAATATCCCCAACCGTAACATCTACATTTGGCGTTAGCCCTGTTCGAGATAACAGACCAAACACAGTATCAATTAAAGGCTCAATCCCAGGAAGAAAACGGTCTAAAATATCCCCTTGAGATTCAGTGCCAGCAGGACAGCTTTCACATAAAGGATTATCTACCGGTGGTTCAACATTAATGACAGACAAGCCAACTTCAACCCCGACTAAACAACTGACATCAGCTTCGGCATTATTGACCTCAAACGATTCACATGGAGTACCCGTTACAACCCTTTGCGACATGTAGCGCGATTGAATATCGCTAATATCAACTGGGCATTGTAACGGCGTTGAACGATATAAATGGCCAATAATACCGTCATCCGATCGGCCAATGGCATAATTTGGCCCACCTTGAAGCGCATGCAAATAACTCACGGCACCGGAAGCATCAATGTTATCAACGCCTCGATTGTCTGAGGTTTCATCGCTAATGCCTTTAATACAAGGGTTACCAGTACAGTTGGGAGAATCGTAATAAACTGGTTCGCGTGAGGTAAAACGGTCATCCCTTACCCCTAAAATTGCACGGTAGTTTTTGTGTGCTGGATCGGGCGCTAATGGTGCAACGCCGCCATCAATAAACGGTACAATTGGGGTTTCGTGCTCATTTAGGCTCAGCATTTTACCTAACTTAACCCCATTACTGTCGGCCACGGTTATGTCTCTGTTTTGCTGTGCCACTTGAGATTTAACCAGCGCGTTTCTTACCGCCGATATACCCACAAAACTGCCAATGATTAAAATGGTTGTGATTAATATAAGCTCAATGGTCAACACAAAACCAGCCTGCTTACTTAACCTTGTTGATATGTTATTTATCATGTTGGCTGCCTCTTATAATGAATCGGCTAAAACGCTAAGCAAATCCATAAACTGAATTGCGGCGGGGAAAAAAACCAGAACCAGAAACATCGGAAAACACACCAATAACATCGGCAATAATACTTCTAGCGACTTTCGATTAATTTTACTGTTTACCAATTGCTGGCGTTGCTGCTGTATTGCACTGAGTTGTGATTGCAGACAATTGATTAATGGTGAGCCAATTTGCAAACCAATGTTAATAATAGCCGCCAATTTATTCAGATTTTGCACCCCGGTTCGTTTGGCTAAATCCGCAAAAGCGCGTTGTCTATCACGACCAGACTCTAATTCTAAAGACAGCAGTAATAACTCATCTGCTAATGGGTGTTCTTTGGTTAAGCCATATTTTGCCGACAGCCTAAATGCCTGGCTTAAAGGCGTTCCTGATTGTAAATACACCACTAATAAACTGATAAAAAATTCTAATGATGCATCGATGCGCTGTTTTCTCATTTGGCGTTTTAACAGTAACCAGCCATCTAACATGAAAAAGGCAATAACGCTGACCAGAATGTGAAGCCATACCGGCATTGTTGGCATAAATTCAAGTGCCATGATAACGGCTGTAATCGCTAAACTGAGTTTAATAGACCAATACAGCAACCGATTACGAAATACCGATAAACCCGCTTGTCTAATCAGGTTTGCAGGATATATGTTGTCTAATGGCAGTAAATCACCAAAAGAAGTAATGTCTTTATCGTCGACGCGGGTGTTATGGAATAAGTAAAATAACCAACAAGTTATAACCAATAACACGCCTAGAATAAGATCGGTAAAAAGTGATGTATTCATAAGTTGGCCTTTAATACTTTACGTAACCAAAAGAAGCCAATAATTTGTAATAACAACGCAGTGCTTAAGAAGTTAGCGCCATTAGGGTGCTCTAGTAATGGTGCAAACCAATGCTGCTCCTGCGACACAAACAATGGAATAAGTGCATAAGGCATAAGCCCACAAAAGAACGCCGCATAACGTGTGCCTGACATTTGGCTATTAATAAATTGATACTGCTGAATACGTTGACGCATAAGCTTCGTTACTGCTTGTAACATGGCATTAAAGTCGCTGCCAGTTTGATGCCTTGCTACCAATGCTTGAGCAAATAATCGTGTGCCTTCGGTGTTGTAGCGATTGACTAATCGATTAACCGATTGACTGGCGTCATAACCCGATGACAAACGCGTGACAATTTCAGTCAGCTCTGCTTTTAATGGCCCTTTGGCTAAACTGGCTGCGGTTGAAATAGCTTGTAATGGTGACAACCCCGCTTGTAGCGATGAATGCATGGTATCCATTGCATCTACTAATTCAGTTTCTACCCGTTTGATACGCCATGTGACTAAGTCATCTAATACAAAATAACTACTGACTAATATGGCTAATGCCATGATCACCGCGATGCTTTGATGTTGAGGAAACGCAGTGTGAATCGCCATATAGGCACATATGGATAGAGTTAAAATACCAATCAGCACACTAATGGGCGCTAAGTTAATGTCTAATAAACGTAACTTTTGGCGTATTCCGCTAGTTAATTTAGTTTGTGGTTCAAGCTCTTGCTGCTTAGGTTGGGCATCGGCAAACCACCAAGCCCTGGCACACACAAGCATCACAGCTAATAACACCACCAATACAATCACTTCATACCAAGGCATAATCTACCTCCGAAAATAGCGAGTTAAGCTCGGTAACATCAAAGCCTTTGGCTGCAATTTGTTCGCTTAACTGGCATTGTGTTGCGCTGCAAACATGTTGGCCTACGATATGGTTATGATCTGTTTGCGGTTGTTGTTGAAACTCAAAAAGTGGTTTTACCTCCGTTATAGCTGCGGTTTGTATCACTTCACATACACTCACTACTCGACGGCTACCGTCTCTAAAACGTCTAACTTGAACAATGACTTGTATTGATGAGCTGATCATATGATCAATGGTGTCACGGCATATTGCCGCTTCTTCCATTTGGGCCAATGAGCGTAGACGGTTGATCACATCTTGCGGGTTATTGGCATGCACAGTGGTTAGGCTTCCATCGTGGCCACAGTTCATGGCTTGGAGCATATCAAATACTTCACCGCCCCTGACTTCGCCAACAATAATGCGGTCGGCACGCATTCGTAGTGCCGTTTTCACTAAGTCTCGTAATGACACTTCGCCATTACCTTCGCCGTTTGTTCCACGACTTTCCAGTGGAATAACATGCGGATGATGTAGTTGCAGCTCGCCCGTTTCTTCAATGGTGATAACGCGTTCGCTGTTAGGGATAAAGCCGGAAATCACATTAAGTAAGCTGGTTTTACCTGAGCCCGCACTGCCAGCAATAACAATATTTATGCCTGCGATAACGGCTTTTTCTAAAAAGGTTAGAATGTCTTGGCTGATAAACCCACTAGACACTAATGTCTCTGCGCTAATGGTTTCATGATGAAAACGGCGAATTGATACTACAGCGCCAATAGTACATAACGGTGGTATAACCGCATGTAAACGACTGCCGTCGGCCAATCTTGCATCTACCATAGGATTATTAGCATCTAACTGACGACCTTGTGCACTCACGATACGCTCTAGAAATCGTCTTAGGTGCGAGTCGTTATCGAACGCTTGAGTTGTTTTGCGCAATGCTCCGTGACGCTCAACCCAAATCGAAAAAGGACCATTAATTAAAATGTCGGTGACGGCTGGGTCTAACATTAATTCAGAAATTGGCCCAAGCCCTTGTAGTTCTTCGATAACTTGCTGGATAAGGAGTGCCTTATCTGAAGCATTTAATGGCTGTTGTTGTTGCCCTGGTAATAAATCGATTAGTTGCTCAAGCTGCTGCTTAAGCTGAATAGGTTTCTTTAAATGCAATGAGTCGTCGTTGTCCATATCATCAATTAAGCTGTTATGGAGCAGTTGCTTAAGTCGACGCATTTCATCGTTGGGAATTGATGAGACGTTCAATGTTGTCGGGGAAAAAATATTATGTTCGGAATTAAACATATCTCACCTCACTGCATTGTTACTTCCATTTGTGCGGATTATTCACGTTCAATACTGACCGTTTTGCGGCTATTACCACTGTGAATAATGATGTCTCTGTGCGTTTGGGCCATTCCCAGTAACGGCTGGGTTCCGTTGGCAATATCGTAGGCGCTGTGTAATACAATAGACACAATATCGCTGGCACCAATACTGGCTAGTGGATAAACATCTCCTGGTCTAACGGCCATAACTAGCGCTAATGCGCCATTGGATGAACTGGTACTTTGGTCATTTAAACGGTCGATTGCCCCTTTACTGTTATTGGCCTTTTTGGGCGGCTTAAGTACACCAATTAATTGCACGTTGCGAGCAACGGTTCTGACACTTTTACGTCCGCGAACTAAAATATCGAATCGGTCGCCTTGATTAAGCTTGGCAAACGGCAGGCCTGTAGGTAATTGTGAAAGTGTGAATAACACCCGGCCCTCTGGTACTGCATACGATAACGATTTAACTGTGGGTAAAATGAGTTCGTTAGCAAAAACCACATCACCTTTGCGTTTGGCAACATTAAGTACTTTGCCAAGTAACTGCTGTGGATTTTGTACACTTTGTTCTGTATCCGATTTATCTGTTTTGCTCCTTGTTAGTGTTGATAAAGTAATAGTGTCACCGGCTTTCAAATCTTGGCTTAACACTACCGCAGTGGTTGTAGATAAACGGTCTACTTGACGAATACCCAGTGCTGAAGCCAATACGCCGGAGGTGACGAATAGTGCAATGGCTATTGTCGTACTACCTGTGAATTTGCGTTTCATGATGCACCTCTGCGTTATGTTGTTAATCTAAAGATTAGGCGCCGATTGCCTCTGTGTGAGACAACCGACGTAGACTTAGATTAAATTAGTTATCTAAACTACCGTCAGCCTGAGAGGCCGAAGCAGCACCTGCACTAGGCGAATTAGAAATCAACACAGCAGATTCTGCGAAGTCGGTTGCAACAAACTGGAAGGTTGCACCATCACCAGCATTCACATCCACAGCATCGATAAAGCCTGAGCCACTGATTTCTGCGGTATTTTCAGCATTAATGATGCCGTCAAATGCGTAGCTTTGGTCTAGCGAACCAATCGCTTCTGCAACATCTTCTAGTTCTGCAGTAACCGAATCTCGCATTGTAGTAAGTCCTACTACTAAGCCTGCTGCCATGACAGTTGATAGTAAAATCAACTCAGATGTCATAACAAAACCGCCTTGCTTCTTATTGTTTTTAATCATTGATTTAATAGATTTCATAATGTTTACCTCATGTTATTAACTATCATGTTCACAGCCATCAAATGTTGTACTGTGAAATTGGGTAGAGAATTAACTTGCTCTGTTACATTAAGAGGAATCTAAATACTGCTATAAATTGCCTCTGTATAAGTAATTGCGAACAACATGCCAATATAGGATATTCATAAAATAAATTTTAAACTTGTTATTTGTCATGCACTTACATATTTTAAGTTAATTTTACATACAATGAGATTATCAACAGTATCGGATTGAAAATGGATATGAATTGCAGAGTGAATGGCAAAATGCGAAAAGTTGCAATTCTACTGTTAATCCAATTTTTGCGCAGTCCATTAATTTAATAGCGTGACTCATGAACACTGGTTTTGTGAGTGCTATCAGTACGGTTATCAGTACGTTTGCATTCCATGCTTAACGCCTGAATCATCAATCGGATCTACATTCACCTGTCATTAGTAATTACATTGTTAGATAACTGAGGCCCTTATTGGCGGCTATTGTCGACGGCTTTAGCAGCTCCATTGGTTCGCGGTTAGTGTTGCTGCATTTCTAAATGTTTGGCTCAAGGTAATAAGTGATTAAGGCCAATGTCATCCGTTATTACCGTGTTGCTGTTGGTGCCAGGAATAACGGCTTGGGCATATTCTCTTAATGTGATTTTTTGCAGCCTATTGCGACAACTGAGGTGTTAATCAATTCCATGCTGTAATCACTTAACTGATACTGAGTTGCTGAGTATATGAATGTTGAGCTGTTGAGCTGTTGAGCTGTTGAGTAAAATTTTTATAAATACTCTTACACAGAACAAATCAATACGATATTTACTGGCTTATCGTTACCAACTACAACGTTTTGGCTTAAGCGAATCGTTAGTCAGCTCTGTATTACAGATAAGAGCATTGGCCTAAAGCAAAAAGTCCCCATTTGGGGACTTTTACAAGCTGAATAATGACATTACAGACTACTTAACTGGACTCGACACTCAGGATGGTCACTTAAATACAGCAGTCTCGACAAACTTTGTCGGTGTGCCGGCTGGTAACTCAGGGTGTCGGCGTAAAAATGGCATGCTTGCGACCAATGCGATTGTGCCTCATGAATTAGCCCTAAGTGGTAACTGGTTCGCCATACTGGAGCGCCTAATCGGTCGGCGGTAGCAATTACGGCTTCGGCTTTTTCATAACGACCTTCTAAATAATAACTTGCCGCTAATGTTGCATGCAGTTCTGGGTGATCTGGTTGTAACTGCACTTGTCGTTGTAATACGGTTCTTGCCAGGTTGATATTACCCTCTTGCATGGCCAGTTTACTGCGCAAAATGGCCACTTCAGATACTGGTTGTTGTTGCGATAACAACCTATCTAACACCATTTGGCTATCAACATCACGACCAATTTGATGGTAAACAATCGCGGCTGTAAAACCAATTTGTTGGTGCTGTGGATAGGTCATTGATAATGCACCTAGGTCGTTCGACAAGCGTTCACAGTCACTAATAGCAGACTGATAACCTTGGCAATTAACACCATCGGTTTGATTTACATTGTATTGTTTTAACATCGCTGTTAACTGATCGTCTGGCTGATATTCACGCTTAGTTTGGCTGGTACTACATGCACTGCTGACTAAGGCAACCACAATCACGGTACTGAGGCGGAAATGAGTTAAGGTCTTCATAATTAATGTCCTCTTTATAGTGACGAGTCAGCTAATGGAAATTGCATGCTTTGTAGCATTTCAGCTGATGTTTGGAATTGCCATAAGGCAACATCATGACGTGGCTCTCTTACCAGTGTTGGCGTCACAATAATAATTAACTCGCGGGCGGTATCGGCGTCAGACGATGACTCTGTTAACTTACCCAGCAACGGAACATCGTTAATACCCGGTACAAAGTCACGTGAGTCACTAATGTCACGACTGACTAAACCACCGATGATTAATGGCTGTCCATCACGTAAACGCGTACTGGTAGTTAGGTTTCTGACATTAAATGCACTAGTGGTTAATGATGACCCTGTGCTCGACGAAATTTGTTGAGTTAACAAAGTGTCTGGTGTTGAAATACTAGGGCTTAAATCTAAAGTGATTAAGTCGTTTTCGTCCACCATTGCTCGTACTTCAAGCTGGATACCAAACGATTTAAACTCGGTGCCACTAAATACCCCTTGGCTATTACCCCCATTGGCACTACTAATTCCATTGGGTGAAAATGACGTTGGGACAGGCACTTCACCACCGGCTCGGAATACGGCTTTTTCTCCTGCTAAGACGGTTAACGTCGGACGAGATAATGTGCGTGAAATGCCATCTTTTTCTAACAATGAAAACAGTAAATCAAATGCAATCTCGCTGCCGCCAACTTGGAAGTTGTTCACCAGTGCGCCACCTAACACTTGCAATGCATTTTCAACTTGTCCTGAGCCCAGTGCTTGATTGGTTGCGCCATCTAAACCGAAATTACCGTCGGTTTTGTTGTAGCCTTGAGTGATCAATGAAAAGTCAGGACGCCATTGGGTTAAACTGCGACGATTAACTTCATACATTTGTATCGCTACACGAACCTGGGGTAAATCGCGGACTTCAATGGTCGACAACAACCTACCATTCGCCATAGACAACAACTTAGCTCTGGCAATATTTGACTTCACATTGTTACTGCTAGATTTTGCATTACCACCTCGATTTGACGAGCTATTACTGCTTACCTGTTGGCTTGAGCTGATTAACCCACCCGACTCATTGGCGATAACGGTAATGTCATTACTGCCTGCTTCTATTTTTCCGGTAATGGCATTAATACGATCTCCGGTGAAAAGGCGCGATGCTAAATTTAATACTCTGACGAGGTCAACTTGGGTTTCAACCTGACCGCCTAGTAATAATGTATCGGCTTGATCGTCAGGCATATCACCTTTTTGAATACGACTTACCGTGACTGATTCACCCCCCAATTGCACAATCGCTTTTTTCACTTTTTCGATCATGTTCATTGGTAATACATCTACTTGAATTAAGTTAATAATAGCGGCGTGACCTACTTTCCCCCTATTAGACTGACGCAGTTGTTGTGACGGCAGACGAATATTAGGGCTTAAATCGGCCAAAAAATCGGTAGGTGATTTCATGACTAAGCTATTGTTATCGCTGATACGGTTTTTACCTGCATCTAAGTAATGACGAGCGGCAGTTTCAGCGGCTAATTTATATTTTACCGTTGGCACTCGGCCCCTAAGTACCAGAGCGGCTCGATCGGGTGCTAATGTTAGGCGAATTTTAGGATGAATATCACTTAGCGCTTGCCTCAACACACTCAAGTCTTCTGTGACACTGAATAGAAACGTTTCCGAGGTGTCGTCGGTATACCAAACAATAAGGCTGGTACGGCCCACTTTTTTTGCCAGTGCTAGTACTTCATTTTTATCGAGTACTTCAACTTGCATAATGGCGTCTTGGCCAATGGCTACGCGTGAAATGCTTTTTTTAAACACCAAACGTGAATGAGTCCACTGGACCATTTCTCGGATCATACTGGACTGGCGGCCATCTGCTGTTTCAATAAAATCTAGCCCTTTAGTGCCAGCAAATACTGACATGCTCACTAGCAACAAACAGATTGACGTTACACAGAGAGATTGTTTCATGGTTCACCCCTTAACATTTATCGCGTCATTTCAGACAGTACAATGATTAATGCAGGAAGCTGGCCACAAAATTAAGAATATATTAGTTGTATAAAAACAGCAGGTTAGATAGTTATTTCTCGTTTCTATATGTTCTGATTTACATTACTCTCAAATCGATTCGCATTTTGCAACGCACTTAGGGAGATGAGCCTAGCAATTTGAAGTGCTTTTCAAATTGCAAAAAAAAGTTACCAATTAAGGTAACTTTTATCTATTCAGAAAGTAATAACTAACTCTCGGTCCAGCTTTTCATTTTGCGATAAATAGTTGATGCGCTAATGCCTAAATAAGCTGCTGCAAGTGGAATATTACCGTCGCATTGTCCTATAGCCGCTTCAATAGCATTTTTCTCTACAATCCAAAGCTGAACAATATTATGCGGTGATGGTTGCTGGCTAGCAATGGTATGGGTGGATGATTTAGCCGTATTATTAGTGGTTGTTTGACTCGACTGGACACTATGGTTATTTACAGAATGGCTGACGATTGAATGACCAAAATTGCTTGGTAACATGTTCGGCTGAACTGTCTGACCATCATAGATCACCACTATATTTTCGATGACATTTTGCAGTTCACGAATATTACCAGGCCAATCGTATTGCATAAAGGTATGCTTAACGTCAGCACTAAAGTCGGTAAACTGTTTGTTATTCTCAGCCGTTTTAGACTGCAAAATATGATTTGCTAGCAATAAAATATCATCGCCACGCTCACGTAATGGCGGCAACATAACAGGGATAACATTGAGTCGATAGTACAGATCTTCACGAAAACGCCCTTCACCGACTTCTTCAGCTGGATTACGGTTCGTTGCACAAACAATGCGGACATCACTTTGTTGCAGATCGTTACTGCCTACCTTGCAAAATGTACCCGTTTGTAAAAAACGCAGTAATTTTGCTTGCAAATTTAATTGCATTTCACAAATTTCATCTAAAAATAGCGTACCGCCATTGGCAACTTCGACAGCACCTTTACGATCAGTTAATGCACCACTAAATGCGCCTTTAACATGGCCAAAAAACTCTGACTCAAATAGCTCTGCAGGAATAGCCGCACAGTTGATGGCAATAAAAGGACCTTGCTCGCGCGCACTGGCCTGATGCAAACCAAGGGCACACACCTCTTTACCTGTACCGCTTTCACCGGTTACAAACACACTGGCTTTACTGCGTGCGGCACTTTCTAATAAGCGAAACACGGTATGCATTGATAACGATTCACCAATAAAATTCATTCGCTCGAGCGAGGTTGCTTCTGGCTCTACAGTAATAGTTTTTATGTCTTGATGTTGTTGCTTAACGGCATTACCTACTGATGTAGTTAGACGTTCTGAAGTAAACGGTTTTTCAATAAAGTCGTAACCACCTAAACGCATTGCATCAACGGCAACATCAATTGAACTGTTTGACGTGATAATGATCACTTTGGCAGAGGTGTCTTGATTATTAACGTATTTCAATACTTCTAAGCCACTGATGTCGGGTAAACAAACATCTTGCACCAATACAGCAGGCATTTTTTCTTTAATCGCCACGAGCGCAGAATAACCATCGACAAAATGTTGCGTATCAAAACCGGCCTTTTTCAATTGGCTGCAATATAAGGCTCCACTAGAAAGACTATCTTCAACTACGTATACGAGCGGTTTATTGTCTATATTCATTACCGACCTTCCCTACTCGACTAACGAGTGAATATGCACGTTAAATACGCTAAGCGTTTCAACCAAAATAGCCATTAACTGCTGGGTTTGTGGGATAAACGCTTGCCCGATTTCAATTTGATATACCAGACAGGCACTTTTCGATAAACGTTCTGCTCCATATAATGCCGCAGTGTTCTTCAGGATATGCGTCACGTCATTAATGTCTTGGTATTGTTGTTGTTCAACAGCTGTTTGCAGATTTAAATGCAATTGAATTAATTCTTGTTCAAATAAATTAAGCAAATGTTGATAAGTTTCAAAACCTAAATCGGACAATAAATTGTCTAAGGTACTTCGCTGCATGATTGGATATGCTGTTATTGCTGTGGGCTCTGACATTATTCACCTCATGTTGGTTTATACAACAAATGCGCTAAAAGTATTGCGAGCAAAAAACACTAAAGGTTGTGTTTTAGCTTGTCTTATAGGATAAACGCAAGAGTCACGCCAAGATAAAGGTGGCAGTTTAACCGTTATTATTCAGATATTTAATTAGCATTACTTTATAAACAATTACTCACTAATATAAAGTCGCATATTGACTCGCATTTTGCAAATCAATATGTGGCTTCGGTATTAATAGAATGGTTTGAGTTATAAGCTGTTGCAAAATGTGTTAACTCCATAGGCTGAGGGTTTTTTCTAATGCTTGTGGTTTACCCAATAAGTAGCCTTGGACGACATCGCACCCAAGCTGACTTAAAATTTGCAGCTGGCTTTCTGTCTCGACTCCTTCAGCGACAATATGTAATCCAAGTCGTTGCGCCATGGCGATAACGGCGCTGCATAAAGTAAAATCTTCATTATTGTCTGCAATGCCACTGACAAAACTTCGGTCTATTTTTAATCCATCAATATTGAATTTGCGCAATAAACTCAATGAGGCGAACCCAGTACCAAAATCGTCTAGCCACACTTGTACGTCTTCTTGTTTGAAGGCATTAAACACTTTACAAATGGTTTGCGGGTCGTGAATTAGCGCGGTTTCGGTTAATTCTAATTTAACTGCAGACGGTGGGATTTGGAGTTCAACAATAAGAGACATGAGTTGTTCATAAACATTAGTATGCAGTAACTGAACTGGGGATACATTCAATGATAAACAAATGTTTTGCATGCCCTGGTTACGCATGCGCTTTAAATCCAGCAATGCTTGTTGAAATATCCAACTTCCTAACTCTAAGATTTGTCCACTTTGCTCAGCACATGGAATAAAGTCACATGGTGAAATAACCCCAAATGTTGGCGAGTCACATCGAACCAAGGATTCAAAGCCGACGATTCTACCTGTTTGCACTGAAATAAGCGGTTGATACACCATGCTGAAACAATGTTGCTTTAATGCCTCATCGATAACGTCGGTAAGGTCATTCCAATTTGAGTTACTTGCATCTTCATTTATCACGGTTTGTTTTTGGGGATACATGTCTGACTCCAAAACGATTAATTCCTATGTGGTAATTAATAGACAGCAAGAGTCGAGCCAATAAAATAATTAATAATCATCCGGTAAGGCACTGATAAATAATGTAATAATTGCAGTAAAATTGATTAAGTTTTTTTAGGTAGCAACTTGCCATTCTGTTTGCAAAATGCAATTCAAATTACAAAGCAAACAGATGACTACCGTAAGAATTTAGACAGGGTTTGTAAGAAGTGAACTTTGTTGATGGGTTTTGAAACATAATCGTCCATACCGGCATCCATAAAGCGTTTTTTATCCCCTTCCATAGCATTGGCAGTAAAAGCAATGATTGGCGTTGTTTGGCATAAAGAGTCTGCTCGAATGAGTGTAGATGCTGTAATGCCATCCATTCTTGGCATATATATATCCATTAAAATAACGTCGTATTTTAGCTTTTTAGCCGCTTCAACGGCCTCTATGCCATCATTAACAATATCAATATTACATTGCAGTTTATCGCACATCGCTTGCATCACTAGTTGATTAGTCTTGTCATCATCGGCTAGCAATATTTTGACATTTCTATCGCGAAGATTGAGATTGCTAATTAATGTTGCAGAGTTATATTCAGCTGGTTTAGCCAGGGTAAACGGTATACCAATAATAATTTCGGTACCGCTTTGTTCTTGGCTGTTTATCGTTAATGTACCTTGCATTAACTTAACTAAATTATTACTGATGGCTAGGCCTAACCCAGTACCTGAGCTGTGTTTTATTGCGCTATTATCGACTTGAGTAAAGGGTTCTAAGATGTGATTCAACATTGTTTCAGGAATACCAATCCCCGTGTCGGTAATGGTAATCGTCACGTTCACTTGAGTATCTGAGACCACATCGTATGTCGCGGTTAAGTTTATACTTCCCACTTTGGTGAATTTGATCGCATTTGATAATAAATTCAGCACGAGTTGGCGTATGCGGCCTGGATCACCGAGCAAACTTAACTCTTGTTCAGGTAATGATAAACTAAGCGATAAACCACTCGCCTCAGCATTGGTATTCATCAAGCTGCAGGCAGATTGCAGTGTCGTCGTTAAATTAAAGGGTTCAGAGACTAAGGTTAACTTACCTGCTTCCATTTTGCTGACATCTAAAATGTCGTTCAATATTTGCAGTAGGCTATTAGATGAATCTTGCATTGTGGTTAAATAAAATTGTTGCTGCGAATTAAGCTCTTCATCGTCAACCAATACATCCAAAAGGCCAATAATACCATTTAATGGTGTTCTGACTTCGTGACTGACATTGGCTAAAAATTTTGATTTAACTACGTTAGCCGTTTCTGCTTTTTGGCGCGCTTCAATCAGTTGTAATTCTTTGCGTTTCAACTCAGTTATATCGGTATGGAACCCGACAATTCCGCCATCTCGCATTGGCCGTTCAACCATTTTAATCCAACGGCCATCATTGAACTCAATAACCCGCCCTGGTTGTAGGTTGCGTAGGTCATCTACATCTAGAAAATCAGATTGTTTAACTAAACTGCGTACTGTAGAGTTTTTTCGTAACTCTTGATAACTAATGCCTTCGCGAACAATATCGGCCAGTTCAGGATAAAGCGAAATAAAATTTTGATTATACACCGCCACTTTTTGCTCATTATCAAAAATGATAAATCCATCAGCTAGTGCTTCAATCGCATCACGAAAACGTCTTTCATTCCTCACTTGATTAACCGATAGAATATGCAACATTTTACGTAAGTTAGCCGGTAATCGAAGCAAAAAATACATCAATGTGGCCAGACAGCCACCAGCAAAAATGTATAGCGTATAATGCCACCAAGCATCGTTAGTTGACTCGTCGGGAGTTAAATGTTCAATAATATCAGCTTGCGTAATTACATGTTGATTGTCTGTTTGTATCGCGAGAAACATGCTGGATGCCAGTACAATCAAACTGATTGAAAAAGCAACTGTTCTGCGGGTCCATAGTGGCGATGGTTTCGTGAGTAAGCTGATTAATCTTTGAGTAAATGAGCTTTGTTTGTCGGTTGCTATTTCTGCACTACGTTGGCGGATCAGGCCTTCAATTACTTTGCCAAAATCTTGCAGATGCTGTTTGTCGCTATAACTAAATTGTCTTGGTTTGGTGTCGATAATGCACAAGGTGCCAATACGATGACCACCTGCAGTTTGTAACGGAAATCCTGCATAAAAACGAATTTTAGGGCCATCTAAAACTAAGGGATTATCAGCAAAGCGTTGGTCTTCTAGGGTATCTTCAACAACAAATACATCACTGGAATGAATGGCATGGCCACAAAAGGACTCCGCCCTACCTGTTTCGCAGGCTTCTAAACCTTGTTTGGATTTGAACCATTGTCTATTTTTATCAACCAAACTGACCAAACAAATTGATACATTGAAGTAGGCTTGGACAAAACGAGTCATGTGATCAAACTGCTCTTCTGGAGACGTGTCCAGCAAATTCAACTCAAGTAATGCCTTAAGCCTGTTTGCTTCATCAATTGTCGGTTGTGGTTTATCCATATTAGGTCCCTAGAATTATCAAACATCAATACCACTCTATATTACTATCAGTGCTATCGCTATATAGAGTTGATTTGTATGCACAAATCATTGAGGCAACCGTTATAAGCCATTTAATTGATCTAAAGTATATTGGAGTTTACCTAACTTACTATGCTTAACAGTATTGCTTGAATTTAAATAGCGTTGGAGTAACTCATACAAGCTGTCTCGATTGATGGGTTTTGCTAAGTAATCATTCATTCCTGCTTGAATAAAACGCTTTTTATCACCATGAATAGCGTTAGCCGTAACGGCAATAATCGGTGTTTGACTGAATATTTCTCGACCAGAACGAATCTTTTCTGTCGCGGTAATGCCATCCATAACAGGCATTTGAATATCCATAAGGATTAAGTCGGTTTTGTGTTCAGCTAAGTAATCCAATGCTGCTTGGCCATTTTCAGCACAATGAACTTCACACCCCACTTGAGCGAGTAATTGACTTAACACAGCCTGATTGTTGATGTTATCTTCGACGATTAATACATGCTTATCAGTAAATTGCAGTGCCAGCGAAGGTGGAAATCCACTCTCACATGAATGAGTTAATTCTAGATTAACTAAAGGATCGTCTAATAACTCTAATGCCCAACTCAAATGTGATAATTTAAATGGGCCATTAAGCTGAATTTCGTTTTGATTGTTATACACAAAACTACTCTCTTGGCCGAGTAAGTCTATAGAAAGAAAACACACTTTGGTTGATTTAATGTTATTGATGGCTTGCAAATAATCACGACAAGACTGCAATTGATTTGGTTCTGTTAACACAATAATATCGACATTATCTGCCAGCTGTTGTGGTAAATCAGTCGGGCTATTAAACGCACTATAAGTGAGACTGTAATGCTGCAACATATTGTAAACGGCTGGATTTAAGCTGTTATTTTGACCGACAACCCAACAATGGGAATATTTATTATTATTAATAATCTTGGCGGTTGAATCACAAATTTTAGGCTCAACAATTAGCGGTATTTCAACAATAAAACGACTGCCGACATCAATGCTAGACTCAACACGTATATCGCCGCTCATCGCTTCACAAATTTGTCGACAAATGGCTAACCCTAAGCCACTACCACCATAAACACGAGTTGATGAAGTGTCTGATTGCATAAACGCTTCAAACATTTGTTCAATTTTATCTGCTTCAATACCGATCCCCGTATCTTGAACAATTATTTGCAAGGTGAGTTGGTCATCATTATTCATGTAATTAACCGATACCACGACCTCCCCTTGGAGGGTAAATTTAATGGCATTGGCCAATAAATTAATTAATATCTGCCTGATACGTGCCTTATCACCAATGATAGCTAGCGGCACTGTTGGCATAATATTTAAGATAACTGATAAGCCTTTTTCTAAAGCTGGGCCAGATACGATATCAATCGCTTCTTCAAGGCAACGATCAAGTTTAAAAGGTTCATTAATAATATTTATTTTACCAGCTTCAAAACGTGAATAGGTCAGCACATCATCTAAGATACTCAACAATGCATCACTACTGGTTCTGATCATGTCCGTAAAGCGTGTTTGCTCGCGGGTTAAGCCGCTTTCGAGCAGGATATCAGCAGAACCAATCACCGCATTCAGTGGTGTACGAATTTCATGGCTTATATTGGCCATAAAACGACTTTTAGCTTCGGATAATTGCTCTGCTTGATATTTAGCTTCTTGTAAAACCTTTAAAGCTGCTCGGTTTTCGCTAATGTCGGTTTGTACCGCTATAAAGTGACTAATGTTGCCAGTGCTATCAATAACCGGACTGGTATTAATGTTGACCCAATAAGATTCTCCATGACAATTATAATTAATAATGTCGGTTTGAAAGCTTCTACCATGACGCAATGCCTCTGACATTAAGGTGATAGTTTGAGGATCGCTGTCTTTACCTTGCAATAGATAACCCGGTTTTTTACCCAGAATATTTTTTAAGATATAACCGGTTCTTTCTTCGAAACTTTTATTCACCCACTCAATACATCCCTCGCGATTGGTTATCACCACTAAATTTTTGGTATGGCTGGCCACTAACGATAAACGCTTAACATAATTTTGTTGATGAAGTAGTTGTGCTTGTATGTCTTTATGCTGCTGAATTTCAAACAGCGAACCGATGTAACCACCGCTACCATCTTGCACTAACTTTAATTCAAACCAGTGATGCTGACCGTTGATTAACTTAAGCTGAACTTCAATAATGGTTGGGGCAGTGTTACGGCTATCGGCTAATTTATGCAGACACACTTCAAGTAATGCCAGTTGCGTTGACGAACTGATTAACGTACACAAATTCATTTTCTCTAACGACTCACGCTCATAACCTAATCGCTTTTTCCAAGCGGGATTGGTATACGTTAACTCAAGTTTGTCATTACATTCAAAAATGCATTCATCTAAGAGTTCGAGTAATTTAGTTTGACGTTTTTGTGCATGAGAGAGTTTTTCAACAAGTGCATGTTGAATTTGAACCTGTAGCTCATCTTGACATTCATCAGCCATTTTTAGCCGCCTTTATTGGTTAGCTTAAGTCGTTCGAATGACACTATTGGGTATATTGTGGCAACACATCTTCGCTATAAACTGACGAAACAGACGGCTTATTAACGACATTGGATAATCAATTCCTACGGTGTCGTATTAGCGTTAAAGTATTTTTTAGTAGGTTGGTAATCGGTGACGATTGTTCAATGACGCTATGTAAAATGCCGTCCATAAAAAGTCGTCATATAGGTTCCAATCAATACCAACACTATATTTGAAAATGCCGTCATCCCCTCAATTGTATATAAAGTAGAACAAGGCTTTTATTGTGGCTGCCATTGAACTAAAAATTTCTCTAATGCCAACTTAGTGACTGGTTTCTCTAAATAGTGGGTAATGCCTTTGCTAAACAGATGCTGGATTTCATCGGGTTCTGTGAGTCCGGTTAACGCCACTTTAGGGGTTAATCGATTAATGGCGTCATCGCTAACCAGTCTTTGAGCTACATCGCTGCCGTACAATCCTGGCATACGCTCATCGAGCAGAATTAAATCAAAAGGTTGTTGTTGTGCTAGTGCTAGGGCTGAATTGCCGTCATTAGCCGACACGACTTTACAGCCGAGCTTTTCAAGCATGGCTTGGGTGGCAACTTGACTAGGAATACTGTCGTCGGCAACAAGTATAGATAATGGTTCTGGTGAAGCTTGCTTGTTAATCATGTTAATAATATCCGTATCATAAAATGGCCAAAACAAAGATGAGGCTTGGCTAACATCGGTATTTGGATCATTCACAATGTTATATAACGTCAGCTTGATAACGTCATTGTTATTATCACTATCATTGGTGGTTTTAGAGTCGCCGTCAATTAAGTCTACACTCAACGCAGACTTCATTTTCAAATGAGTAAAATTAACCGACGAAAGTTTAATGTATGGCGCTAAAACGGCTTTAATCTTGCTCGATTCACTTTGTAATTCGATGAATTGATGAGGAATCGACACTGCCTGAGAAAAAAAGGCTTTCTCTGGCGTTGTGCAAATGGCCGCAACGTCGGTGTTATCATCAGCATAAATGGCAAGCTCTAAATGCTTACTTTTAGCAGCAACAATAAGCACAATTTTTTCATCTGCGACTTGTAGCACTTGTTTTATCAGTTCACTCAATTGTTGATGCATTAACGCCGGATCTGACTGATATACCGCACTGTAATAACCTGTGTTATTGATTAAACATGGTTGGATAGTTTTCCCATGCGCGGCTAATTCTTTAGCAAGAACACATTGAATAAATTCAAGTAATTCTATTTTTATACTCATAACGACCAGCCTCTTTGTTCATTGTTCACAACTAAGAAGAGGAAAGCAATTTATACGCCACTCGCACCAAAATCACCTAATGCATTGTTATTTAAAGATATTATACAATAACAAGCAACAATAATTAGTGAGTGGATATTTGATTTGCATCATGAGACGCAATTTGAGTCGCAAAATGCAAATCAAATTGCATAAGACAAGTCACCCAGTAAAACTGAAGAGATAAAAATAAGACACTCAGAGGCAATGCCGATAACGAAGAGTACTCACAAATGCTAACGAAAAATTCAATGTAAAACTTTGCCAGGTAAAAGCAAGCCTTGGATAATGCTGATTATCGATGAATAAACATAAAAGAAAAAGCCGCGTTGAGTGACCTGTGTGTTTGGCATTGAAAATAACATGTAAAGTAACATTGATAGTGACATTGATAGTGACACTACCATCAAGCGAACTCATAAAATCCATTAACCTACATCGTTAATCCATCGCAATCAGTTACCTACTTCGCACCTTGTTGTTTATCAAACGCTAGCCCCAAAGGTTCAAAATATTCCATCATGGCTTGATATATTTCACGGCAGTGTTGTGCATCGGGATAAGCGCCATGCTTAGCAAGTGGTGAGTCGATAGTACTGTTAACCAAGTATGGATTAGAAATTTCGGCATGATCCTGTGAATATAATTCAATGCAGGATTCAAACGCACGCGCCATCATTTCGGTCGGTTTGGCAAAGTAATGGCAGCGTTGCTGCTTATCGAGTGCGATGGAGCGACGCACATAGTCATGTGGCTCTTGGCCGTTGGCACTCAGCAAGGTCACTTTAAATAAGCTAGAGAGTTTTTTATTCAGCGGGTGGGCGATTATGGATTTATCGGCCAGCCAATTGTCGCTGGCACAAGCAAATAAATTGGCACGACTTAAGTTAGTCCGACTTGTATTGGTAGTTTGCTCTGATAATACAAGCGACGACAAATACGGGTCTAATAGACTGTCGTCGATAAACATTTTATCAGCAATATAGTGATCGAATGCATGCCAAAACTCATGAGCCAACGCCCCTGCTCCGGCATTTTTGGCTAAGGCCAGTTCTCGGTATGCTGGCGAATAATGAGCTTGCACACCTTTTTGGCCGCCATGGCCAAAGGCAAAGCGTAAGCTACCGCGTAAACCAATCAATTCTGGTGGTACCGCTAATATGTTGGCTAAGTCTGCTAGCGAATCAAAAATTAAATTGGCCGCCAGCGCCGATTCCTCACGGTTAACCCATTTGCCAACACGGATATGCTGCAAACCAAAAGTGTGCTTAATGTCGAGAAAACTGACCGAATCGCCATTACGATAGTCGGGGCCAATACGTTCAAAATGACGTTGATGATTTAATAATGAATGATGTGAAGCCAAACATACCTCTGTTGTCACTAAAGCGATTACTAAAACGTTTACACAAAAACGAATGCTGAACATAGTGGTTAATTATGCCATGTTTAACGCCATACACAGTCTTATAAAAACAAACTGATAGTAAAAAATACCGCTAACGCCGCCTAATGCCACCAGCGCGCCATAAGAATATCTATTCACGATTATGCAAAAATAAAAGTATTACCCTCGGTAAATTTTTAACCTTTATTCAGTTTAATGCTTATTTACTCAAAATAAGGCTAAGCAGGTTAACTAATAAACGATCTATAAACATAGAGTTTATTTTACCCTTCATTTAAGTGACTTATTTTGTCAGCTATTACGTCCACCAGCACTTAATGGATCGTATACATTACGATTCAGTATTAAGACTCTACATTACAGCTATTGATCACGGCTCTTTATTGCGAGATGCGCCTAAAGCGTAAACAACAGTATTGAGGGTCATTTAAGTATTACTAATTGGATTCCTATTTAAGCGTGTTAGCAGTACGATGGTTTAAGCTTAATTCTTCATGGAGTATGTATGATTTATACCACGACTGAAACGATTCCTGGTCGGGACATTATCGAGATTGTCGGCGTTGTAACAGGTAATGTTGTTCAATCTAAACATATTGGCCGAGATATCATGGCAGGCTTAAAGAGTATTGTCGGTGGCGAGATCCACGGTTACACCGAAATGTTAAGTGACGCCAGAGATGTCGCAATTAATCGTTTAGTTGCCAGCGCGGCCCAAAAAGGGGCTGATGCGATTGCGGGGATCCGCTTTACGACAAGTGCCATTATGGATGGGTCGTCTGAAATTATGGCTTTTGGTACTGCAGTGAAATTAGGGCCAAGCAGATAAATCAGCCTGAAACTAAACTCATTAATTTATCGATAACTTATTTATATGAGTCTCGCTCGCCTAGAGCAAATACGCAGCTAAGTGTTTATCAGCTCTTATCTACATGTTTAGCTTAGTGTTAAACACGATTATTTTAATCTTGATGTTGCCCGAGCTTAACGCCGAAATACCTCTATTGATCAAACATAACTAATATGACCAAGCATAACGAGTATGACCAAACATAACGAATAGGTGATTTTATGATTAACAATATTTCTTTAGCTGTTGCCGTGTTATTCGCCTCTACTAATGTATATGCGGTAGAAAGCCTTATCACTGTTGAAAGCCATTACTCGGCCAAAGAAACGGCAGATAGGTTTGAGTCAATTATAAAAGACAAAGGGTTTACGGTTTTTGCGCGGATTGATCATCAAAAAAATGCCGCCGGAGTGAATTTAACTCTGAAGCCAACTGAAGTGATCATTTTCGGTAATCCTAACATTGGCACCCAATTAATGCAGTGTAACAAATTTGTCGCGATTGACTTGCCACAAAAAGTTTTGGTTAGCGAGGATGCTGATAACAAGGTTTGGCTGTCGTATAACAATCCGCAGTACATTAAACAGCGTCATAGTATTACAGGTTGCGATGAGGTCATTAATAAAATTTCTGGTGCTCTTAATACGTTAAGCATTGCTGCAACGTCTAAGTAATCTGAACTAGGGTAACTTGGACAAGAATGACCTGAACTAGGATGGCCTAAACAAGGAATAGTAAACGACGCTCAACAGCCCTTTGCCTTGCTAACTGCCTTATTCATTACACAGTTAGCAAGGCAAATGACAAGCTTAGTTATGGTTATGGTTATGGTGTTTCAGAGAATAAACGCATCCCTTTACTGCCACAGTGGCACGATTAACCTACAGAACTACGGAACTACGGAACTACGGAACTACGGCAAGGTGATAATCATTAACGATGTACAGTTGTATATATCAGCAGTATTGGATAGATAAATTTAGAGGTTTTTAATGAATAGTGAAGTGGTATTAATTTCCGGTGCGAATAGAGGCATTGGTTTAGCGTTAACTGAGCAATATCTTATCAACGGTTGCAGCGTCATAGCGACCTGTAGAAATACCACTACAGCGACTGAGCTTATGTCGTTAAAGGCTCAGTTTGCTGACAAATTATTGATTGAGTCACTGGATATAACGAACTCTGAATCAATCCAGCGCTTAGCGAATAATCTCAGCCAGCAAAATATTAGTCTCGATTTAATTGTTAATAATGCGGGCTTTTTAGATCGAGATAATCACAGTATTCATGCGATCGATTATGCTGACGCTGAAATGTGTTTTAAAGTGAACGCGCTCGGGCCATTATTTTTAACCCATTGTTTAATAAACCTGCTGAATAAAACACGTTTATGCAAAATAGCGATTATCTCTTCTTCAAAGGGAGCGCTATCACAAGAACAAGGTGTCGATTGGTATGGTTACCGAATGTCTAAAGCCGCAGCCAATATGTTAACTGTGAATTTAGCGACTGAACTGGTTAATGCTAACGTCGCGGTGGTATCTGTTCATCCTGGCTGGGTGCAAACTGATATGGGCGGCAGCTCTGCAAGTGTTAGCGTTAACGATTCCGCACTTGGAATTATCAAAGTGATCAACAATTTGTCGATCCACAATACCGGTCAGTTTTATGATGTTAGCGGTGAGCAACTGCCGTTCTAATCAGCGTATCTTCGCGCAACACTCTTTGGACAACTGAAACTCACTATTTTCGAGTGTTAATGCTTAAACACTCAATCCATAACATTAAATTATCAAAAGGATAAGTTTTAATAATTTAATGTTTAAGCATGCTCGCTGTATATTACTCTTATCGAACATAGTTCATCATTAATACGTATAATTCACTTGGCAATGTAACCAATTGTTTATCCGACTTTTTACCCGAGTGCTTGCACATTTAATGATGCGATTCAAAGATATTGCCAAAAGAGAAATAGATGAAATTTTTACACACCATGTTGAGAGTTGTTGACCTAGCGAAATCAATCGAGTTTTACACCAATGTACTGGGCATGAAAGTGTTAGAAATAACCGAAAACAAAGAGTATCGCTACACCTTAGTCTTTGTCGGTTATGGCACTCAAGCAGACAGCACCACAATTGAATTAACCTATAACTGGGATACCAATGAGTATGATCAAGGTAATGCTTTTGGTCATATTGCGCTGGGTGTAGAGGATATTTATAGTGCCTGTAATGACATTAAGGCACGCGGTGGCAAAGTCACCCGTGAACCAGGACCGGTAAAAGGTGGTACAACCCACATCGCCTTTATCGTCGATCCTGATGGATACCAAATTGAACTCATCCAAATTAGTCAGTAAAGAGGAATACACAATGAAAGATTCACTATTTCAACCGATACAACTCGGTAAACTTTCTTTAAAAAATCGTATTGTTATGCCTCCAATGACGCGATCGCGCGCCTCTCAGCCAGGTAATGTTGCCAACGATATGATGGCTGAATATTATGCTCAACGCGCTTCAGCGGGCCTTATTGTGAGTGAAGGTACCCAGATTTCAGCCATGGGCCAAGGTTATGCTTGGACGCCAGGTATTTATTCTCCAGAACAAATAGCCGGATGGCAAAAAGTCACCAACGCTGTGCATGCAAAAGGCGGCACGATCTTCGCCCAACTTTGGCATGTTGGCCGCGTGACTCACCCAGATAATATCAATGGCAAGCAACCTATTTCGTCTTCGGCATTAAAAGCACAAAATGTAAAAGTGTTTGTGGATAATGGTACTGACGAACCTGGTTTTGTTGACGTGGTTGTGGCGCGTGAAATGTCTAAAGCTGACATTGAACATGTTATTGGTGAATATCGCCAAGCGGCGATAAATGCTATTGAAGCAGGTTTTGATGGCATAGAATTGCATGCTGCGAACGGTTATTTAATTAACCAGTTTATCGATTCTGAAGCGAATAATCGTATTGACGAATATGGTGGTAGTATCGAAAACCGTCTGCGTTTCTTAGGTGAAGTGGTTGGTGCAATGACAGATGCCATCGGTGCTGATCGTGTTGGTGTTCGTCTTGCGCCATTTACATCTTTAAATGGTACTGTTGATGCAACCCCCATTGAAACCTACACCGCAGCGGCAGTATTACTGAACAGCTTAAATGTGGTTTACATTCATTTTGCTGAAGTCGATTGGGATGATGCCCCGGAGACTCCTGCAGCGTTTAAAGATGCAGTTCGAGCGGCCTATAAAGGGATACTCATTTATGCTGGTCGTTACGACGGTGAAAAAGGCACACAGGCAATTAACGATGGCCTAGCTGATATGATTGGTTTTGGTCGACCATTTGTATCTAATCCTGATTTGCCAAACCGCATTAAGCATGGTTATCCATTAGCGGTGCACACACCAGAGACATTATTTGGCGGCTCTGAAAAAGGCTTAACTGATTACCCACAATACAGCCCAAGTTAATAGCAATCGTGCTATTTAACTACGTGCTATTTAACTAAGTGAATATTTGAGCGATTCTGACGTAACGTTAGGATCGCTTTGTGCGTATAGACCACTTATCAATCTTCATCTGTCTTTATGTGATGCTGTATCATTCAGCGTTGCCAAAACCTTACTCCCTTAGCCCTGCCATAAGCTGAAAAAACGTTGAATGAAAAACCAATGAGTTGCGCGGCAAACTATTCTTATACTGGCCACTATGCTTGGTGCTGTGGGTTGGATAGCCTCCAAACTTGTTATTTAGAGATGCACGGTGAAGTGTTTATTGATGCTAAAACTAAGTGAAGCTATTGATGTTAAAGCGGAGTGGCGATTTGATTAATCTCAGCATTAAACTGAGATTAATCATAATTGAATTAACTAAAGTTTTCGTGGTAAGCAATCATAAAGTCTTCTCTTATTAACTGCTCTAAATGTATGGCGCGTTCTGTGGGGCAAAAAATCATGATATGCACATTTTGCTCGCCGTTAATGCCGCTAGTGATATGAATATGCGGTTCGCTGCCAGGTAAATCGACACCAGCATGTTTTTCTATTACGCCGTTGTAACGTTTAGCCACTTCAATAAAGTCTTCACAGTGCTGTTCTATTTGACGGGTTAACGCCGGAAACAATGTATAGAGATTAACAAACTGGACTACGGTAATCGTTATGTTGTGGTAAACATAACGTTTCATAAAGTTGAGGTTTTTAACCGCATAGGTAAAAAACATACTGTTAGGTAACGTCGCGGTTTTTCCTGTGTAATGGTATTGACCTTGATCGAGGTCGATCTCTTGGATCACTGTGGCCATTAAGTTATGTTCAATCACTTCGCCATATATTTTTCCCACTTCAATCCAATCACCAATCACAAATGAACGTGAACTCGCGCGTTGTATTGAGCCGGTAAAGCAAAGAATGATTTCTTTTGATGCTATCACTATGGCAATGGCAATGGCGGTAACTGACAGGGCAAATTTGCTAACTTCGGATTGCCAAAGTATGAACAAAATAACCAGTATTAAAATGAAGGTGCCATTTTTAGTGCGTGACATCCATTTGCGCTGCACATCAGAAAGAAAAGCGACGTCGCCACGAATACTTGAAATGATAAAACGTTTTATCACTGAGATAAGCATTATTATTAACACCGTTAATAATAATTTGTGTTCAAGAAAGAAATCGACGATCAAAGTTATATTATCTATCAAACCTGTTACCTACTTTGTTTGTGTTTTCACACTGATGGTGCTGAATTACGGACATTCCGGCCGTCACTCTATTGGCAATAGCAGCAGAAGACAAGGTAATTAGGCCATAACAGCATGAGGTCTAACCTGGTGCAGCATTTAACACTTAGTCAACTTCGGTAAACTTGCCCCTTAATAAACACGATAAAACCATTAATGTGGCTGACATTAATGGTTTTAAGCGTATCGACATGCGGAATAAAGAAATGAATATGTTAGCTGGTGATCATTTTAGTTAGATTGGTAGTAAATAACCGTTGGTGTTATTGCTATAACATCATCATATGGATACCCCAAAGCATTTGGCTGCCCTTTTACTGGCTTAACATCTGAGTTGTCGCTTAACTTAACTCCCCAATGATTATTACTAATACCTTCGAAAATAATATTAATTACCCCGTCACTTTCTTTAACCATCGCGGCAACGTGGTACTTGGCCATAATGTCCCTTACCCTAGCTGAGCGTGTTGAGCACATATTACACGCTTCTATATTGGTGACATTTTTAAAAAAAGTGGCATCGCCTGAAGGTACAAACCCAGCTACCGCTGACGGTTGATATTGAATAATACCTGCGGGGGTGAAAAATGCGTTATTGACTCTAAATACATTATCATCTGACTGCTGCACGATAGTGATATCGACATTGTCCTTAAAAAAAACACGGATTACGTCTTGCTGTATCAGCAATTTGTTGATGGCCTTAACCCTTTGGTTTCGACATGATTTTTCATTGCACAGTACTCGATTGGGCAAACTGGTGACAAAGTTGGGGTCGGCTTTAAATATCGCGTTACTCATTACACCTAAGTTGAAATTAGCAAAATCATTTTTATCCTCTGCTGAGGTAAATTTTGTAGGGTGCACATCAAGCAAACCATACGGTGAGGCTAATCCGGGCAATATTTCTGCAATGCCATTTTTGGGTAATAAACCCCGTAAATGATTTATTGTTGCACGGTACTCTTTATCAGAATCTGCGGTGAGGAAATTTGGTAAGTTGTTAGCGCAGACAACTATAGGCACTAGCAATGAGCATAACAAAAATAGATAAGTGGCTCTCATAGGTGAGTAACATCCTTTTAATGTCATCGTTAACGTCATTGTTGCTTAAGCAAAACACAATTTTGTTGTCATGATGTTATAAAAACAAGCAAAGTGAAAGCTGTACGTTGTCATTATTAGTACTCTTTACTCAATAATGTCGACTCGGTTAGAGTGCAGACTTCACAATAAACCGAGCACTCTGCACATGTATATTACTTAGCGCTAAACACGTGAACAATTATTGATGACAAGTTCACTCAGAATAAGCAGAGCCACTATCGTTCTGCCTCATTTGGCGTTAACTAGGTAACACGATAACGCCGAGTTGCTCTAATAATTGCTCTTGTTGCCAGTCGCAGATTTTGACCCCCGTTAAGTTAACTCGACGAGGATCCAAACCGGTTAATTCACAATGTGATAAATCACAATATTGCATATCAAATTGTTGCCAGCTATTGGATGAAAATTCACCGCGACTTAAATCTGAACCTTTAAAAGAGGCCTTTTGTAAATTGGCGCCCGTCCAACGGTTTTCGAACAAGTCACATTTTTCAATGCATTGCTTTTCAAAGTCGGTATAAGACAAATTACAGCCGGTAATATACACCAAGCAAAAATAACTTTTGTGTGAAATCTGGTTTACAAAGCTGGTTTTTAAAAAACTGGCTCCTTGTAAATCACATTCTCTAAACTCGGCTCCAAAACCATTAGCACCTTGAAAGTTGGCCATGCCTAGCTTGCAATGTTTGAAACTGGCATCACGCAAATCGGCGTACATAAATTGGCAACCTATACTGTCTCCTGCTTCAATAAACTTACAGTTGATGAATGTTGCATCCCTTAAGTCTGCACGACTGAAGTCGCAATGATAGAAAAGACAATTTTCAAATGTGGTTTCAGGTAAAAGTTGTTGTGAGAAATCATGTTCACGAAAAGTTTGGTTGTTACTCATCAGGGCCTCCAAATTGACTATTGGCCAAGGTTAACATTGTAAAACAGCAAAAAACCAATTTATTAACACCATTAAAATCAACACATTAAAAACCCCTCAAATAGCGATTTTAAGGGGCGAAAGAGACGTTTTGAAAGACTTTATATAGCATCACCCTAGTCGCTTCCCTCGAAAAAACTTTTAACCACTTCACCAGCGACTGAACTAAATGTGCTTTTGGCTGAAAATCACTCAGTTTGATAACACATTTTGTCTGTTTTCTGAGTAAGCGTATAAATTCATTTAAACCGAAATGTTGGTATTAGCTTCAGTATTTTGGCTTAATTTGACAGCGAAAAACCATTAATGCTTAGGGGATAAGTTTCACGCGCTAGCATTTCTGTTAACAAGCAATTTATTTAAAACCTGATTCTTACGCTTAATGGTCGATTGAGAGTTGGCAAGTCTGCTTTGATAAAAAGCAAAGAAAGAGAGCGCATAATCTCAATACTGCTTATCTATATTTATCTGTTCTCGCAAATAAGTTGTGTCGTATTTATTGTTGCCAATATTGGGTACAGCCGATATTGCAATGGCTGTTAAAAACAACAACATCATGTTTCTACAAAATCCCCAAGTGAAGTGCTTGATCACCTTCTCTATGAATTAGTGATCTGCGACAATTTGTCCAATTTCATTTTTGTTAACTTGATCAACATCATAAATACTGCGATATAGCCCTACATATGTTATGGGAATATCTCACAAATTGATTTATATCAAAGACGATTTTTAGCCAAGTTCTAAAATTGATACCGATGGATTGCAACTAATTATTAGCCACTGAGCTAACTTAAGCAGAAGGTATCAACATGGACACACATGCAGCCCTTTATAAACAGGGTCAAGATCGCCTTGATTATTTACGCCAATTTGCCCAACGTCAGCCCGTATCACTACAACAAAAAATGGCCAACATTGGGATATCTCGTCGAGACTTCATTAAGTGGACCGCATCGGTCTCCGCAATGTTCGCCTTGCCCCTACCCTTTAGTAATCTGGTTGCCGAAGCGGCTGAATTAGCCGACCGAGTACCGTTAATTTGGTTACATTTAGCCGAATGTACCGGGTGCTCTGAGTCATTAATTCGTACCGATTCGCCCAATTTAGACACATTGATTTTTGATCATATCTCGCTTGAATATCATGAAACCTTAATGGCAGCCTCTGGTTGGCAAGCCGAAGAGAACCTAGAGCATGCACTAGAAACTTACAAAGGTCGGTATTTACTGGCCGTTGAAGGTGCCGTCCCTACCGCCAATAACGGCACCTTTTTAACCGTAGGCTGTAAAGGTCACACAGGTTTACACATTGTTAAAGAAGCGGCTGAAAATGCTGCTGCAATTATCTCTGTCGGGACTTGCGCTGCCTTTGGTGGTGTACAAGCCGCTGCACCCAATCCTACTGGTGCAAAAGGCGTTTACGAAGTGGTCAATAAGCCAGTGATTAACTTAGGCGGTTGTCCTCCGAGTGAAAAGAACATTGTTGGCACGTTAATGTATTTCATTATGTTCGGTAAATTACCTGCGCTGGACATGTTTAATCGTCCTAAATGGGCATACGGCGCACGGGTACATGATAACTGTGAACGTCGTGGTCGCTTTGATGCTGGTGAGTTTGTTGAAGAGTTTGGCGATGAAGGTGCTAAAGAAGGTTACTGCCTTTATAAGGTCGGCTGTAAAGGCCCTTATACCTACAACAACTGCCCAACTGAGCGCTTTAACCACCACACCAGTTGGCCGGTGTTAGCAGGTCATGGCTGTATGGGTTGCTCTGAACCGAATTTTTGGGATGACATGGCGGACTTTGAAAAACCGCTAGGACGCCAACTTTTACATGGCATTGATGCCACCGCTGACACCATTGGTGCGGTCATTTTAGGCGCTACCGTTGTTGGTATTGGCGCCCATGCAGTTGCTAGCGTATTTGCTAAGCCTTTGGAGGAATAATCATGAGTAAACGTGTCGTTATCGACCCTATCACCCGTATCGAAGGCCATTTACGTGTCGAAGTTGAAGTTGATGACAATAATGTCATTACCAAGGCTTGGTCTTCGTCGACCTTATGGCGGGGCATTGAGGTTATTTTAAAAGGCCGAACTCCAATGGATGTGGGCTTAATTGTGCAGCGTATTTGTGGCGTATGTACCTATTCGCACTATCGTTGTGGTACTGAGGCCGTTGAGAATGCCCTCGGAGTTAAGATCCCTCTTAATGCAAAATACTTACGCAGCTTAATGCAGTCGTCACTCTACATGCATGATCATATTGTGCATTTTTATCATTTACATGGTCTTGATTGGGTAGATGTTGTATCGGCATTAAGTGCCGACCCAGCCTTAGCCGCTAAAGTGGCAATGAATTACTCTGATGCACCGATTGCTGCCGGTGAAGGTGAATTAAAAGCGGTACAGGCACGCGTAAAAGGCTTGGTCGAAACCGGAAAACTAGGACCGTTTGCCAATGCCTATTGGGGTAATGGTACTTATCGTTTTACCCCTGAGCAAAACCTCATTGCGTTATCGCATTATTTAAAAGCACTTGAAGTACAACGTGTTGCGGCTGAAATGCTGGCTATTTTTGGTGGTAAATCGCCACACCCACAGTCTATTGTTGTGGGCGGCGTAACCTCAGTGCGAGACATGTTAAGCCCTGCCCGTTTACAAGAATGGAAACAAAAGCACGCCATCGTGCAAGACTTTATTGAGCGAGCTTACCAAGCCGATATTGTGATGGCAGCAGAAGCATTTGGCACTGAAGCCAGTGTACTTGGCGGTGTAAATGTTAACAGCTTCTTGTGCGGTGAAGATTTTATCACAGCCAATGGCGAGTATTTATTTAACCAAGGAGTCATTTTAAACGGTGATTTAGCCAATGTATTGGATATCGATCCGAGCTTGATTAAAGAAGACGTGACTCACGCTTGGTATAAAGCCGATGGTCCGCAACATCCATATCAAGGCACCACCATTCCTGATTACACCGGGTTTATTGAGCGCGACACTGTGTATGGCAAATTGCCGACCATTAATGGCGATGGTAAATACTCGTGGGTTAAGTCTCCGCGTTACCAGGATGAACCGATTGAAGTGGGTCCACTAGCCTGTTTATTAGTTAACTATGCTCGCGGAAACCAAGTTGTGGTCAATGCGGTTGATGGTTTGTTAGCTCGCACTGGCTTGCCTCTTGAGGCGTTGTTTACCACTTTAGGCCGTACTGCTGCACGTATGTTGCAAACCGTATTGGTTGGCCAAGCCAGTTTGCAAACCTTTGATTCTTTACTGATTAACATACAGTCGGATCAGTCTACTTACGTTAAACCTGAGATAGACCCAGACCGCGTTTACGAAGGTTATTCGATGATTGAAGCTCCTCGCGGCATGTTAAGTCATTGGATCCGGATTAAAGATGCCAAAGTCGAAAACTACCAAGCTGTGGTTCCTACTACCTGGAACGCAGGCCCTGTGGATGCTAACGGTAAAATGGGCCCATACGAAGCTTCGTTGATTGGTTTGAAACTTGAAGACCCAACTAAGCCTTTAGAAGTCATTCGCATTATTCATTCCTTTGATCCTTGTATGGCGTGTTCCGTTCACGTGATGGATTACAAGAAACATACCCTAGGTCAATTTAAAATTGATCCAAATGGGTTTTAATCAGAGGTCATGGAGTAGGAGGGATAAAAGTATGGAACATATTGCAACCCATAATCGGCAGCTGATATTTACTCCAGCGATTCGAATATTTCACTGGTTACGCGCTCTGGCCATTTTGGTATTAGTGATCACCGGATTTTATATCTCGTGGCCATTTTTAGTGGCGCCTGCCAGCACTGATGTACTGGTACAAGGTTGGATCCGATTTGCGCATATCATTTTTGGATTTGTGCTCACCAGTATCACTTTGGTGCGTTTTTATTTGTTTTTCTTCAGTCGCAACAACATTGAAAGACGTTCGTTTAAAGATGTGCTGAGTGTGAAAAGCTGGATAACACAATTAAAATCCTATTTATGGATGGGTAATTTGCATAAAGCTGGGGTTTACGGACCGTTACAGTTTATGACTTATGTGGCGATTTCGTTTGTTGCCTTGATTGTGTGTATTACAGGCTTAGTGCTGTACGCCAATGTGTACCACTTAGGCTTGGGCGGGTTACTTGGCGATGTATCTGCATGGTTAACAGCACTTTGTGGCGGCTTAGCATCACTTAGAACCTTCCACCATTATTTAACTTGGGCCTTCATTATTTTTGTGGTGATCCATGTGTATATGGCGGTGTGGTCAGGTATTCGTTTTAAACATAATTCAGTCGACTCAATAGTGTCTGGCTATGACTATCACAAAGATCATAAATAAGGTGAATCTATTATTGTGAAAAAAATATTGCTGTTAGGTATAGGCAATGTATTGTACGCCGATGAAGGAGTCGGCGTGCATTTTGTCAATTATATCAAAGAGAAATACCAATTTAGCCACCAAACTGACAGCATAGATATTGTCGACGGTGGCACCTTAGCTCAAGGCCTTATTCCGATGATAAGCCAGTACGACCATTTAATTGTGGTCGATACGGTGAACAGTGTTGGCGTGGAGCCTGGTGAAGTGTACTTTTTCGATTTTGATCACGCCCCTGCTGAAATCGATTGGCAAGGTAGTGCTCATGAAGTGGAAATGCTGCAAACACTCAACATGATGGACATTGTGGGTGATAGGCCACACACGTTTGTATTAGGTGTTACCCCTACCGTGATTGAGCCAATGACTTTGGGGCTTACGCCACATTTACATGCCGCCATTCCGCTAATGGAACACGCCCTGTTAACCCATTTAACCGACTTAGGGTTTAGCCAGCAGATTGTGAATGAAATAACGGTTGATCAGGTGATTCCTGACGCTTATAAGCGAGGTTGCTATGTCGATGCATAACATTCGATTTGATTTTGTATGCCAACGCCATGTGCCGTTATATGAGCACTTGTGCAATCAATACCTTGAACGCAGCGAATTTAATATCAGTATTGGTGCTGAATCCGAGCCTCAAACCAGTAAAATACGTTACTTTATTGAGGCCTTTGCTCCTCAAGCGCAGCTTGAATCGTTAGCCGATGACATCGCCAGTGATTTCTTGTTATCTGTTTGGTTGCTTGACACCCACATTCAGCGTATAGAGCAGCACAGCGGGCAGCGAAAACCATTTAACATTAAGCCGCTTCACTCTGGTTTACCGCTGAATTTTTGCCAACATTGCCAGCCAAAATTTGGCGATAATCAACATCCTTCTTTTGGTAATATTAATCTACAATGTCATCATTGTATGGGGCATGAAAAACTCAGTCGTGATGAAAAATCGTTAACTCAAACCGATATCGCCGCAATGGCAAACCGCTTACTCAGCCATAAGTCTCTGCCCTTACCTATTCTTGGGATCACGTTATGGTTAACCCCACCAGCGGCCATATTGTCCTCAACCAGACAATCCTCAACCATATCGCCAAATGCAGATAAACAACTGACAAACTCATCACAGACCAATACGCCAATGACCAAAACAATAAAATATCAACGGCCTCGAATATTAGTCTGTAATCCCAATTCTTTAAATAGTCATTTTATTGTTAATGACAGCCAAGTGTTGGCATTATCTAGCATCGAAAAACCCTTGCTAAGAGTACGACCAAGTAGCGAGCATCCCAGCTTATTAGCGCCGCTGTATGATATTCAATTTGCTGAAAATCGTTTATTAGTGATACTCACCGAAGTACTGCGCCAAAAAGGCATTAATTGGTTGCATGTCACTAGTGATATTGAACCACATACTAGCCAAGAAGCCCTGCTCAATAAGCCGTTGCGTTTAGCCAGTATTAATCAACATTGGTTACCGATCACCACCCTAAGCGATGGCAGCATACCGTTACCGACTAATGTGACCTGTTTGCATGGTGAGCATCATTACCAGGATGACCAACATACGTTCAAGGTTCAAAGCACTAAAACTGATATTAATTGGCAAGTGAGTGACAACGGTGCTAAATCGTCTACTTCAGCGTCAGCTTCACCGTTAACTTTGCCACCTGTTTTAGCCAGTTCTTGTGCAGAAGACTCAAACACAATAACTAACGATATTACTACCAGCTTATGTGCATTGAATGCAGCGGTATTACGTTGTGATCCCAATAAAAATCACCATAAAGCGCAATTTGTTAAACATGCTGCGGTATTGTATTTCAGCCAACAAAATGCTTGCCAAATTGTCACACTCGACAGCCAAAGTAACCCTGAATTATTTTTCCAATTACCGACGTTGCCGACATCAGGTTATGAGATTTGTCATAGTTTGTCTGAGTCGCCGCAAAAATGTCTGTTAGATAAGTTTAAACAGTTATTTCCAGCCGAATATAATCAATTATTGGATCTTCACATTCAAGCCGACGATGGTGCATTGTCTCAGCTAATGGCTGTTGCAACCCTAATTATTGGCGCCTATCCGGTAGAAACTGCTCAACGAGTGACCGTAACCGAACTTGCCGATAAATTTATTGCTTTGGCGATGTCTCATCATGGCAATAATGCACCACGCATTGATTTTCCTCTCACCAAAGGCGCCGCGCATCGTAGCCTCAATTGGTGTAAAACCTTGGGCACATTAATGAGTTTCAAGTTGGCAGGCGAGACTAACTTAGCAAAACTTGCTTTTGCATTTCATGACTCGTTTGCCGACTACTTAAGCCATTGGGTAGAACATTTAGATCAAAATATTGGCGTAAAACAATTAGTGATAGCTGGAAGCGAATTTGCTAATCCGGTGCTAACTGAACGGGTGCAATTACGTATTGGTAAAAACTTTCCACTGGTGGTCAATCCATTATTGGATTTAGATGGCGTTAATATCGCAATTGGTGGGCTATATCTCAAACAAAGACGTAGATAAAAGGTATCTTAAAGTATATCAGTTATCGCTTATCCTTGTATGAGATTGAGTCCTTATGAAACCATTACAGCAAGTTACCATTATTGTTAAAGGTATTGTGCAAGGGGTTGGTTTTCGCCCCTTTGTTTTTCGTTTGGCACATCAGTTAAATTTAGTCGGTAGCGTGCTAAATAATCACCTTGGGGTGACGATTGTTTTACAAGGTAATAGCGAACTGATTGAACAGTTTATCGATAAATTAGCTAAATCTCCGCCGCCATTAGCGCGCATTGATGCCATTGAGGTTACTCATCAAGCTCAATTAAGTTTATTTGACCAATTTAGTATTATTGATAGCCATGCCGCTACTGACGAACATGCAAATGTTGCTATTTCGGCCGACATGAGTATTTGCCGAGATTGTCTTAACGACATTAATGACCCTCAAAACCGCCACTATCAATACCCATTTACCAATTGCACCAATTGCGGTCCACGCTACACCATTATCAACGCCCTGCCTTATGACCGATGCAACACTGCAATGGCTGATTTTGAAATGTGCGATGATTGCCACGCCGCTTATATCAATCCAATGAATCGACGCTACCACGCACAACCAGTGAGTTGCCCACATTGTGGTCCACAATTAACCTTTAGCGTTATCAATGCTCGTGCTGAATGTCTTTATGATTCATCGATGTTGATGGCATTAGAGCAAGCCGTTGAAATGATAAACCGTGGTGGCATCGTGGCCATTAAAGGTTTAGGCGGTTTTCATTTGGTGTGTGATGCTACCAATAACGATGCGGTTGCAGCCCTGCGTCAACGTAAACAACGCCTCGCCAAGCCATTGGCGATAATGGTGACTAACTTGGCCCAGGCGAAATTATGTGTCAGCGGTACTGAAACGGAATGGCAAGTATTAACCAGCCCTGAGAAGCCGATTACCTTGATGACCAAACGTGTTGCTAGTGTTGATGGTAAAGATAATGGTAGAGATAATTGCGGAAATATTCACCCTATCGCACTGAGTCCATTGCTAGCGCCGGGTATTGATCGCCTTGGAGTATTTTTACCCTACACACCATTACATCATTTATTGATGCAGCGATTACACAAACCCATTGTGGCTACCAGTGCCAATCGCAGCGGAGAACCAATTATTGGTAATCAAGCTGAGATTGAGCAGCATTTAAGCCATGTCGTCGATGGGATCCTCGACCATAATCGGCCGATTATTAACGCTTGCGATGACAGCGTGGTACAAGTGATTGACGGGCAGCTGCAAGTCCTTCGATTAGCTCGCGGTTATGCGCCGTTAACCATTAATTTGCACTCACCGATGCTATCAAACAGTAAAAATAGCGTGTTGGCTGTTGGCGCACAACAGAAAAATACGGTCGCATTCGGTTTTGCCGATAATCTGATCGTATCGCCGCACATTGGGGATTTATTCACTCTAGAAACAGAGCAATATTTTAGCCGAAGCTTAGCAACATTTAAGCGTTTGTATGACTTTATCCCGAGTCATATAGTGCACGATAATCACCCGCAATATGCGCCGACACAATGGGCAGTAAACTACCAATCTGAACATCGCCTTTTGCCATCTCATTGCATTGGCATACAACACCACTTCGCCCATGTTTTGTCTGTTATGGCGATGCACCAACGCACTGAGCAAGTATTAGGATTCAGTTTTGATGGCACAGGCCTAGGTGATGACGGCACATTATGGGGCAGCGAAGTAATGCTGGCTGATGTGCACGGTTTTACCACGGTGGCCCACTTTAGTTCGTTTAAGTTAATTGGCGGTGAGCAAGCGATTAAACACCCAGTTAGAATTCTGCTGGCATTATTGTTTGAACAAATGTCGCTTGAACAAGTACTTTCACTCCCCATTGCCGCTATCGCCGACTTAGGCAGCAAAACTGTCACAAATTTATATCAGCTGTGGCGTAACAATAGCCATTGTATTGAATGTCGATCTGTTGGGCGTTTATTTGATGCTCTTGCTGTAGCGTTAGGTTTTATTGGTAGCTCGCAGTACGAAGGTCAAGCGGGCATGATGATTGAAACAGCAGCCAATGCCTATTATAGCGAATCAAATATTGAGCCTTTATCTGTAACGCTCAACACCTTAAGCGACCCCGAGTCGTTACCTATTCAATGGCATAGTAGCGGCTTTATTACTCAATTGGTTAACTGCGCGGTGGAATGCTCACATAACCCTTTAATTAAACAACAAGTATGTTGGCATTTTATTAATATGATTAGTCAGCAATTGGATAGCGTTGGGCAACAATATCCCCAATTACCACAAGTATTTTGTGGTGGTGTATTTCAAAACAAAACCTTACTCAGCCAGTGTATTGATGATTGTAAACGTGGCCAACGGCAAATTTTACCCAGTGGCCATATTCCCATTAATGACGGTGGTATTGCATTAGGCCAATTGTGGTATGGCATACATCACATGGCGTAAGTGTATCGAGTACTCTCAACTTCTTAACCAATGTAAGTCACTTAAGTAACTTTAATATATGCATTTTTTATCGTAATCGAGCTAACAACCAGAATCGCTAAAGCTGTCATGCAGCATCAAAATTGACCTTCAGATAATTGTGGCATCTGTCACATAATTAACGCAATAACACTGTTGTTCACAGTGTTTATTGCAAAAGCTGATGTGTATCAAAGAATCCTTTATCCACTTAACCGACACTAGTTAATAAGAATAACAACAAGGTTAAGGAACATAACATGTGTAAAGATTGCGGCTGTTCAATTACCCATGATCATGACCATACTCTTCATAGTAATCCTCAGCTTAACGATAAAAAGACCTTAGCGGTTATCCATAAAATATTGGATAAAAATGATGTCGAAGCACAGCATAATCGTGATCATTTTGCGGCTCATCAGGTCAGCGCCTTTAATCTAATGAGTAGCCCTGGCAGCGGTAAAACCAGTCTTTTAGAATGTTTACATGAATACCTTGATGCTCGCTATGCCGTGATCGAAGGCGACCTTGAAACCTCACGCGATGCCGATCGTTTAATTGCCAAGGGTATAAACGCCTATCAAATCCAAACTGGCTCTGCCTGTCACCTTGATGCATTTATGGTTCACGGCGCACTGCATCACATTAATTTAGATAATGTTGATATTTGCTTCGTTGAGAACGTGGGAAATCTTGTGTGTCCTGCCAGTTATGATGTTGGCACCCATAAAAATATTGTGTTGTTATCTGTGCCTGAAGGTGACGATAAAATTGAGAAGTATCCGGTGATGTTTCGCCGAGCTGACTTAGTGGTTATCACTAAATCTGACCTACTTCCTTACTTTGACTTTAGTATTGACGAAGCCAAAGCACAGTTAAGTAAATTGAATCCAGATGTCGAATTGCTCGTCGTGTCAGTGAAAAATCCTGATTCAATGAAAGTATTGGCAACATGGTTTGATGAACATAAGGAATATTAACTATGTGCTTATCAGTACCATCAAAAGTAGTTGAAATTCATGATGATGCAACAGTCACTGTTGATACGCTTGGTGTGAAACGTCGGGTAAGTTGTCATTTGATATGCGATCCGTTGGTGTTAGGCGACTTCGTATTGATTCATATTGGCTTTGTGATGAATAAAATTGACCACAATGATGCACAAGAAAGCCTCGATTTATATCAACAAATTGTCGCTGAGATGGAATTGGAGTCTGAGCAATGATTAGCCTCAATGACTTTTATCAAGGATTTCGAGATCCTCAGACAATTCGTCATTTAGCGCAATTGATTGCTCAACAAGCGGCTAAAACGACTGAGCAAATTAACATTATGGAAGTGTGTGGTGGCCATACCCATACCATTATGAAGTACGGTTTATTACAGCTATTACCCGACAATATTCACTTTATTCATGGCCCAGGCTGTCCAGTGTGCGTTATGCCTAAAGAACGAATTGACCATGCAGCCACCCTTGCCTCACAAGCCGATACCATTTTAGTCACCCTAGGCGATATGATTAGAGTGCCGGGTTCAATGGGTAGCTTGGCGCAGTTTCGGGCTAATGGCAGCGATATTAGGCCAATATATGACCCATTAGATACCTTGAAAATTGCCCAGGATAATCCTGACAAAACAGTGATTTTTTTCGCTATCGGTTTTGAAACCTCTACGCCCATGACTGCCGCTTTACTGGCGCAGGCTGAAGCGCTGAAAATAGATAATATCTTGTTTCATATAAACCATGTGCTGGTTCCACCCGCCATTGATGCTGTGATGTCTGATAGTCGCAGTAAAGTAAACGCTTTTATCGGTCCGGCCCACGTAAGCGTGATTAGTGGTGCTCAAATCTACCAATCTACAGTCGACCAATACAAAACACCTGTTGTGGTGTCTGGGTTTGAACCGGTAGATGTGATGGAATCTATTTTACGTATTACACGTCAAAAAGTGGCAGGCAAAGCAGAGCTAGATAACCAATACAGCCGCTCAGTAAGTTACGAGGGCAACATTGCCGCTCAACAGCTGGTCGACAAATATTTTATGGTCCGCGACAGCTTTCGCTGGCGCGGACTAGGCCCTATTGCCAAGTCAGCTCTAACATTACGCCCTGAATATCATCATCGCGATGCTGAACGCATTTATGCAAAAGTATTACCGACAACCGAAATTGACGACCATAAAGCCTGTATGTGTGGCGATATTTTGCGAGGCTTAGCCAATCCTAAAGACTGCAAAGTGTTTGGCAGAGGTTGCTCACCACAAACACCGCTAGGCAGCTGCATGGTTAGCTCAGAAGGCGCATGTAATGCTTATTACCGCTATGGAGAAGTTAATCATGACATCTAAAAAGACGATTCAACTTAGCCACGGTGGTGGCGGTAAAGAAATGGATCAATTGATCCACGATTTGTTTTTTAAAGCCTTTGATAATCCTATTTTAACTTCGCAAGAAGACGCGGCCAAATTGAATATGTGTGGCCATATTGCTTTTACCACCGACTCTTTTACCGTCTCACCGTTATTTTTCGCTGGTGGCGATATCGGTAAACTCGCGATTGCAGGCACAGTAAACGATTTAGCCATGATGGCTGCACAACCCGAATATTTAAGCTGTAGTTTTATTATTGAAGAAGGTTTTCCACTGGATGACTTAACCACTATTGTGAATAGCATGGCAGCTGAATTACACAAATCAGGCGCGCGGATAGTTTGCGGCGACACTAAAGTGGTGCCCAAAGGCTGTGCTGATGGGCTATTTATTAATACCTCTGGTGTAGGGCGTATTTTGCATCCTGATATTTCAGTGCGTAATTTACAAGTGGGTGATGCCATTATTGTCTCTCGTGACATTGGTTGTCATGGTGCGGCAATTTTAATGGCCCGTGATGGCTTAACGCTGGAATCTGAGTTACGCAGTGACTGCGATACGCTATGGCCGATTATTGAACAACTGCTGGTGGCAAATATCGATATTCATGCCATGCGAGATGCGACCCGCGGTGGCTTATCTGCAGTACTCAATGAGTGGGCGAAAGCATCGAACATTGGCATTGATGTCGAAGAAGCCAACATTCCAATTTGTGATGAAGTAAAAGGCTTATGTGAGTTATTTGGCTTTGAGCCTTTTGATTTAGCCAATGAAGGCACCTTTATTATGGCATTGCCTATGGATTTAGCCGAAGGTGCAATTGAGGTGATGCAGCGCTATGGACATTGTGAACACGCAGCAATTATTGGCCACGTTACCGAGCGTCACCCTGGCAAAGTGGTGCTACAAACGCCTTGGGGCAGCAGTCGCTATTTAGATTTACCACAAGGTGAATTATTACCAAGGATTTGTTAATGCACGAATACTCGATTGTAATGTCATTAATGGAACAATGTGAAGCGCTTGCACAGCTGCATAAAGCCACACGAATTGAGCAAGTTGAACTGAAAATTGGGGTGTTAAGTGGCGTTGAGCCTGCCCTACTGTCGAAAGCGTTTGAAACCTTTAAATTAGACAGTGTTTGTCATGAGGCAAGATTAGTTATTAATGTGCAGCCATTAGTGTTGCAGTGCAATCACTGCGAACAACAATCGCAAGTAGATGAACGAACCATTGTTTGCCCTATTTGCCAGTCTAATAAAACCACCGTGATTGACGGTGAAGACATGATGTTAATGCAGCTTGTGATGGATACGTAGCACGAGTTTTTATCAAAGCGTTATATTGAAATACCCTAACCTAATAACCAGAGTAACCTTAAAATAGAAGGACAACACCATGAAATACTTATTAATTGCCTTTATCCTTGCCACTATTCCATCTATTGCTATGGCACATGAGGGCCATGGTGGTGTTGGACTGTTTCACCATTTTATTCAATTAACACCCGCCATTGCTCTTGTGGCCATTGTGGCGTTTATCTATTGGAAGCGCACTAAGTAATTGCCTAACCTGTAGTCAACACGTACTGTGGAGCAAAGCTAAAATGGTTTGCTAGATCAACGCGATTAAACATTGGTTAACACATTGCTTTAAACGTTGAGAATATGATGCTCCCAAACAAATAAGCCTTCCATCGGAAGGCTTATTATCTTGTTGCATTACAAACAGGCTTAGAACATTTCAGCAGGCATTGCCATTATCGATTTATCACCTTGATTAACTTGTGATAAATGATACTGAGATTTTGATAACAGCTTATCCATATAGAAGTCAGCCACAAACTGCTTTTGGGCAGCAAAGGTTTTATCTTCATGGCTTGACGCTTTGTCGGCCATCAATAACCAGAAGTAACCGTATAGGGCATAACCAAAGGCATCTAAGAAGTCGACCGCACAAGAATTGACTAATGCTGGTTGAGTTTTCTTGTTGTCATTGACGTAGTTAGCTGTCGTGAGCAACTCAGCAAACACTTGGCTTACCATGGCTTTATGTTCAGCATTAGCTTGAGTTAATTGTGCAAGACTTGCATTCACTTCAGCAACAAATTCGGTCAAAGTGACCACATTGTCGTAAGTAATTTTACGGCCTAAAAAGTCGATTGCTTGAATACCGTTAGTGCCTTCGTATATTTGTGCAATACGGGTATCACGAACAAACTGCTCGATTCCGGTTTCACGAATATAACCATGACCGCCAAATACTTGTTGACCCATAACCGTAGCATCTAAACCGCGATCGGTTAAAAATGCTTTTGAAACAGGTGTAAGTAAACCAACGTACCTAGCCGCTTTAGCTTGCACATCGCCGCTGGCATATTTTGCTAAATCTAGCTGCTTACCGGTATAAACTGATAATGCACGGCCTGCTTCTGTCATCGCACGGATAGTTAATAACATGCGACGTACATCGCCATGCACAATAATCGGATCAGACGTTGCACCCGTTGCAGAACCTGCTGCGGCAACACCCTGTAGGCGTTCTTTAGCATAATCACTGGCCATTTGATAAGCCGCTTGTGCGTTACCTAAACCTTGTAAACCAATGGCTAAACGTTCGTAGTTCATCATAGTGAACATACACACTAAACCGCGGTCAGGCTCACCAACTAAAAAGCCTTTGGCATTATCGTAGTTCATCACACAGGTAGCAGACGCTTTAAGACCCATTTTGTGTTCAATAGAACCCACCGTAACACCATTAGATTCGCCTAAGCTACCATCGGCATTGACGCTGATTTTAGGTACGATAAACAATGATATGCCTTTCGAACCGGGCAGTTTTGCTAATACTAAATGAATCACGTTTTCAGTTAAGTCATGATCGCCGCCAGTAATAAAAATCTTGTTACCGGTTATAGAATAACTGCCATCATCAAGTGGTTCAGCTTTAGTACGAATACCTTTTAAGTCAGAACCTGCGTGTGGCTCGGTCATGTCCATTGCTCCGGCCCATTGGCCAGAATATAAATTAGGTAAATAAGTTTGTTTTAATTCGTCATTGGCATGTGCATTAATACATAACGCTGCACCAGCGGTCAGGGAGTTGTATAACGTAAACGAGTTACACGCGCTGTAACTCATTTCATCGACTAACACGCCAAGCATTTTCGGCATCCCCATGCCACCAAAATCTGACTCGCCGCAAAGCCCTACCCAGCCACCTTCAGAAAACTGTTGATACACTTCTTTAAAGCCATCTGGAGTAATAATGTCATTACCTTTATGAACCACACCTTGCTCATCACCACTGCGATTTAAAGGGTGAAGCAGATCACGGCTGATCTTATTCGCTTCATCTAGAATGGCTAATGCGGTATCCATGTCGACAACATCTGCCATAGCAGGAAGTTGTTCCCACGTAGCTTGGGCATCAAATACCTGTTCCAACAAGAATTGCATGTCCTTCAACGGGGCTTGGTATGGGTTCATAAGAGTCTCTTAAACAAATAATTAAAACAGTTGTTTTAATTTATACTAAAGCGTCACAAAAAGAAAAGCTTTTTAGCAATTATCTAACCATAATTTGACGAATGTCGACTCATACCAGCCTTTATCTCGATAGTTTATGTTTCTCAGCCCAATAGGGTTCCAATGAGTTACAATTACCCGTACGATCCTTGAGTTAGCAGCTTATTTGATTGAGATCTGTGGTCTTTTTGAACTTTACTTTATGACCCAATAGTTCCAAACCCAAGTATTAAACCTTAGTATTAAGCCCGAGTATTAAACACGAATATTAAACTCTAGTAATAAACCATAGCGAACGGCACTTTTATGCATACACGTACTGAGCAGATCCCTTCATCATCTTCCCTATCTGGGCACTATCAGCAGATCACCGTCATTGGCAATGCACATGGCGATTGGCAACCTGCCGACATTGGACATACTTTCATTTTTAATGGGACTGAACATGATGCCGATAACGTTATTAACATTTGTAATGGCCCTTATGCCGGTTCGCATCAAGCCTTCGTTGTCAGTAATAGTCTAGATGACAATCAGTTAGTTTCATTGCTAACCGAAGTGGGTGAAAAACTCGAAGGACAACTTAACTGCTGGCCATCTTCGGGATTGGCGACCATTCTATTGATGTCGTTGATGGCAAAACAGGTCAATGTACAACGTATGTCTTTATTACCATCTTTAGCTAGACCCAACGATATGCCCGCTTCAGAGCATTTGCCTTGCATGGTGCATAATTGGTTAGGTGAGCGCCGTATTGCATTAGGTTTACAACTCACCAATGATAATATTCAGTGGCCCGAATTGTTTGTAGATGATGCATCTACCCTATTGCTACACGATGTTGAACCTGTTGATATTAATCCGTTTGAAGTACTGTTGAGCGATGCGGTTCGTCGACGCCAACATGATATATTGACCCCAGACAACGCTGATCCGCAATTTAAAATCGCCCAGCGTTTAGCCTTGCAAGTAACGACCGAACAACCTGATAATCTTGAAGTACAATATGCGTTGTTAGCCGCCTTGAGTAACTTACCAAGCGTGCAATGGTTAACCTATGCTAACCAAAGCGACTTAATTATGGCCGAGTCGTTGTTTTACAATCAGTATCCACAAACAGCCAGTTATTGGTACCTTATGGATAATCAAGCATCACAATACTTAGACACAATCCGCCATCACCTTGCTTATTGTCAGCAAGTCATTGCGTTAACGGCAAAACAGGCTAATGCAGACTCGTAAAATATTGGTTAACACCAAACAAAAACGCCTCTATTTAGAGGCGTTTTTTGTTAATGATTAACGGTTAATGGTAACCACTTACCACATTAAATCATCTGGAATTGCATAATCTGCATATGGGTCATCGGCTCCGCTCACTTGCGCAACAGAATCTTTAGCGGCTTTATCCCACAAGTACCCACACCATTGTGGAACAAGTAACTTCACTCGCTCTGCGAGCTTATGCGGTACAATGTAGGTTTTATCTTCATAACGGACGATACCTAAACTGCCATTGAGTAAATCAGCTTGGATTTTATCGGTAATATAAACCGAATAAATCTTGTTTTCTAACGTGAAATTAAACTTAAGCTCAGCATCACGCGCTACGATAATAGCAAACTTAGAAAACTCGCTGATTAAACCGCGCACTTGACCTTTTTCAGCAGCTTCAGCAAAGCGCTTTTCATTCAATGCTTTATCTTTTTTCGCTTGCAATAATTTTTGCTCAGCAATTTGTTGCTTAAGCTCTGAGCTGCCGTCGTCAACTTTAGCTTTTTTGTCACGACGCTTTTGTGTTTTTGCGTCACGTACTTTTTGTTTACTGGCAAGACCTGCTTTAAGCAGTTGGTCTTGTAATGCGTTAGCCATGGAATTTACCTTTAAATTTATCGATTTTTATAAACCGTGCTTGGCGGCTATGTCGCCTAATTCTGTCATTGCAATACTGGCACCACCCAATGACCAACCACCGTCTACTGGTAATACAACACCGGTAATGTATGACGCCATGTCGGATGCAAGGAATAAGGCTGCGTTGGCAATATCTTTACCTTTGCCATTGCGTTTTAGCGGCACACTATTGGCCACTCGCTGTTGCATTTCATCACTTGGCGCTAAGCGGTTAAAGCCCTCGGTATCTGCAATTGGACCTGGGACAATAGAGTTAATTCGTATCCCCTCAACACCCCACTCCAGTGCTAATGTACGAGTTAACATATCGACGCCAGCTTTAGCGGCGCAAACATGCACTTGTAATGGCATAGCGATATACGCTTGCGGTGCTGAAATTTGAATAATGCTGGCATTCGGACGTGATAATAATGGGTAAGCTTGTTTTAATACTTGAAAACTGCCAATTAAATCAATATCAATAACCGATTTAAAACCATTGTTCGAAAGCTTTGCCGCACTGGCCGGAAAATTACCCGCAGCCCCACTCACTAACACATCGATATGACCGTAGAGATCTGCAATTTTTGCAAAACCAACCGTTAATGCATCATTGTCACGTACATCAAAACTGACGCCTAAATGCTTGGCGTTTGGGTTAGCTTGGTTCAGTAATTCTACCGCGGCATTAACCTTATCAATACTGCGACTCGCGACCGCAACATTGGCTCCAGCGCTAGCAAATTGAATCGCAACTTGAAGGTTTATTCCAGATGTACCGCCAACCACAACCACATTTTTACCGGTGTAATCAAATCCTTTGCCATCAAACATAGTCATCCCTTATTTCTGTGTGATTTGGTTAATGTAGATAAGGTATCTTTACCCACTAGATTGACTAAATACAGTGACGCAGTCAACCTAACCGTTAGCGTGATAACAAATCAAACATGCAGTGATTGATAAATAGCTTTAAGTGCTGCTAATGGGTCGGCAGCTTGAGTAATTGGTCGACCGATCACTAAATAATCTGACCCTGCCGCAATGGCCTGGGGTGGAGTCATGACACGATGTTGATCACCGGCATCACTTCCTGCTGGTCTAATACCCGGTGTAACTAGGGTGAAGTCTTGTCCAAATGATGATTTAAGCAATTTAGCTTCTTGAGCCGAACACACAACCCCGTCTAATCCTGCTTGATGAGTCAATTTGGCTAAGCGCAGCACATGTTCAAACGCAGGCACATTAATACCAAGCAACACTAAATCTTCATCTGACATCGATGTTAATACGGTGACGGCAATCAATAATGGTGCATCTTCACCAAAGGGAATCAATGCTTTTTTGGCTGCCTGCATCATGGCTAAGCCGCCACTGGCATGCACGTTAGTCATCCACACACCTAAATCAGCGGCGGCGGCAACGGCTTTTGCAACGGTATTGGGAATATCATGAAATTTCAAATCGAGAAATAAATCAAAATTACGACTGTGGATGTCTTTAACCAGATCGGGTCCGAATAACGTAAACATCTCTTTGCCGATTTTTAAACGACACATCTCTGGGTCAAGTTTATCAATAAAGGTTAATGCGTCGTTTTTATTGTCATAGTCGAGGGCGACTACAATGGATTTATCAGTCATTAGGACTCCAGCGGCAATAGCTTGTGTTAATGCATTTATTATAAGGATTCTATCTTGTGATGGCGACGTTATTCACCATCGAGGCCTTTGATACGCTTGATACTGCCCCACTGTTTACACGATGGACAATGCCAATATAAACCGTGAGAGGGGAAACCACAGGCGGTACAGCGATAACTAGGGCGGAATTTAATTTGTTGTTCAACAAGTTGTTCAAGCATAGACAAACTTTGTTTGGCTTGACCATCTTCAGCTTGTTTAATGTGTAATTTCATTAAATGCTGAAAGCCTTTCATGGTCGGATGACGATATAAATTATCGAGCATCATGGTTTCAGCACTTTGATGCTGGCCGAGGCTAATTTTGTGTTCGGCTAATGCAACAACCACACTGGCACCCGCGCCATCAGCAATCGCTTTGGCAAGCAACTCATGAAAACCGTTTGGATCTTGGGTGTCTCGATAAACTTGCTTTGCAATTGAAACACCATCGGCAAATAAATTAATATCTGCCACTTTTAGCTCTTGTAGCGCCTGCTTACATAACTCAAATTGGCCAGCATCAAGATACATTTTTGCTAAGGTTAACCAAGCTCGACCGCATTGGGCGTCTTGTTTAATGGCTTGTTGTAATTTTTTGATTTTATCAGCGTCATTATTGGCTTCATCAGCTAACTGACAATAAAAATGGGCCGTGGTGCATTTAAGCACTTGTTGACGTTTACGAGGTAAGCGTTTAGTGATGTCGATGGCATTTTGCCACTCTTTGGTAACTTGGTAGATTAACAGCAGCTGAGTTTCAGCTTCTTCACTGTGGTCATCTTGGCTGACTAAGTTTATGAAGATTTCTTCAGCGCGGTCATAAAAACCTGCAGCCATATAATCTTTACCTAACTCCATCATCGCAATGTCACGCTGCTCATTAGTTAAGCTGGGCCTAGCAATCAAATTTTGATGGATGCGAATGGAACGATCCACTTCACCACGTTTACGAAATAACGAACCTAACGATAAATGGGTGTCGATAGTTTCGTCATCAACATCGAGCATACTGATAAATAAATCAACCGCTTTGTCAGACTCGTTAGACAGTAAAAAGTTAAGCCCAGTAAAGTAATCTCGGCTTAGTTTTTTAGTCTGCTGGCTATCGCTATGACGAATACTGCGTCGTCCCATGTACCATCCATAACCGGCAGCGATAGGCAATAACAAGAACAAGATTTCTAGCATACTAGGCGGCTTGATCCTTAGGCGTTACAACAACACTGATTGCATCCGCAGCGGCGAACTTTTTAAGCGCTTTGTTACTTTTACGTAACGCGAGTTTTAACTTCACGATGTGGTAACTTGCAAATATCCAGCTGATGATAAAGCCGCTGAAAAATACCACAGCAAGCACCATAGGCAATCGATATTGCCCTTCAGCAATAAAGTAACTTAAGGTTACGACTTGTTCATTTTTAGCGCCAAATAATAATGCTAGAACAAACATCAATCCAACCAGTACAACAATAATAAATGATCTCACGCTATTCTCCATGAAGGTGCATCAATATAATGATTATCCAAGAAATTTACTGGGCTGACCAGCATTGACTGCCATTAGATACAAAAAAGCCTCCAATAGGAGGCTTTTTATTCAAGCGTTAATCAAGGATTAACAGCATCGACACGTTCGCGCAGCTCTTTTCCCGGCTTAAAGTGCGGTACATACTTGCCTTCCAAGTCAACAGAGGTTCCTGTTTTTGGATTACGACCCGTACGAGGCGCACGATAGTGAAGTGAAAAACTACCAAATCCACGGATTTCTATACGATCACCGGTTTCTAATGTTGTTGCCATTTGCTCCAACATTTCTTTGATTGCACTTTCCACTTCTTTCGCCGACAGTTGCGACTGCCTAGTGGCGAGTTTTTCGATAAGTTCAGATTTTGTCATCTTAGCTATCCCATATTATCAAGCCAAACACAGTCGCCTAATGGGGACAAAGTCCCCATACAACAGACGATTTTCGATTACTTACGAGCTGCTTTGAAGGCTTCAGCCATTGCGCTGCTCATTACAACATCGTCTTGCTTGTTCAAAGTAGCGATCGCTTCTTTCTGTTCAGCTTCATCTTTCGCTTTGATAGATAAGCTGATAGAACGGTTCTTACGATCTACACCCATGAACTTAGCTTCGATTGCATCACCAACTGAGTATACAGTAGATGCGTCTTCGATGCGGTCTGCAGAGATGTCAGCTACACGAATGTAACCTTCAACTGTTTCTGCTAATTCAACTGTAACACCTTTTGCGTCAACAGCAGAAACAGTACCGTGAACTACGGTGCCTTTCTTCTTGTCAGCTAAGTATGCGTTGAATGGATCATCTTCAGTTTGCTTAACACCTAGGCTGATGCGCTCACGCTCTGGGTCTACTGAAAGAACTACAGCGTGGATCTCATCGCCTTTCTTGTATTCAGAAACTGCGTCTTCGCCAGTACCGTTCCAAGAAATGTCAGATAAGTGAACAAGACCATCGATTCCACCGTCAAGACCGATAAAGATACCGAAGTCAGTGATTGACTTGATCTTACCAGATACTTTGTCGCCTTTGTTGTAACGAGTTGCGAAGTCATCCCATGGGTTAACTTTACACTGTTTAAGGCCTAGAGAAATACGACGACGTTCTTCATCGATGTCTAATACTAACACTTCAACTTCATCACCTAAGTTAACAACTTTAGATGGGTGAATGTTCTTGTTAGTCCAATCCATTTCAGAAACGTGTACTAAACCTTCAACGCCTTCTTCGATTTCGACGAAGCAACCGTAGTCAGTTAAGTTAGTTACGCGACCAGTAAGCTTAGTGCTTTCTGGGTAGCGCTTGCTGATTTCTAACCATGGATCTTCGCCAAGTTGCTTAAGACCTAGTGATACGCGAGTACGCTCACGGTCATACTTAAGAACTTTAACGTTGATTTCGTCACCAACATTAACGATTTCAGATGGGTGCTTAACACGTTTCCAAGCCATATCAGTGATATGTAAAAGACCGTCAACACCACCTAAGTCTACGAATGCACCGTAGTCAGTAAGGTTTTTAACGATACCTTTAACAGCTTGACCTTCTTGTAGATTCTCAAGAAGAGTATCACGTTCAGCACTGCTTTCAGATTCGATAACTGCACGACGAGAAACAACAACGTTGTTGCGCTTCTGGTCAAGCTTGATAACTTTGAATTCTAATTCTTTGTACTCTAAGTGAGCAGTGTCGCGAACTGGGCGCACGTCAACTAGAGAACCTGGTAAGAAGGCACGGATACCGTTTAATTCAACAGTGAAACCACCTTTAACTTTACCATTGATGATACCGATTACAGTTTCAGCATCTTCGTACGCTTTTTCTAGAACGATCCAAGCTTCATGACGCTTAGCTTTTTCGCGAGACAATTGAGTCTCACCGAAACCATCTTCAACAGAGTCAAGGGCTACGTCAACTTCATCACCTACTTGGATTTCTAAAACGCCTTGTGCGTTTTTGAATTCGTCAGCATTGATTGGGCTTTCAGACTTAAGACCAGCGTCAACAAGTACCATACCGTTTTCGATGGCAACAACTGTACCACGGACGATAGAACCTGGACGGAACTCTAGGGTTTGAAGGGATTGTTCAAATAGATCAGCAAAAGATTCAGTCATGTTTTAGGTTACTTTCATTAAATAAACCACCATCCATCCTAGATGTGGAGTCTAGTAATATTATTCGTGTCATCCTTAACACGAATACCTACTGCACAATAATCGACCATTCGATTATGTAACAGTAATTTTTTGTCCAACATATTCAAGCACTTGCTTCAATACATCTTCAATGCCTATGCCGCTTGTATCAATAACAAGTGCATCATCAGCTGGGACTAGTGGCGAAGCGGCGCGATTGATGTCGCGGTCGTCTCGTTCAATAATTTCAGCTAAAAGGCGATCGATTTTAACATCGAAGCCCTTGTCCTGCAACTGATTATAGCGTCTTTGCGCACGTTCTTCAGCAGACGCAGTTAAAAATATTTTTACTGGTGCTTTAGAAAAAACCACTGTGCCCATATCGCGTCCATCGGCAACAAGTCCTGGAGCGGCGCTAAATGCACGTTGACGACGTAATAATGCCTCACGTACGCGTGGTAATGCCGCCACTTTTGAGGCAGCATTTGAGCATTCTTGTGTGCGAATGGTGGTGGTAACATCTTCACCTTCGAGAATCACTTTAATGGCATCGGCCTCGGTGCCCGTTAAAAATTGAACATCAAGGTGTGCAGCCAATAAGGTCAGTGCTTCTTCGTTTTCTAGCTCAACATCATGATGAATAGCGGCTAAGGCTAAAACACGATAAATCGCACCACTGTCTAACAAATGCCACCCTAAATGTTGTGCCAACAATTGGCATATAGTCCCTTTCCCTGCACCGCTTGGGCCATCTACTGTGATCACTGGAGATCGTTCAGACATAATTTCCTCCGAAAATAATCTATCTTCCTTGAAAAGATAAAGGGTTCATCAAAATAAGCGCGCGCATTGTATAACAAAAAAATGTTAATTACTGATGAATTTTCGGTTATTAAAACCAAGATCGCCCTTTAGTGCATACCTGATGCACTAAAGGGTTCGTTTTAATTTCACGATATAAGATTATTTTGCCAATTGTGTAAATTGTGCAAAGTAATCTGGAAAGGTCTTAGATGTGCAGTCTGGATCGTTAATGGTGATCCCACAATCAGCAAAGGCCATCATTGAAAAACACATTGCCATACGATGATCATTATAGGTATCAATTGCTGCAGTATTGAGTTCTGCAGGTGGTGTGATCGTAATATAGTCATGACCTTCTTCAACTATAGCGCCCACTTTACGTAACTCGGTGGCCATTGCGGCTAAGCGGTCTGTTTCTTTAATGCGCCAGTTGTAGATGTTAGTCAGTTTTGTGGTGCCTGTTGCAAATAAAGCAGCTGTAGCAATGGTCATTGCAGCATCGGGAATATGATTCATGTCCATTTCGATGGCTGTTAACGTAGACTTTCTGGCAATAATGTAATCATCGCCCCACTCTATGTCTGCGCCCATTTGGGCTAATGCATCAGCAAATTTTACATCGCCTTGAATACTTAAGCGGCCAACACCAGTGACTTTAACTTCACCACCTTTAATGGCACCCGCGGCTAAAAAGTACGATGCAGATGAAGCGTCACCTTCAACTAATACTTTACCCGGAGAGACATAGTGCTGACCGGCTTTAATTTCGAAACGTTGATATTGGTGGTTAATCACCTCAACACCGAATTGTTTCATCAGTGCGATGGTAATATCGATATAAGGTTTTGAAACTAACTCACCTTTAATTTTAATATTAACGCTGTCTTTAGTCAGCGGTGCGACCATAAGCAAAGCCGTCAAAAACTGGCTTGATAAATCACCGGCAATTTCAACATCGCCGCCGTTTAGCCCTGTGGCATTTATCGTTAACGGTGGAAAACCATCGTTTTTAAGGTAAGTGACATCTGCACCGAGCTGACGCAGCGCATCAACTAAATCACCAATTGGTCGCTCTTCCATTCGTGGCTCACCCGTTAAGGTAAACTCGCCTTGGCCTAATGTTAATGCTGCGCATAAAGGACGCATTGCCGTACCAGCATTACCTAAAAAGAGGCTTTGAGCGCTAGCGGATGAAATTGGACCTTCGTTTCCTTCAACAACGCATTCGGTTTTGTCTTCACTTAATGTGTATTGAATACCCAATTGTTTAAGCGATGCCAGCATATAGCGAATGTCGTCAGAATCTAACAAGTTTGTAAGTGTAGTGCTACCTCTGGCAAGCGTGGCTAAAAGTAATACACGGTTTGAAATACTTTTAGACCCTGGAATATTAATTTCGCCGTTGATGCAATTAATAGGATTAAGACGCAGTTGCTTCATTCGCTTTCTTCTTTTTTGCTAAAGATTAAGTTCAAGTTAATCTTGATGGAAAACATCACTCATTTATTGCCAGACAGCGTAAATCAAGTGGAACAAATTCATTACAGAATGAAAGGGTTTATCCTCACTAAACAAAAACCATTACAAGCTGATAAAATACGGATTACAGCGCTAATATCAACAACTCACGACCATTAATTGGCCTTTAAATACGGCAACAGTCTAACGAGATTGCCAACAATAACACTTAACACTGTAATGGAGGTCCATTACATCAGATAATCTTACGATATGACAGTATTATTTGCTTGTTACGTTAACTTTCCAAATGAAAAAATCTCAATAAGATATTAATTGAGATTGGGAGCAATTATGGCTTTAACTCTTAGTTTAAAGCGCGTTATGCTTAGTGCAAATAGCTAATATAAGGTTCTATTCATGTTCGATACCCTAAAAGCCTTACCAGCAGATCCTATTTTAGGCCTGCTAACTCAATACCGCGAAGACAGCCACGCAAATAAAGTTGACTTAGGTGTGGGCGTTTATAAAGACCCTGTAGGTCATACGCCAATTTTAGATTGTGTTAAAGCCGCCGAAAAAATTCGTTTAGACACCGAAACAACCAAGGTGTACATCGGCCCGACTGGCTCAGCGTCATTCAACCAACTTATGGGTGAATTAGCTTTTGGTGCTAGCCACAGTGCATTACTGGCTAACCGAGTTCGTACAGTGTCAACCCCTGGCGGAACTGGCGCCCTGCGCGTGGCGGCAGACTTTATTAAACGTTGTAATCCTAATGCGGTGCTATGGGTAAGTGACCCAACATGGGCAAACCACACAGGGTTATTTGAAGCTGCAGGTATTACGGTTAAAACCTATCCGTATTATGACTATGACAGCAAAACACTTAAGTTTGACCAAATGCTGGCAACCTTAAATACCATTGGTAAAGATGACGTAGTGCTTTTACATGCTTGTTGTCATAACCCAAGCGGTATGGATTTAACCACTGAGCAATGGGATGAAGTGGTTAAGGTTACGGTGAAGCAAGGCTTTACACCATTAATTGATATGGCTTACCAAGGTTTTGGTGACGGCGTAGATGAAGATGCTTATGGCGTTCGTCAGATGGCTGCTGCAGTTGAAAGCATGATTTTATGCAGCTCTTGCTCGAAAAACTTTGGTTTATACCGCGAACGTATTGGCGCTTGCTCAATTGTTGCTAAAGATAGCGCAACTGTTGATGTTGCCCAATCGGTATTGTTATACGTAGTGCGCTGCATTTATTCTATGCCGCCAGCACACGGTGCTGCGATTGTTGAGACCATTTTAGGTACCCCAGCCCTCAAACAACAATGGTTAGACGAGCTTAAAGTGATGCGTGACCGAATTAATGGTAACCGGGCAATGTTGGTCAATCAATTAACAGCCAATGGTGTTGACCGTGACTTTAGTTTTATCGCCCGTCAAAAAGGGATGTTCTCATTTTTAGGTGTTAACCCAGAACAAGTGGCAATCCTTAAACAGCAATACAGTGTGTACATGGTCGGCTCAAGCCGTATCAGTATTGCCGGTATTAGTGAAACTAATGTTGATTATTTAGCTAAATCAATTGCGGCAGTGCTATAACCGATACCATTTTGATTTATGGGTAGCTGGTAATATTACGCTATAAACAAGGTCGCTTAATGCGGCCTTGTTTATGTTAAGTCTAAAAAATTGTCTACTTAGCCCCCCTCAAAATAACATAATAATCAGTTATCAAAAATAGCCGTTTGTTATTCCATCTTAACGCCCAAATACCACAATTCGAGTTAGGTGAACTTATCTGCCTTTGCAAATAACAGCGTTAAGTGCAGCCAAATCTAAGCGATGCAATTTATCGAATTGAGCCAATATTGCTAATGCATAATACTGTTATTTCTCGGGTATCTATTAAAGTAATCGCACTGTTAAATATATAGGTGATGGTTGTATACGAATTGAAGCCGCTTGTAGTTTTTAATTTACGCTCATCGGGATACAGCTCCCATAGCATGAACATTATTAACATAATGGCTATGTAGCTGTTTAAATTTTCATAAAAAGAGATAGCCTGACGCTGAAATTAATATATCAACAAAGTGAATCAGCCATGCAAAATGAAGCCATAAGTGTACAAGAGGTCCCCGAGTCAATCGTTGTTTCAGCTACTGGCTGGACACGTCAGGATACCACCTGGATGTTGAGCTTGTTTGGAACCGCAGTTGGCGCTGGAATTTTATTTTTACCGATCAATGCCGGAATGGGAGGTTTTTGGCCATTAGTGTTAATGGCACTCATGATAGGCCCAATGACCTATCTCGCTCACCGTGGATTATCTCGCTTCCTATGCTCATCTGCTATTCCTGGCAGTGACATCACTCAGGTAGTTGAAGAACATTTTGGTGCTGGAGCCGGTAAAGCGATTACTTGGCTGTATTTTTTAGCCATATATCCCATTGTATTAATCTATGGCGTTGGGATAACCAATACCGTCGACAGTTTCATTATTAATCAATTAGGCATGTTTACCGACGTCCCAAGAATGTTACTCGACGGTACGCCTGCACTGACAGAAGCTGGCGGGCAAATCATCGATAAAGTCAGTGGTATTCCACGTTGGCTACTTTCGGGTATGTTAATTTTAGGCATGATGTCGGTGATGGTTGCGGGTGAAAAATTTATGCTCTCCGTGACGCGGTTATTAGTTTATCCGCTCGTCGCAATCCTTGCTTTTATGTCCTTGTACCTTATACCAGACTGGAAGTTTGATGCGCTAATGGTTGTGCCTTCAACAACCAATTTTCTTGGTACTGTTTGGTTAACCATTCCAGTGTTGGTATTTGCCTTTAACCATTCACCCGCTATCTCACAATTCTCGGTTTCTCTCAAAAAAGAACATGGCGCTAATGCTTCCCATAAAGCCGATGTCATCCTCCGCAATACAGCCATTATGTTAGTCGGATTTGTGATGTTGTTTGTGTTCTCCTGTGTTCTGTCACTAACACCGGCGCAGTTATTAGAAGCTAAAGCCGATAACTTACCGATATTGTCTTATCTAGCCAACGTGCATGAAAGTGGCTTTATCAGCTACTTTGCCCCTGTCATTGCTTTCATCGCCATTATTTCATCTTTCTTCGGTCACTACATGGGGGCAACAGAAGGTTTGAAAGGCATCATTATCAAGCAATTACCCGACAGCAGTAAGCCAGAAAATAGCAAAAAACTGGAAAAATTTATCTTAGGATTTATGTTTATGACTACTTGGGGCGTGGCGGTTATGAACCCAAGTATTCTGGGTATGATTGAGGCGCTTGGTGGCCCGGTGATTGCGGCTATTTTATATCTCATGCCAATGTATGCGATATACAAAGTACCGGCACTGAAAGCCTACCGCGGTCGAGTCAGTAACATATTCGTCGTCATTACTGGTTTATTATCTATGACAGCCATTCTATTCGGCTTACTGAGTTAAATAAGATAATTCGAGCGGGCTCACACCCGCTCGAATGATTCATTGAGGCAGAGTTTTGTATAAAGAACTCATTCAAAATGTAGTGTTATGCTTCAACTTCTACAGTTATACATTTATCAAAAAACAAAAACTAGAAGTAGCTCAAAACCTTACTAGTATTATCTTGTTACTATTGAAGCTATATCACCTCCTTCCTTTGAGTTAATTCAGTTAATGTCTTTTTACCAATCCCCAAAAAAAATGTCTGCATTTGATGCTAAGTTTGAAGCACAAAAAATAGCCTTCGCACCGGTAAGCTTTCAAGTCGCTCGTTGCTTAAGTCAATTTAGCATACTCACAAAGGTTGATGACGCCGGAGACGAAGGTATTAGCTTAATTCAACTGATTCAACATGTTGAATTGTCTGAATATGCCATTCACGTATTGCTCGATATGGGATTAAGTATGGGCATTTTTTGGTGTAAAGATGATCGTTATCGACTCGATAAAACGGGTTATTTCTTACTCCATGATGATATGGCCGCAAAAAATCTAAACTTCATCCATGATGTTTGCTATCAAGGCTTGTTTGACCTTGACGATTCACTTAAGCAAGGCAAAGCAATAGGACTTAAACACTTTGGCGATTGGGACACAATTTACCCTGGGCTAAGTCAGCTACCTGAACAAACTAAAAAGAGCTGGTTTGAGTTTGATCATTACTATTCAGATCATGCCTTTGACAGTTTATTACCTTTGATTTTCAAGTCAGATCCGGCTCATATTATTGATGTAGGTGGTAATACCGGTAAATGGGCATTTGCCTGCACCCGCTATAATAAAAACGTCAACGTCACCATTATGGATTTACCCGGTCAACTTGCTGTGGCAATGAAAAATGCCCAAGCATGTTTGGTTGCGGACCGAGTTCATCCGTTTGAAACAGACTTACTTGATAGCAACAAACCTTTTTACCAAGGAGGTGATTTGTATTGGATGAGTCAATTTTTAGATTGTTTTTCTAAACAACAAATCATCACTATTCTCCAGCGCACAGTGGCTGCGATGAAACCTGACAGTGAACTGTGTATTTTAGAGACGTATTGGGACCGACAGCCTCACGAAGCTGGTGCCTATTGCGTTAACGCAACCTCTTTGTATTTTACCGCGATTGCCAATGGCAATAGCCGGATGTATCACAGTAAAGATATGCTTAAAATGATCAATGAGACAGGCTTGTATGTTGATGAAGACATCGACAACATTGGCCTAGGCCATACTTTACTGCGCTGTAAATTAAAGCCGATGAATTAACAGAACGGCAATTCCGTAATAACCAGTGGCATGAGATGTGCGATCAGAAATATAGCGATGAAATACACATTTATTGATGACATAAAAAAGCGAATGCTGCTCGGCATTCGCTTTGTTTTTATTAAGCCGATCTTACGTTAAATAAATAAGCTTTTTAAATTAACTGTGCTTTACGGCAAAGTTATTCATAAAGTCTACTAACGCTTGTACACCCGCAAGTGGCATGGCGTTATAAATACTGGCACGCATTCCACCGACAATACGATGACCTTTTAACGCGACTAAACCCGCCTGCTCTGCTTGTGCTAAAAACTCACTGTCTAGGGCATCATTCACTAGTTGAAAGGTGACATTCATGCGTGAGCGGTTATGAGGAGCCACACCGTTTTTATAAAACGGATTACTGTCGATACAATCATACAGTAACGCAGCTTTTTGTTGGTTCACTTCAGCCATCGCACTTACCCCCCCCTTTGCGGCTAACCATGCAAACACTTCCGAGGCTAGATACCAAGCAAACGTTGGCGGTGTATTAAACATAGAGCCATGCTCAACGGCAACGCGATAATCCATTACTGATGATTGCGGCAGACTTGGTAGTTTAAGCATATCGTCACGCACAATGACAATCGACAAGCCTGACGGGCCAATGTTCTTTTGTGCGCCGGCATAAATAAGACCGTATTTGCTGACATCAATTTCGTGCGACATGATGGTCGATGATAAATCAGCAACAATTGGCCATGGACTGTCTAGCTCTTCAAAAATCTCGATGCCATCTACGGTTTCATTTGAACAGTAATGCACATAACGATAATCTTTATCGATTGCCGTTAAGTCTGGTAATTTAACTTGATAAAGCCCATTGATCTGCTCAACAATATTGATACTGTCAATATTGTGCTCGCTTACCAATTTCTTCGCTTCAGTTACTGCAGCCGATGACCACTGACCACTGACCAAATAAAGTGCCTGACCATTATCGCCAAGAAAGTTATTCACCACGTTAGAAAATTGAGCCCGGCCACCACCGTGCATAAATAACACGTGGTAATTAGCAGGAATGTTCATCAACTTGCGTAATGTCACCTCTGCTTGATCGGTCAACGCAATAAACTCTTTACTGCGATGACTGATTTCCATCACGGAGACGCCTAGGCCATTCCAATCAATTAATTCCTGTTGTGCTTTTTGCATTACAGCTTGAGGTAACATGGCAGGTCCAGCACAGAAATTATAAATCGCGCTCACAGACAACTCCTTTGACAAATAATCAATATAGACAATAACAATTTAACCGTAATAGTAAGTATTTTACGGGTTGATGAATAGGCCTTTATTTACCTATTTTGATGAAATTTATTCCGTAAAATAAAACGGGCGCCATTAAGGCGCCCGTTCGAGGATATCGACAACAAAAGTAATCTACTACTCTTGTTCGTCATCTCCGGTTTTGGCTTCATCTGGATCTGTTGCTTCAACATCGTCAGTTGACTCAGCATCTGTCACTTCAGCATCGATAACATCGCTTACTGGAATAACATTGCCTTCTTCGTCTAACAGCTCTTCAGTTTGAATTTCTTCAATACGTTGCAAACCAACGACTTTCTCGTCTTCTGCGGTACGGATGATGGTCACACCTTGAGTGTTACGACCAATAATGGATACGCCTTCAGCAGGAGTACGCACTAAGGTGCCTTTATTACTGATCAACATGATTTCGTCAAAAGTACCCACTTGAACAGCACCGACTACTTCACCGTTACGTTCACTGACTTTAATCGACACAACACCTTTAGTACCGCGGCTCTTCGCTGGGTATTCACTTAGCTCTGTACGTTTACCGTAACCATTTTCAGTTACGGTTAAAATTGCACCGTCACCTTTAGGCACAATTAACGACACCACTTTTTGGCCCGCATCAAGCTTAATACCACGAACACCGGTAGCAGTACGACCCATAGGGCGCAGTGCAATGATTTCTTCGCCAGTTTCAGCATCTATCTTCACTTCACCGGTTTCAGAATCACGCGCTTTCTCATTAAAGCGAACCACTTTACCTTCGTTAGAGAACAACATAATGTCGTCACTACCTTCAGTAATATCAACGCCAATTAATTGGTCGCCGTCTTTTAGGTTCACAGCAATAATGCCGTTTGCACGAGGGTTACTATATGCTGTTAATGCTGTTTTCTTCACGGTACCGTGTGCTGTTGCCATGATGATATATTTATCATCTGCATACTCACGTACCGGTAGAATGGCAGTAATGTGCTCACCGTCAGATAGTGGTAATAAGTTAACAATTGGACGACCACGGGCAGTACGACTTGCCAATGGTAATTGATACACTTTTAGCCAGTACATCTTACCAAAGTCAGAGAAACACAAGATGGTGTCATGGGTGTTTGCCACCAATAACTTTTCTACAAAGTCTTCATCTTTTACTTTAGTTGCGGCTTTACCTTTACCACCACGACGCTGCGCTTGGTAATCAGACAGTACTTGGTATTTCGCATAACCTAAGTGAGACAAGGTCACTACAACGTCTTCTTCATTGATTAAGTCTTCAAGACTCATATCAATTTCATTAGCGTTAATAATGGTGCGACGTTCATCACCGTATTGCTCAAGTATTTCTTCAAGTTCTTCTTTAATCACTTCCATCAAACGAGATGGAGTACGAAGAATGAATAACAAACCTGCAATCAGAACTAAAAGCTCTTCATATTCAGCTAAAATCTTGTCATGTTCTAGACCGGTTAAACGGTGCAGACGTAATTCCAAAATCGCTTGTGCTTGTTGCTCAGTTAAATAGTACTGACCGTCACGGATACCGAACTCAGGCTCTAACCATTCAGGGCGTGCAGCGTCATCACCAGCTTTTTCAAGCATGCCTTGTACATGACCTAATTCCCAACCTTGTGCAACCAATTTTGCTTTGGCTTCAGCAGGTGTAGGAGAGGCTTTAATAAGCGCAATAATAGGGTCGATGTTAGCCAATGCAATGGCAAGTGCTTCAAGAACATGAGCACGTTCGCGGGCTTTACGCAGTTCAAATACAGTACGGCGCGTGACCACTTCACGACGGTGAAGAATAAAACACTCCAGCATTTCTTTAAGGTTAAACAATTTAGGCTGACCGTTAGTCAATGCCACCATGTTGATACCAAAAGAACACTGCATTTGTGTTTGAGAATATAAGTTGTTTAGTACAACCTCACCCACTTCACCACGTTTGATTTCAATAACAATACGCATACCGTCTTTGTCAGACTCATCGCGTAGGCCACTGATACCTTCTAATTTTTTATCTTTAACAAGCTCAGCAATTTTTTCAATCAAACGGGCTTTGTTAACTTGATATGGAATTTCATGAACAATAATACGTTCACGACCATTCTCTTCAGTTTCAATTTCCGCTTTAGAGCGCATGATAGCGCGTCCACGGCCAGTGTTATAAGCATCGATAATGCCTTTGCGACCGTTTATTGAAGCTGCCGTTGGAAAATCTGGACCTGGAATGTATTCCATTAACTGTTCAATCGATAAACTTGGATCTTCGATTAACGCCAAACAGCCTTTCACTACTTCTGTTAAGTTGTGAGGTGGAATGTTAGTGGCCATACCAACCGCAATACCTGATGAACCATTGATTAATAGGTTCGGTACACGTGTTGGTAACACCGCAGGGATCATTTCGGTGCCATCGTAGTTAGGCACAAAATCCACAGTTTCTTTTTCAAGGTCGGCTAATAATGAATGCGCCAACTTTTGCATGCGGATTTCGGTATAACGCATCGCCGCTGCCGAGTCACCGTCGACCGAACCAAAGTTTCCTTGTCCGTCAATCAATGTGTAGCGTAGCGAGAACGGTTGCGCCATACGTACAATTGTATCGTATACAGCTGTATCACCGTGTGGGTGATATTTACCAATTACGTCACCAACGACACGAGCGGATTTCTTATATGGTTTGTTCCAATCGTTTTTTAATTCGCTCATTGCGAACAATACTCGACGGTGAACTGGTTTTAAACCGTCACGGACGTCAGGTAAAGCACGACCTACAATTACACTCATTGCGTAATCAAGGTAAGAATTCTTAAGTTCGTCTTCGATGTTAATTGGCGAAATAGATGATGCCAGATCAGTCATAAACTGCGCGTTCCCCTAAAGTGAGCTGACAATAAAACTTCCATATTATTATCTAGCTTAAAAACGTGATTTGGCATTCTAACACAGATATTTAATGTCGCCAGAGCAAAGACCAGCCAAATGCTCTATCACTCTTAAAAATTATAAAAAAGCTAATATTTTCAGCTAATTTAGTTTATTCATTGGCTAATATATGACTAAATTTAAGCAACAATAACCGTTAACTTGCTGATGCTTTAAGCAGTTGATAGCACAAAATGACAATTCACCTCGCTTAAATGGATGTTTTATGAGCAAGCGTGAACCGCAAAAGCCATTGTTAACTACTATTCGCAAAGGTTATCGCTATAATAGCGACCATACTTTATTACACACTTAGGTTAAGTTATGTCACACGCTGAACAATCGACACCCAATGTTGATCCGCTAGAGATCGCAAAATTTGAAGCCATGGCGCAAACTTGGTGGGATCTCAATGGCGAGTTCAAGCCATTACATTTACTTAATCCACTGCGCTTAAACTACATTGACCAAACCGCTGATGGTATTTTTGACAAGAAAGTACTTGATGTTGGCTGTGGTGGCGGCATTTTGTCAGAAAGTATGGCGCGCCTTGGCGCCCACGTTGACGGTATTGATATGGGCAACGAACCGCTTGAAGTAGCAAAACTACATGCCTTAGAGTCTGGTGTTACGGTTAATTATCTCAAAACAACAGCCGAAGCACATCGCGATAACCACCGTGAATATTATGATGTGGTTACTTGCATGGAAATGCTCGAACATGTACCCGATCCACAATCGGTGATTCAAGCCTGTTGTGACATGGTTAAACCTAACGGTTTTGTGTTTTTCTCAACCATAAACCGTAATATGATGTCTTATTTACAGACGATTATCGGCGCAGAGTATTTATTAAAAATGCTGCCAGTTGGCACTCACGATCACAGCAAATTTATTCGCCCATCGGAACTGATGGCATTGGTCGATAACACCGACTTATTGTGTAAAGATGCGCTGGGAATTACCTACAATCCATTGTCAGGTGTGTTTAAGTACACTAAAAGTGTCGATGTAAACTATATGATAGCCACTCAAAAAATTGATTGATCATCCAGGTGATTCTTTTCAACATTTCAACGTGAATGCAGCACAATAGCGTTATGTTGTACTAATAACGCTATAAAGGGCTTGCACTGTCTATTGTTATTTTATCTCGTTAGGAGCTAGCCCTTGCATAAACAAGATATAAAAGGAGTGCTGTTCGATTTAGACGGTACCTTAGCCGATACAGCCCCAGATTTAGTGCAGGCATTGAACCTCAGCTTGGATGAAGCCGGTTTTAACGTCCAACCGCTTGATTTGATGCGCCATGCAGCATCACATGGCAGCTTATATTTAGTCAAAACGGCCATTCCAGATGCCGATGAACAAGTACAAATCACCATCCAGCAAGCGCTACTTCAGCATTATGCCCGTATTAATGGTGACAACAGCCGTTTATTTGATGACTTACCTGAACTGTTGTCTTTATTTGATGCCCAATCGATTCCTTATGGTGTCGTGACCAATAAGCCAGCTCGATTTGCCAGGCCATTAGTGGAAAAGCTTGGTTTAACTCATAAATTGAAAACCATGATCAGTGGTGATAGCACCCGCCACTCTAAACCTCATACCGCACCAATGCTGTTAGCAGCACAACAAATTGCCATTGCTCCTCAAAGTATCTTATATCTAGGCGATGCCGAACGCGACTTAGTCGCCGCCCATAATGCCAGTATGTTAGGCGGCGTTGCTTTATGGGGTTATTTATCTGCGACAGATAAACCTGACACATGGCCAGCAGGCAGACAATTTGAACATGGTGCCTCACTAAAGCATTTCTTCACTGAGTAATGACACTATTTGGGCATCAAGTTAGCGGGATATTTTGGGTAAATGAACAAAGCATGAGTGAAGTTTAACGGGTCTTATTCGGCTTAAATGAACAGTTAACCGCCGCCAATTTCCACCCGATCAAAACCAACAAAAGATCAACCAATAAACAGTGCATTTTTTTTGATCGCTGTTTATTTTAGCGATCAAATCTTTCTCATTTGATGGATTAAAAAATATCATTTATCAAAAACTCTTTATGAATTTGGGCTCTAGGGTTAGTTGTCACTAACCCTGCCGTTTATCCTCAAGTTATCCACAAGAAGTTAATGAAATTGTGGCTTGCAATAAACCTCAAACCTCACTATCTTGTATCTTAGATTTTAAATAACACCATATCTTGTGTGTGGCTAACAATCAAAACACTACTCCACGACGTTCCAAAGGATGTAGCTGCTAACTGAACGTACTGGTGTTTAACTACCACGTTGTGAGTACATCAGGTTGATTGTTTTAACATGGAATTGTTTTGTAACTGGTTCGGATCGAATCAAGCAGCACTGCATCCAACAACAGATCACATGATTAGATATAGAACCAAGGCCTCTCTTCAATGAATAGCAATATGACAGTCACTAAACGCAGTGGCGAACGTGAATCTATCGATTTAGATAAAATTCATCGCGTGATCACTTGGGCAGCCAAGGGATTAAAAAACGTCTCAGTATCTGAAGTAGAACTTCGATCTCATCTGCAGTTTTTTGATGGCATTCCAACAGAAGCCATTCATGAAACGATCATCAAAGCCGCTGCTGACTTGATCTCTCCTGAGTCACCTGATTACCAATTTGTGGCTGCCCGCTTAGCGGTGTTCCATTTACGTAAAAAAGCATTTGGTCAATTTGAGCCACCAACATTATATGACCATGTCACCAAGTTAGTTGAAATTGGTAAATATGACATGCATATCATGGCTGACTACAGCCGTGAAGAATTAGACATCCTCGACACTTATATCGATCACTGGCGTGACTTGAACTTCTCTTATGCCGCGGTAAAGCAACTTGAAGGTAAATACCTAGTTCAAAACCGTGTAACGCATGAAGTGTACGAAAGCGCCCAGTTTTTATATATTTTAGTGGCTGCATGTTTGTTTGCCCGTTACCCAAAAGAAATCCGTTTGAAGTACATTAAAGACTTCTATGACGCGACGTCTCTGTTTAAGATTTCTTTACCAACGCCAATCATGGCCGGTGTGCGTACACCTACACGTCAGTTCAGCTCATGTGTGTTGATTGAGTGTGATGACAGCTTGGATTCAATCAATGCGACGGCATCGTCTATCGTTAAATACGTTAGCCAACGTGCTGGTATTGGTATTAACGCTGGTCGTATTCGAGCCCTTGGTAGCCCTATTCGTGGCGGTGAAGCTTTCCACACTGGTTGTTTACCTTTTTATAAGTATTTCCAAACTGCGGTGAAGTCTTGTTCTCAAGGCGGCGTACGTGGCGGCGCAGCAACCCTTTTCTATCCTTTATGGCATCTAGAAGTTGAATCGCTACTAGTCCTTAAAAACAACCGTGGTGTTGACGACAACCGTGTACGTCATCTTGACTACGGTGTGCAGTTAAACAAATTAATGTACCAACGTTTGATTAAAGGCGAATACATCAGTTTATTCAGCCCATCAGACGTGCCAGGTCTTTACGATGCATTCTTTGAAGATCAAGCTGAGTTTGAACGTTTATACCTTCAGTATGAGCAAGACAGCAATATCCGCAAAAAACAAATTAAAGCGGTTGAACTGTTTTCATTGATGATGCAAGAACGTGCTTCTACTGGCCGTATCTACATTCAAAACGTCGATCACTGTAATACTCACAGCCCGTTTGACTCTAAAGTTGCGCCAATTAAGCAATCTAACTTATGTTTAGAAATTGCTTTGCCAACTAAGCCACTGACTAATATTGATGATCCTGACGGTGAAATCGCGTTATGTACCTTGTCAGCACTTAACTTAGGCGCAATTAAAGATTTATCTGAACTTGAGCCATTAGCTGATTTAGCCGTACGTGCCCTAGATAACTTACTTGATTACCAAGATTACCCAATCAAAGCCGCGCAAACGAGTTCAATGAACCGTCGTACCTTAGGTATTGGTGTGATTAACTTTGCTAACTACTTAGCTAAAAACGGTAAAAAGTATTCAGACGGTTCAGCCAATAACTTAACTCATAAGACCTTTGAAGCAATTCAGTTTTATTTACTGAAAGCGTCAATGAACTTAGCTAAAGAGCAAGGTGCATGTCCGTTATTCCACGAGACTACGTATTCGAAAGGTATTTTACCTATCGATACTTACAAGCGTGATTTAGACAAGATTTGTGACGAGCCATTGCACATGGATTGGGAAAGCTTGCGTAGCGACATTAAGCAGTACGGTTTACGTAACTCAACCTTGTCTGCGCTAATGCCGTCTGAAACCTCATCGCAAATTTCAAATGCGACCAATGGTATCGAGCCTCCACGCGGCTTAATCAGCGTTAAAGCCAGTAAAGATGGTCAGTTAAAGCAAGTCGTTCCTGATTTTGAATTGCTCAAAGATAAGTACGAACTACTGTGGAATATGCCAAACAACGATGGTTATATCCAACTTGTTGGTTTAATGCAGAAGTTTATCGACCAAGCTATTTCGGCCAACACCAATTATGATCCTAGCCGTTTTGAAGGCGGTCGTGTACCGATGCAAACGTTGTTAAAAGACTTGTTAAGCGTATACAAACTGGGCATTAAAACATTGTATTATCATAATACTCGCGACGGTGCTTCGGATCAGTTTGACGACATTATTGCTGTCGAAGAAGAAGACGATGGCTGTGGTGGCGGTGCGTGTAAGATATAATCATCACTTTATCTATATTTAGCGGGGGCCTTCCCCGCTTTTTGAAAAATGCGTTTTCAGGACACCTAAATAATGGCTTACTCAACATTTTGTCAAACACCTAACGATTCGACTAAAGAACCGATGTTTTTCGGTCAATCGGTTAATGTGGCACGCTACGATCAACAGAAATATGAAGTCTTTGAAAAACTAATTGAAAAGCAATTATCGTTTTTCTGGCGTCCAGAAGAAGTTGATGTCAGCCGTGACAAAATTGATTTCGGTAATTTACCTGAACATGAACAACATATTTTCTTATCAAATCTGAAATACCAAACCTTGCTAGACTCAATTCAAGGCCGCTCGCCGAATGTGGCATTTTTGCCTTTGGTATCGCTACCTGAATTGGAAACGTGGATTGAAACATGGTCGTTTTCTGAAACCATTCACTCGCGTTCGTACACTCACATTATTCGGAATATTGTTAATAATCCATCTTTAGTATTTGACGATATTGTACAAAATGACGAAATCTTAAAGCGTGCCGGTGATATTGCCGCTTATTACGATGACTTGATTAACCTCACCCAGATTAATAACTTGCTAGGTGAAGGAACGCACATTATTAACGGTAAAGAAATCACCGTTAATTCACGTATTCTTAAAAAGTCATTATATTTGTGCATGATGTCAGTTAATGCCTTAGAAGCGATTCGCTTCTATGTCAGTTTTGCTTGTTCGTTTGCCTTTGCAGAGCGCCGTGTTATGGAAGGTAATGCTAAAATTATTCGCTTAATTGCCCGTGATGAAGCATTACACCTCAATAGTACACAACACATTTTAGCTCTGATGCAGGGTGGTAAAGACGACCCAGAAATGGGAGAAATTGCTGCTGAGTGTAAGCAAGAAGCGTATGACTTATTCGTCAAAGCGGCGGAACAAGAAAAAGAATGGGCCAAGTACTTATTCAAAGACGGTTCGATGATTGGCTTAAATGAACAGATTTTATGCCAGTACGTTGAGTTTATTACTAACCAACGGATGAAGTCAGTTCACTTACCTCAACCTTATGATGAACAATCGAATCCACTACCGTGGATGAAAAACTGGTTAGAAAGTGATGCAGTACAAGTTGCCCCACAAGAAGTAGAAGTATCATCTTATCTTGTTGGTCAAATTGATTCTTCTGTTGATGGCGATGAGTTTTTAGATTTTGACCTATAAAAAACTTTTCAAAAAAGCCCCAATTGTAAGCTTGAAAGGACAGCCGGTTATTTTATTTGACGGCCAACATTCAAGCTTATTAGAAGCGCTTGAGTCGAAAAAAGTGAAAGTGTTTTCAGAGTGTCGTAATGGATTTTGCGGCGCGTGTAAAACCACAGTGATATCAGGAGAAGTTAAATACTTCTCCGAGCCACTAGCTGAACTTAAATCAGATGAATGTCTGCCCTGTTGTTGTGTGCCTGAGGGGGATTTAAATCTCAAACTATCAACTGAAGGTGTGCAAGTGGTGGCTAAACGTCAATATGCCTCAACCAATGACACTCATAAGCAAACAACTGCGTTAACCCAACAATTACAGACTAACAGCCCTAAACTTGCCCACGAACGTTAACTTATTGTCCCGTTAACACCCTTCTAGATATTCAAAGCAATACTTAACAACACGCGTTTACCCGTCTCAATCTTAGTCACGCTATGCTCATATTTATCTGGACGAAATAAATACACTCGCCCCCATAAGTTCATGATGCATTTCGCACACAGAAACACCCCACCGACTTTAGGTTGCACAAGGACAAAATTGAGTTTGTAATAGCGGCCTTGTTGTACCGGATCGATATGGGCCATCACTCGGTGATGAGTATGGTAAGTCACCAGGTTTATCGACAATATCCGACTGCTAAAAATGGCTTTATTGATTACCTTGGCCATGGTATCTCCAATGGGAACATCAGCAGCAAATTATACCTATTCGATATAAATTTGTGGGCATATTCACCAGCCAAAATCATATAATATAGACGACAAGATTCCATCATGTTAGCCATCGAGCTTATGTCGCAGAGGTATCGTTAGATAGGTTGTAAAAAATGAAGTCTATTGAAGAGCTTACAGGGCTAATAGTAAGGTATCGGGAGCAATTGTTTAGTCATTATTGACTAGAGCTAATAATGGCTATGACGAGTGTGGATAATGGCTAATGTTAAAATAACTAGCATAAATAATGATGAGTCAGCCGCCCATAACGAGTAAATGAATTCACTATTGTGTCTATTCATTCATTGTAATCATATTGTGTGAACTAGCCTCATTGACGCGTCAATGAGGCTAGTGAATTAAACGGCTACTGAATTTGCTGCTTATCACGAGTTAAGGTTAACTCTCAGACATGGTATCGCAAGATGAAACATAACGATCAAGCTCAATAACCCCTTGCAAAATCATCCCATGATAATGGGCTTTTACCAGTTGATAATTCATACTTGGTGCAAAGTAATACGTCACCTCTTCGGCCCCAGTTTGCTCTACCGGAATAAGCTGTATCTCCCCCCAAGAGCCGATAGTGGTAATTAATTTGTCCTTCACATAAAACTGATAAGGTTCAATTGCATCTGAAGCTTGCCTAATTAACGCAAATTGACGTCGGCCGCCCAGCAAGTTTTCGCGGATTTGAATCGCTAAGGTGTCTACATCCCTTAATGGAATTTGGCTTGAGGTATAATTCTCAATATCGCCATCAATATCCACGCGTGACTCAAGGCCATTATTGTAAAAAGTGGCTTGCATGTCTCGAGAACGAAAACCAGTTACCTGTTGATGAAAACTATCAGTTAACCATTCATTACTGTTATTTGACCACGATAACTCAGTACGTTGTTGATATTGAGTACCTATCCCTAAAATACTGGCTTCACTCTTAGAGATGATAACAGCAGACTTACCCTGCCAGTTCTCAGTACGACTCATCTCACCTGTGTGAAGTCCACTGAGATAAATAGAGTAATTGAAGCTTCGCTGGCAACTTTGTGGGATGTCATTGGCCAAGACTCTATTACTTTGCAATAAGCCACTAACCAGACATACACTTATCAGTATTCTCGGGACTAGGACACCAGCTATCGCCAACGACCTGTTGTTACGACACCCGGTCATCATAAGTCTTATTCGCGACGTTAATATATTCAATCGTATCGCCTTAAAAAACTTCATTCACATTCAGGTAGAAGTTAGTTTCATTTTCACCAACACCTACGTCAAAACGTAAATTAATATTGTCTTTTATTTTAAATCTAAACCCTGTGCCATAGGCGGTTAATAGCGTATCGGTTAGTTCACTCACTTTAGGTGCGACACTGCCAACAGCGCCCCAAAATACCATGCCATAACGTTGAAATACTGGTAAGCGATATTCAACTTGTCCCATCATCATTTGCTCATCACGATATCGGCCTCTAATGTAGCCTCGCATCGCGTCAGAGCCACCAAGATCAGGTAATAGATTCCAAGGTACATCGCCACTGGTTAGATGACCTTGTACTTGCCAAGCGATTAAACCCGGTGTCGAGCCTAAATCAATATAATTAGCTAATTCAATATTATAAGTAGAAAACGAATCGAACTGGTCATTTTGATATAATCCAGCATCAACTTGAAATAACCAGCCTTTTGTTGCGTTTAAACGGTAATCTCTTGAATCATAAATACTGGTTACCACAACACCTGAGCTAAAATTGTCTGGCAAAAGAGTATTTGAATCCATTGGTGCTTCTGTTGCGACTAATTCTAAGCTGTCGGCCGTAGTATAAATAAAGTCAGCACCCACACCAATAAAATAGTTACTGGCAATTTCGGTCATCCAACGCGGCTTAAAGCTATACAGTTGTTCTTTAAATTCATGATGATTAAGATCTTGATCGCCTTGTTCAATCCCTATTCCATAATAAACAGCAGCTTCATTATGCAGTTCTAAGTCAAGCAACAACCGCTGCTTACCTTGATTTAAAAACGTCATATTTTCTACTGTGACGCCATAAGAATTGTTCACAGAAGCAAATGAATTCAACACCAATGATGAAGGCTGTTGTTCACTTGATGCATTATCAGTTTTGTATAACCCCACCATAAGTAAACCCACACCAAACTTTTTCTCTGGGGTGTAATATGCTGTAGGTAAATAACTCATATCAATAGCTTTAGTGTCATCGAATTCACCATCCGCGCCAAAAACCGACAAAATGTCATCAATCCATGTAGGTTGCATATCTTTGGGGGTTTCAAATAAAGGTTCAACTGCAGTGGCTGCGTTAGAAAAAACAAATAGTGCTAAAAGTAAGGTCCGTTTCATAAAAACTCTATTAAAATGTTGAAAAACTAAGTACGCATGATGACTTCCATGCCAAATTTTGGAATTGCTGTTCAATGAGTTAACTCGATAGCATTCAGTATAAATAGTTGTTATCGATAATAATCGATTCACATAGCGATCGATTCATATAGGCATCAAATAACAACTAAATCAGAACAGATTATCTTATTCATCGCTCAATATTTGCTGAAGAAAAACTTAAGCCTTACTGAAGCTCAACGTCATTAAATACTAAATAATGAATACACTGGACCATATACTGAGTTACACGCTGACATTTATACCTGACGTTAACTTAGGTATACAATCAGCAATCTTTTTATCTAAAGACGCAACTGATATTATTACGCGAAATAACGGCCGCTAATATAGCACGTTTAGCCGCTCTTTTTGGTGCTAGCTCAACATTTATCCTATCAGTATCTTTCGGTAAAAGGACCAGAATCGACTATATTTAGCTGTATGGCTACAGCATTTTTATCTAATAAACAAGAGTCTACGAAGCACAAATTTAGTACTATTGAGCCTCATTTAATCAGTAGCCCATCAGCAAGTAAAAATTATTTCCTTAGATATATCATCCAGCGCGCAAGTAAGGTATAACGACGCTATGAAAACGCCTATACGATTACAACCACTGGTTGACGATGGTCTCGTCGATGAAGTGATAAGCCAACTCATGAGTGGCAAAGAAGCTACGGTCTATATGATCAGATGTGGCGATGCGATTCGCTGCGCCAAAGTGTATAAGGAAGCCACTAAACGCAGTTTTAAAAAAGCAGCACAATATCAAGAAGGTCGAAAAACTAAAAACAGTCGTCGTGGTAGAGCCATGGAAAAGGGTTCTAAATACGGTCGTGAAGAACAAGAAAAAGCTTGGCAGAATGCCGAGGTCGACGCGTTATATAAATGCGCCGCAGCTAAAATTAGAGTACCAGTGCCTTATGGCTGCTTTGATGGGGTGCTATTGATGGAGTTGATCACCAATGTTCATGGTGATGTAGCGCCTCGATTAAATGACGTCACCCAGATGAGCGTAGAACAAGCACAAACACAGCATTACGTCATGATGGGTTATGTTGTACGGATGTTATGTGCAGGTATTGTTCATGGCGATTTATCAGAATTTAACGTGCTTGTAGATCAGAATGGACCGGTGATCATTGACCTGCCCCAAGCTGTTGATGCATCAGCAAACAATAATGCCAAAGCGATGTTATTTCGTGATGTGAATAATATGACAGACTATTATTCTCAATTTGCCCCAGAATTAGCAGCAACAAAATATGCTAAAGAAATGTGGGCCTTGTATGAACAAGGTGAATTAACGCCGGAAACACAATTGACCGGTTTGTTTGAAGAAGACACGACCGCTGCTGATGTCGATTCGGTATTAGAAGAAATCAACGCTGCATTTGAAGAAGCGCAAGAAAGACGCGAGCGCATGAGTGATGCAAACAACGACGAGTATTAAATCGATCGTTTATATACTCATGTGAACACCTAGGGAGGCTTACCGACAAATTATCGAATACTTGATCGAATAAATTGTCGGTAAGTCCCCTATTCAATTAGCCTTCCCCCCTTAATTAACGCCAAGCCAACCCGAGTTGACGGCTAATTACCCCTAGCGAATACCAAATTAGTACCAAATTAAGACGCTCATCTCAACTAAGCAAGTTGGTTAACCATAACCGCTGGCCGCCTAAACACTGCACTTTTAAGCGACGCTTGTTAACGCTATCGTGTGCAAAAGCAATCTCATTACTGGCTAAACGTCAATTTGTTCCTTTTTCCACATAGCCATGAGTAAACCGTTATGTTTGCTAAAAAGTAATATGATCAATTTACACACGTTAAATAACCTTGTTTTTTGAATGGATAAATAGGCGTATAATGATATTGAAAACTTAACAAGGAGAATATTATGAGTAGCTATGTTCTATCGGTATTACTAGTTTGTCTTACTATTTCTATGTCAGCTAATGCTATCGGAAATGAAAATGGAATGATGAGAATGTCTCAGATGCCTGCATTTTCCGATTTTGATACTAATCAAGACAAATTGATATCTGAAGAAGAGTTTGAGCGCTTTCAAAAAGCCAGGCAAGCATTGCGTGAATCTGAAGGTCGTCTATTAAAAAACTCATCGAATTGTGATGAAATGTTTGAGCGTATCGATTTGGATCACAATAAATTTATTGATGCTGAAGAATTTCAATCTCATCGGGAAATGATGAGAAATTCTAAATAATCTCAGTTTGGGATATCTACATAATCTCTGCTCGGGGTAGTAATCAACATCGCCATAGAGAGGTAATCAGCATCACCTCTCTTTTAAATACGCTGTAGCATAGCAAGCGACTTAGTTGTATCTACACCTGCAAGGTATAGCGCCATTTTTCCACACCATCACTAAGATTCAAATTACACATTACTCCTGCGCAGCAATAAGCTTACTTTTAAATACGCCATAAAAAGCAATACAAGCACCCGCAAAACCTAAAAACGAGCATATTAAGCGATAATCAGTGTTGTCGATGAAGAAGTTAGCCACACTGAATACCAACAAAATAAATAAACCAATATTTTTGGTCATCATCATTTTAGGCTCGAACATCAACCATTGCTCACATTTAGGGCACTGTGTTTCAACCCCATGTTTACCTTTACGGACTTGTTTAAGCGCTTTACGGGCAAAGATACCCTTACAACGAGGACACTCCATTTAACATTACCTTCAATAATTTTTAATCAATATAATACAATGAATTAACTCTGCATCAAAGTTTTCCTTGAACGCCAATACAGCAGTTCAAGCTAATGCCATTTAATCGCTTGCATCATTTGGAACGTTCGCTCAAAATAATAATTGAACGAATGTTATAGTTAGTTTATAGTAACTCATGGCTCACATTATGAGCGCGCAAAATCACTACAGATAAAGCTTATCGACAAGTATATCAAATGACAAAGAGCTTAAGCACTTGGCTCACAACCCAAATGGAACAATGAACATGCAAAAAATGATTGGATTTGATGTTTACGGCACATTAGTGGATCCTGTGGATATGGGCCAGCATCTGCAACAATTGATTGGCGACAAGGCACAAGAATTTGGTCAATTATGGCACGATAAAAAAGTCGAATATGCATTTCGTCGTGGCTTAATGCAACAATATGAAGATTTCGGTGTGTGTACTCAACAAGCTCTGCAATATTGTTTATCTGTTTTCAACGTCACACTGTAAAACAGCGAACAACAAGATTTACTGGCTAAATTTAGTCAACTCAAGGCCTTTGATGATGTCATTCCTGGACTAGCATTACTGCGCAATCAAGGTCATACCTTGGCCGCTTTTTCCAATGGACCTGAAGTGGCAGTTCGTACACTTATGCAAAACTCGGGCGTTTTACCTCAACTACATGACGTTATCAGTGTCGATGATCTAAAGACATTTAAACCTAACCCTGCTGTTTACGATTATTTAATGACTCGTACTCAATCTGACCTCAATCATTGTTGGATGGTGTCGAGCAATCCATGGGATGTCATTGGTGCGAAAGCCGCCGGACTGAATACAGCTTGGATCCAAAGAGATAGTAAAAAAATATTTGATCCTTGGGGCATTGAGCCTGACATCACCGTCGGTAATTTAATCGAATTAAGTGAACAGCTCGATTCCCTGTAATAACTAACATGCTGCATTTAAACAATAAAAGCATAACTCATACGCGTTGATGCTAATACATTAAAACTTTACACGCTACACTAACAACATTGTGCTAAGCGCATTATCAATTTACTTAACCTGCTAACAGGTTGCACGAGGATATTTTATGACTAACCAATATACCCCACCTAAAGTTTGGCAAAATAATACCAATGGCGCGAATAAGTGGGCAAACATTAATAGCCCAGACTCAGGTGCAAGATTTGATAAAGAGCTGCCTGTTGGAAAGCATGCTTTGCAACTCTACTCCCTTGGCACACCAAACGGGCAAAAAGTGACTATTCTGTTAGAAGAGCTACTGGCCTTAGGCATTAAAGAAGCTGAATACGATGCCTATCTGATTAACATCGGGGAAAAGGATCAATTTTCGTCAGGGTTCGTTGCCGTCAATCCAAACTCAAAAATACCCGCTTTATTGGATAAGTCAGCTGGTGAAGACGAAACCGTATTTGAATCTGCCTCAATTTTGGTTCATCTAGCAGAGAAGTTTAACCAATTCCTACCTAAGGATGGCAAAGCCAGAACACAAACATTTAACTGGTTGTTCTGGGCTCAAGGGTCAGCGCCGTTCCTCGGTGGTGGCTTCGGTCATTTCTATGCTTATGCCGATGAAAAACAGGAATATCCAATTAATCGCTTTGCTATGGAAGTTAAACGTCAGTTAGATGTGTTAGATAAACAACTGGCAAAAAACACCTTTATTGCTGGTGAAGAATATAGCATTGCAGACATTGCTATTTGGCCTTGGTATGGCAACTTAGTCTTGGGCAATTTATACGATGCAGCCGAATTCCTGGAAGTAGAGTCATATACCAATGTTGTTCGTTGGGCTAAATTGCTTGAAACTCGTGAAGGGGTTCAACGCGGTCGTATCATCAATCGCTCTTGGGGCGAAGAATGGGAACAAGTTCCTGAGCGTCATTGCGCAGAAGATATTGATAAGGTGCTTAAGTTGCGTCCTAGCACAGTAAAATAAGTCAGCCGCTAAAGTTTGGCGCGCTTGTATCCTGACTTATTTTATTGGGATACTAAAAAGCCTTCTGCATTACAGAAGGCTTTTTATATTGACATATCAGAGGCCGAAACAACGCAAATTGTGAACGTTATTTCAAGCCAGACGTCTGTGACAATTAAATACTCATCGCAAGTTCTGCACCCTGGCGGATAGCGCGTTTAGCATCTAATTCAGCCGCCACATCTACTCCACCAATTAAATGTACAGGTAATCCGCTGGCTTTCATTTCATCAACCAAACTGCGATTCGACGTTTGTCCGGCACACAACACCACGTTATCTACAGCAAGAATTTCAGATTGTTCACCGATTTTAATGTGCAGGCCTTGTTCATCAAACTTTTCGTAGCTTACGCCAGTTTTCATATGAACTTGATGTTGCTTCAACACACTGCGATGGATCCAGCCAGTAGTTTTACCCAAACCTTTGCCCATTTTGGTGGTTTTACGTTGCAGTAAATACACTTCACGACCTGGAACATGTTCGGCTTCTACAGTTAACCCGCCAGCATTCTGATAGGTTTTATCAATGCCCCACTGTTTTAACCATTTATCGGGTTGCAAAGTGCTCGATTCTAATTCGCATAAGAAATGCGCCATATCAAAACCAATACCGCCAGCACCAATCAATGCTACCGTTTTACCTATTTCAACTTGGCCGGTTAATACTTGTTGGTAATCGACCACTTTAGGATTATCAAAACCTGGTAATTCCAACGCTCGTGGCACCACACCTGCGGCGATGACCACTTCATCAAATTTCTCATTAGCTAACACTGCCGCATCCAATTTAGTGTTTAGACGCAGTTCAACGTTATGTAGCTTAATTTGGTTAATGAAATATCGAATAGTTTCATTGAACTCTTCTTTACCCGGAATTTTACGCGCTAAATTGAACTGACCACCCACTTCTGACTTGGCTTCAAACAATACCACTTCATGACCACGGGATGCTGCATATACAGAGAACGCCATTCCCGCAGGACCGGCGCCCATAACAGCGATACGTTTTTTACTGGTTGTTGGGGTAAAATTAATTTCGGTTTCATAACAAGCACGGGGATTAACCAAACAGGTTGCCCGCTTCATCGAAAAGGTGTGGTCCAAACAAGCTTGATTACAACCAATACAGGTATTAATCAATTCAGGGGTATTAGCTGCCGCTTTATTCACAAACTCAGCGTCGGCAAGAAATGGCCGGGCCATCGACACCATGTCAGCTTGCCCTGATGCAATAATCGACTCGCCAATTTCTGGAGTATTAATCCGGTTTGTAGCAATTAACGGCACCTTGACTTCTTTTTTGAGTTTTTCGGTGACCCAAGAAAATGCCCCACGCGGTACACTGGTCGAAATCGTCGGTACACGGGCTTCATGCCAACCAATACCGGTATTAATAATACTTACACCAGCTTGCTCAAGCGATTTTGCCAGCTGTACGACTTCGTCCCACGTTGAACCATTATCGACTAAATCGAGCATCGATAAACGGAACACAATAATAAAGTCACTGCCGACCTTCTGGCGAATAGCATTAACGATTTCAATCGGGAATTTAACCCGATTTTCATAACTGCCGCCCCATTCATCGTTACGTTTATTGGTGCGCGAACTGATGAATTGATTGATCAAATAGCCTTCAGACCCCATGACTTCAACGCCATCATAGCCGGCTTTTTTCGCCAATGCTGCGCTGGTAGCGTAGTCTTTAATCGTCGAGCGTACTTGACGAGCAGACATCGCAGAGGGAGTGAACGGGGTAATGGGCGATTTTACTTTGCTCGGCGCTAGGCTAAAAGGATGATAACTATAACGGCCAGCGTGTAAGATTTGCATACAGATTTTACCGCCCGCTTCATGCACGGCATCGGTAACAATTTTATGTTTACCCACCTGCCAAGAAAAGCTTAATTGACAGGCATGTGGCGCTAAACGGCCGCGTAAATTAGGGGCGATACCGCCGGTAACAATTAACCCTACGCCACCTTGAGCACGTTCTTTATAAAATGCTGCCAGTTTCTCAAATCCGCCTTTTTCTTCTTCTAAACCTGTGTGCATGGAGCCCATCAACACGCGGTTTTTCAGCTGTGTAAAGCCTAGATCTAAAGGTTCTAATAAGTGTGGAAACGACATTCAAACATCCTTTTTAAACAAGTGATTTAAACCAGCATACCCCGACAGTAAAGTTTGCTCAATCATTTAAACGCTCGTTTGTTAAAAACCTTTACAATTGAATTTCACATTTTTATTGATTTTCAGTTAGGATGACTACATTAGACTGATAAAGGAGTGGCAAATGTCCGCTAAACCCTCGTTTTTAAAAAGGATGTTTTTACTGTTATGGAATACAGTAAACGGTATCCGTAAGTTCATCATCAACGTAATATTTTTTGGTTTGTTGGCTGTCATCGCTGTGGTAGTTCTCAACAGCGAAGATGAAATTGTCGTCGAAGATCAATCAGCATTAGTGCTGAATTTGTCTGGGAGCATAGTGGACCAAAAACATTATGTAGACCCAATAGAAATGGCACTTAGCCAAGGGCAAGCGAATGATCCAGAAGGTGAAATTCTATTAGCTGACGTACTTTATACGATTAATAATGCGACTCAAGACGCCCGCATTACCAGTATCGTATTGGACTTAGCTGATCTTCGTGATGCCGGCATTAGTAAAATGACCGCCATTGGTGAAGCATTAACTCAGTTTAAAGCCGCCAATAAGTCAGTTATCGCAATGGCCAATGGTTATGATCAAAATCAATATTTTTTAGCCAGCTTTGCAGACAAAATATACCTTAATAACCAAGGTATGGTAGCGCTTGATGGCTTAAGCCGTTACCGCTTATATTACAAAGCAGCACTCGAAAAACTCAAAATTACCACTCACGTATTTCGAGTGGGAACGTTTAAGTCAGCTGTAGAGCCCTTTATTCGTGACGATATGTCTGATGCCGACAAAGTCGCCAGCAAAGAATTGTTAAATGATATTTGGCAAAGCTACTCGACTATTGTTGCCAGCAACCGTCAAATCGGTCCTGATCAATTAGTGTTAAGTACAGATGAGTATCTCGCTCAGCTTGATAAAGCTGAAGGTGACAGTGCTCAAATGGCTGTAAACATGAAATGGGTTGACGAACTCGTTTCGGCCGATGCATTCCGTGTCGCTATGATTGAACGTGTAGGCAGTGATAAAGAAGGTAAAAACTTTAAGCAAATTAGCTTTAATGATTACCGAGCGTTAACCGCACCAATGCCTAAATTTGTTCAACAAGACGCAGTGGCCGTTATCGTTGCTAAAGGCACGATTCTTAACGGTAAACAACCTGCCGGACAAATTGGTGGCGAAAGTACCTCTGCATTACTCATGAAAGCACGCTTTGACGATAAAGTGAAAGCCGTCGTACTTCGTGTTGACAGCCCTGGTGGTAGTGCATTTGCATCAGAGCAAATTCGTCAAGAAGTGTTAGCGCTGAAAGCTGCAGGTAAGCCTGTGGTTGTTAGCATGGGTAGCCTTGCTGCATCTGGCGGATATTGGATATCAGCCAGTGCCGACTATATTGTGGCTACGCCAACAACCCTAACAGGTTCAATCGGTATTTTCGGTATGTTCGCTACGTTTGAGCAAGCACTTAATCATTTTGGTGTAACCTCTGATGGTGTAGCTACATCTGATTGGGCAGGTTTATCGCCTGCACGTGAATTAAACCCACAAGTTGCCGCGGTAGTACAACGTCATATTGAACGGGGTTACAATGAGTTTATTTCTCTGGTAGCAAAAGAGCGTCATATGACGCTAGAGCAAGTAGATAATATTGCTCAAGGCCGTGTATGGACAGGTAAACGCGCACTCACCTTAGGCCTAGTTGATGAACTGGGTGATATGGATGTGGCATTAGCCAAAGCTGCTGATTTAGCGAAAATGGACAAGTTCGATGTTAAAGTGATTGAGCAAGAGCTTAGCGCTGAACAACAACTGATGCAGCAAATCATGGGCGCTACTGTGGCTTATGTTCCAGACAGTGTTCGTCAAACCAGTTTCATTGAGCGCTTTGCCAAGCAGTGGGCTGGCGCATTTGAAACATTGTCGATGTTTGATGACCCTAATCATGTCTATATGTATTGCGAAAACTGTAATTACTAATCACTCAAATGACCGCAATATGAAGATTATTCAAAAAAAGCCTGCTTAGCAGGCTTTTTTATTGGGGATCGATAAATAAACTCGTATAATACCAATTTCATTAATTATGTGCTCAATCAGAGTAACTCAGGTTTTTCAGTTTGAGGCGCATTGTTGAAAGAATGGTTGTTCCCTTGTAAAACAATGCAACAAATAAATGGAAAGCCTGAGTGGCTCCCAAGGGCGGGTTTCTGCACCTTTTATGCTGCTCAATATGATTTTGACGTACGACTGCAAGGATGCAGGAGATAGAGCAACGCAGGAGCTGTTGCCGAGAACAACTATGTCGGCAATCCTATTACTTGCCTAAAAGGCGCAGAACTCCCGCTGAATGACCAGATAATTATTGGAATTGGTATATTTGCGCAATCTGCAATCGCTGTTAAAGAAGAGCCTACATACATGACAAAACGTTCAATTTACGTTGCCTATACTGGCGGTACCATCGGGATGCAAAAGACCGCTAATGGTTTTGTGCCAGTATCAGGGTTCTTAACCGATTGTGTTCAGTCAATGCCCGAGTTTTACCATACTGAAATGCCAGAGTTTGTCATTCATGAATACAGCCCATTAATTGACTCATCCAATATGGCGCCGACAGACTGGCAAATGATAGCTAATGATATTCAAGCCAACTATGAAAAATACGACGGTTTCGTCATTTTACATGGAACAGATACCATGGCTTATACCGCTTCTGCATTGTCATTTATGCTGCAAGGTTTATCCAAGCCAGTTATCGTAACAGGTTCACAAATTCCGTTGGCGCAGTTACGTTCAGACGGTCAAACCAACTTGCTCAATTCGCTTTATATTGCGGCCAACTACCCAGTTGCAGAAGTCTGTTTATTTTTTAATAACAAACTGTTTCGTGGTAATCGCTCAACCAAAGCCCATGCAGACGGATTCGATGCGTTTGCATCGCCTAACTTCCCGATGTTGCTAGAAGCCGGCATTAAAATTAACCTCAAAGCGGGTAAAATAACGCAGCCAACGGGTGCCCCGTTAGAGGTTGTTACCATCAGTCCGCAACCTGTAGGTGTGGTAACGCTTTACCCTGGGATCTCCACAGATATTTTCAATAATATTTTACAGCAACCAGTAAAGGCGCTAATTTTATTGACCTTCGGTGTGGGAAATGCTCCACAAGATAAGAAACTACTGGATACACTTAAACAAGCCGATGAACGCGGTATTATCTTGGTGAACTTAACCCAGTGTTTCCAGGGTAAAGTCAATATGGGCGGTTATGCTACAGGTAATGCTTTAGCTCAAGCTGGAGTAATAAGTGGTGCTGATATGACCATTGAAGCGGCATTAGCCAAATTGCATTATTTGTTGTCTATAGGATTAACTCCAGCGCAAATTAAGCAACGTATGCAGGAAAATCTGATTGGTGAACTGACGACGGACTAGATTACGTTATTGATATTTATGTGGTTATTATCTTAACCACATAAAAGCTAAATAAAAATGCGAGCTCATTAGCTCGCATTTTTTGTCTTATAATATCCATTACTGATAACACATATTATTCAATTTCAGATGATTATAAATCAGCTTCTTTAAACTCGGCGATAGGATCGCCTTTAAATTGTTTTTTCAGCTCAGATTTGGACAGCTCATTAATATTACCACCCGCTGCGATAGTAAAATGTTCAGTTTGATGTAACTTACGCGCTTGATACAACATCACCACTTGTAAGGTCGACTCACGCTGTGGTTCTGTTAATACTGTGCCGTCATCCCACTTACCAAGCTCCGTTGCAGACAACAAGCGTAGGTATACTTCTCCAGGCATTTCATCAATGACTTTATTGATATCGTTCATACTGATTTCCGTTTATGTAACACTATTCTAACTCTGGTAACAAGATAACCCGTAAAGCCAATAACAAAACTTGCAATCGCGATATAAGAAGTTAGCCCTTGTGCAGGCTCTCCTCCCCAAAACCACACCACAACCCCTGCTATAAACAATGTCAAAAAGATAAAGCTTTGGGTCATTAAGCTATTTGAACGCTCAATGTGACTGATAATCGTTAATGACTGAGTATTACCAGTCAAGTCGGTTTTACAATGCTCACATTGCTTAGCCAGACTTGAAATTCGCTTTTGACATTTAGGGCATGCAACTAAGGCCATAATTTATTCTACCTGCTTGATCATCTGAAGATAAAAATTACTGCTTACAGTCGCGATTATAAATTATCAACCACAGCTAACATCGCAACTAATGACGCTTCACCTAAATATACGCAACGCTCTGGAGACCAGCCCACAAATGGGTCGGCTAAATTAGCATTGTCTTTAAATGGCATTTCTAACGTGTTCGATAAACAACTGAACGTATTGGCTACCCAGTTAGAACCCACGGTTAAATTCGCTTTACCTGGCTCATCTTTATCGTAACCAAACTCTGTTTGGAAATCAGCGCTGGCAATGGTCAATGCACTGAGAAATTGCTGTTGTAATTGAGCCATTTTATCGTTGTAGCTTGGCACCCCTTCACAACCGGCAAGGAACACATAAGGAAGACCTTCATCGCCGTGCACATCGTAAAATAAATCAACACCAGTTTGATGCATTTTATTAACGACATAATACACTTCAGGGCTTTTCTCTAAGCTCGGTGTTTGCCATTCGCGATTTAAGTTAGTACCTACAGCATTAGTACGTAAATGGCCGCGTGCGCTGCCATCTGGATTCATGTTAGGCACAATATAGAAATTGGCTTTGTCTAATAAGGCTTTTGAAGTTGGACAATCACTATCGAGTAATTGATTTAGCAAGCCTTCGACTAACCATTCAGCCATGGTTTCGCCTGGGTGTTGACGTGCAGTGATCCAAATATTCTTTTTATCTGGGTTAGCATCACCAATTTTAAGCAAAGTCATGTCGCGACCATCAAGCGTTAACCCAAGATGTTCAAGACTCACTGCTGGATGTAATTGCACTTCACTGATTAAATCTAAATGACGTTCGTAGCTGTACGGTGCAAAATAAGCAATTTGAATGGCTTCACAATCGAGCTCGGCTTGGATGGTTAATTTGCCATCGACATACTGAGTAGGTAATCGGAACCATGTTTGGCGATCATAACTGGCAACGGCTTGATACTCTTCCCAACCTATTGGGTAAGATGCACTACCGGCATTGAGAATATTAAGGGTATATGTCTGACCGACTTCCCCTTCTAAACGAAAGTTAAACCATTGATAAAACTCACCACCAAAATCGGGACGAATGGCGAGTTGTATATCATCATGTTTGTCTAGATTAATGACGTCAATATTGCCGCCGTCAAAGTTTGCTGTAATCCGCATTAGATTATCCTTTATTGCTTGCGCTTATTTTGGGCTTAATAACGATTGGTATTAGCCTTATTTTATGCGCCATAGCTTATCAAATGCGGCAATTGGTGTGAACCATTAAAAGCTAAAGCTGTAACCTTGACCGCGAACGGTATTAATTAGTTCGCGTGGTAAATTACGTTTGACTAATTTACGGCGAGTATTACTGATATGCATGTCTAAATTACGGTCAAAACGTCCAAGTTCTTTATGCAGCACTCGAAGTTGTAATTCTTCTTTAGTAACCACCTCGCCTTGCCTATCAAATAAATATTTGAATAATCGATATTCTGTTTGCGTCAACACGAGCGACTTATCGGCAAAGCTAATGGTATAGGAGGTATCATCAAAACCAATGCTGCCATTAACAGCATCGTTAATCGGTGCTTGGGTGCGTCGATGGAGTACATTAAGACGTAACTGCAATTCGCGGATATTAATCGGTCTAGTGAGGTAATCGTCGGCGCCTAACTCTAACGCATTAATACGCTCAAGCTCGCTGTTACTTTCTGCTAATACAATAATGGGGGTTCGGCTTTGTCGTGCGACCAGCAACCAAAATGAATCCATTTTGGGAACCGAAAAATCTAATAATATGGCTTCAAGCTGCAGAGTCTCCATTTGGATCAACGCATCAAAAGCATTATTAACCCAATGAACACTGTAGCCCTGCTCATTTAACTGTCGACCTACGTCACTTTTATCGGAAAGGGTATGTTCAATGAATAGGATATTCTTCATGCTCAGCTACTTAATGATAACGATTACCATTAAGATTATCATATTGATTTACCCAAAACCAGATTTAATCCACCCTGTGACCCTTTTCATTAACAAAAAAGGCCTGAAACTTCAGGCCTTGAGACATTTGTCACAATTATGAGTGAGACGTCATAGGTCTATTTATCTGTCATCAACTGCTTAATGAACTTAACTGGCGCACTACCGTAACTTAAAAACTGTTCATGGAACTGTTTCAAATCAAAGCTCTCACCTTGTTTAGCTTTAAGTTGTTCGCGGAAATCATAAATCTCACGGTAACCGGCGTAATAACTCGTCAGTTGAACTTGACTTAACGTGGCTCTGCGCCACTTCCCTTCAGCTTCAGCACGTTGTTGGAATGCTTCATTCTCCAGCAAGTCAATCACCTCTTGCTCGCCCATTCCATTGACTTGAATGCTGTAATCTAAAATAGTGTTACAAATAACCCGTAAATTCCATTTGTAATACATCAGCCACATTTCAGGTTCAAAATTACCATACCCTTCTTCCAACATCATTCGTTCGGTATACACAGCCCAACCTTCAATCATGGCACCATTACCAAATAAGCTTTTCACTAAACTAGGAGATTGGTTAGAAAAGACTAATTGCGTGTAATGCCCTGGGATAGCCTCATGAATATTCAGAACCTGTAAAATCCAGTGATTGTATTCACGTAAATAGCTCTCTGCCGACTCATCACTCATGTCATCAAGGGGTGAAACGTTGTAGTAAGTATTACCGCCTTTGTCATAAGGTCCTGGTGCACTGATAGACGCTCCGGCAAAACCGCGCATGTATTCAGGCGTTTCACGAACAATTAACGGCTTTTTAGGATCAAGCGTGACCAGTTGTTTGTCATTGACAAACTTAATCAGCTCTGGAATTTGCTTTCGCACTTCGGCTACAAAGTTTTCTCGTTTAACATGTTTGGTTGATAACACATCAATCAACTGGCGAATTGCTTGTCTCTCATCGTCTGGTTTTGGGGTATCGATATATTTTGACCAAATGGTATCGGTGATCTTAGCCATTTCTTGCTGAACATGATTTTTATCTGCCACAGCTTTGTCATATAACTGTTTAGCCGTCATACCAGACTGAATATCAAAGGCGAACTTTTCTTCGTATAAGGTTTCACCAATACGGAAATCGCGGCCTCCATTTTCGGTTAGCTTAGTTTCAAGCGAGGTTAACCACTCAATGTGCTGTTTAATTGCTGCAGTAGCGGCATCAAAACGCTCAGCAAATAACGCTTTCTGCTCTGCGCTTAAGCCTGAATCAGTGACTTGCTGGGCTAACTCGGCAGACAATACCGAAAATGCGCCTTGATTCTGCATAATGGCTAATTGGGTATGCTCAAGTGTCGGCTCACTAATATTATTTCGCGCGGCCTCATAATAGGCTGGCACATTTTCAAGACGTGCAATCACAGAGGTTAAGCGTTCATCTAACGGCGCAAAGTCTTCATTGATAATTTGCGCAAAACCACCGGCAACATTGTAATTTGACGGGTCCCATTGCCAACCTTTAAAGCGTGTAATTTCCCATTGCATTGACTCCACTAAATTACTCAGTAATTTATAATCAATTAACTCGTTAGCCGTTAGTGACTGCGGATCAAATTGGGCTAGCGCCGTTTGCTGTTGTTTAACAAATGCCAACGTTTTGTCGCGGCTTGCTTGATTTGGGATATCTAAATAGCCATCATTAACATGTTTGCCACTGTACAGCGCCCAGGTTGGTGATAATGCCCACAGCTCATCAATAAACTGTTGTGAATATTCGTTAAAGTTTAATGCTGCCGCAGCACTAGTTGTGCTAGCCTCAGCAGTAACGGCCTTGGTTTGTGGACTTTGCTTAACCGAGTCATCGCTACAACCTACCAATCCAGCCAAGGCAAAAGAAACCGCCAAAGCAAGTAAAGATTTTTTCATTAGTTATCCCTTACATTGTTATTATTTTTTAGTGTATATAAACTTATTTTTTGATGCATATCGCTTTCGTGCACAAAGATTTTTGTTGCGAAGATACGAATAAAAATTCATCTTACGACAATTATAATGAGTTAATCATGTTCGTCATTGTTTTGCATCAAGCAGACATCTTTTGTGACAGAAAAATCGCGAATAGGCCAACGACTTGTGACTTAAAAAAGTATTTTTTGTCTGGTGACCGTTCCAAAATAACTAACAGAGAACTTAACGATGCCCTTAACACATATCCGACTACTGCTTAATGGTAAAAAGGCCTCCAATGTCGACATAAGACAATCGGTTATCGCTTTGCGCGAGCAGGGCCATACGATTGACGTGCGAGTCTCTTGGGAAAGCGCTGATATGTTGCGTTTTATAACAGAAGCCATAGCCGATAATGTCGGCAGAGTCGTGATTGGCGGCGGAGATGGCTCGCTTAATGAGGCAGTAAATGCCCTGATGCAACAACCACAACAGGATCATAAGCTCGAAATAGCCGTGCTGCCATTAGGCACAGCAAATGACTTCGCCACAGCGTGCGGTATTAGCAATATTATTCAATCCACTCTGGAACTGGCAATTCATGGTGACAGCTACCCTATTGATATCATCCGGGCCAACAATAATTATTTTATTAATGCAGCAGTCGCCGGGTTTGGCGCGCAAGTCACCGCAGAAACCCCAACAGAATTAAAAGACTTTCTTGGCGGTGGAGCTTATACCTTAGTCGGATTGGCTAAAGCATTAGGCTTTAAGCCTTATCAAGGCAGTATTACCACCGATAAAGGAACGTTCAATGGTGATATTGTGGTGGGGGCCATTTGCAATAATAAGCAGGCTGGCGGTGGGCAAATGCTGGCACCCAATGCATTAATTGATGACGGTTTGATGGATATTACCCTGTTGAAGTCATTTTCAACCTTTGATATCCCGGTGGTGTTAGATGAAATACAAGCCATGAGTCATGAAGCTAAGTTTTGTTATCACTTTCAAACCCGTTGGTTAGAAATTGATTTTCCTATCAAGTTACCGCTTAATTTAGATGGCGAACCTTATCCAACCAAAAAAATGCGTTTTGAAGTTCTCCCAAAAGCCATTCAGTTTGTATTGCCGCCAAACTGCCCTTGCCTTGAACAATCCACACAAAAAAGCGGAATATAAATTCCGCTTTAATCACCAATACGATAACTGAGTTAATCGTTTACCTAATCAACTTAAATGTTCCAGGGATTAGGTTTGTTACCCTTAGGCGTAGTTGACGCTTTAGATGGTTTGGTTTTTCTAAAATCAGCAGAAGCTGTTTTCGACTTGCCCAAACTCAGCGTTGGTCGGTCTGTCGCTGATGTTGATTTATGCTGACGATTTTTAGGAATAAAATTCAACACCGAAATAGGAATAGGCTTAGATGGTTCAAACCCCGCTATTTCTTTACGTTCAATTAAATGCCCTAAACGGCTTTCAATCATACACAGGTTTTTAAAGTCATCATTGGACACAAAAGAAATAGCAACACCAGCAGCGCCCGCACGACCGGTACGACCAATACGATGAATATAGTCATCGGCCGGATAAGGTAAGTCATAATTAACAACACGCGATAAATCGTCAATATCAATACCGCGCGCCGCAATGCCGGTAGCCACAAGGTATTTAATGTTACCCGATTTAAAATCAGCTAAAATTTGTTCACGCACCGGCTGGCTTCGGCCACTGTGAATACACTCTGCAGCAATATCACGCTTTTCAAGCTGACTCACCAATTTGGCGGCACCTTGTTTGGTTTCGATAAAGATGAGTGCTTGGTTCCACTCTTCAGTTTTAATTAAATGACTTAATAAAGCTGATTTTTTATCTTTATCAACCGTCGTTAACCACTGCTCGATTTTCGGTGCTGAATCGCGATCAGCAATCACTGAAATTTCTACAGGACGTTTAATGGCCGTTTTCGCTAACGCACGCACTTGGTTTGATAACGTCGCAGAAAATAATAAACTCTGACGTTCAGAAGGTAATTTGTCGATGATTTTATTAATGTCTTCGATAAAGCCCATGTCGAGCATTCTATCGGCTTCATCAAGCACCAACACTTCAACTTCATCAAAGTGCACGGCACGTTGAGTATATAAGTCGAGTAAACGTCCCGGTGTTGCCACCAAAATATCAACACCATCGATTAAGGCTTGTTTTTGCGGCTTCTCATCAACTCCACCATAAATGGCAATAGAGGTTAATGATAAATGCTTGGCGTACTGCACTACGTTGGCGTGAACTTGCACTGCGAGTTCGCGAGTTGGGGTTAAAATCAACGCTCGAATACGTTTTGCACGCTGGATTTCAGTGTCGGCTAAGCGTTCTAATATTGGTAATACAAAACTTGCGGTTTTACCGGTACCAGTTTGCGCAGCGGCGAGCAGGTTCTTACCCTTTAAAATAACCGGAATAGTCTGTTGTTGAATAGGTGTAGGCTGACTGTATCCCACTTCATGTAGGGCATTGACAATCGTGTCGCGTAATCCAAGTGTCGAAAAAGGCATGAAAGTGGGTCTCAGTAGTAGAACAAGAATAAAGCATTATAGAGGCTACGCATAACAAGCGCTAACACCTCGTTAATATAAAGTCATATTAGACAACGGCGAGACGAAGCATCACTCAAATTGTCAGTATTGTATTAAAACACAAATGAAAAAAGACGTCCGAAGACGTCTTTTTTCATAATATGGCGGTGAGCGAGAGATTCGAACTCTCGTTAGGGATAAACCTAAACACACTTTCCAGGCGTGCGCCTTCAGCCACTCAGCCAGCTCACCAATTTGTGACTGACTTTTTATCCATACCATTAAAAGTCATCAGATAAAAAGGCAGTACTTAATATTTGATTCTATTGAGTGGAATAATTACCTCTCAATAATACAAAACCACTTAATACTAACCGCGGCAGTGCTAATCGAGGCGTACTTTACGCAAATGATGATAGCGGGTCAAGCTAAATAACCCCACTATCAAGCGTTTGCACAAATGCACAGCAACTAACAAGCTAACTAACCTATTAAGGTAGGGAAAAGTCCTTTAACACCTGCGGCAATCACTTCGATGCCTAAAGACAACATCAGTAGACCCATTAGACGGGTAATAACGTTAATGCCAGTTTTACCTAATAGTTTAAACAACATTGGCGCCATACGAAATAAACCCCAACTAACAAGGCCTAAGGTAATAATGGTTAAAAACATACCAATGTAGTTGGTTATTTGGTGATGCTCCGCCGCAAACACAATCACCGCACTAATGGCACCAGGACCAGCCATTAATGGCAAAGCTAATGGCACAACTGCAACAGATTCCATCCCTGAAGACTCACGGTCTTCTTCTTGGTTGCGTTTCACTTCACTGATTTTACCTTGCAACATAGACATCGCAATAATACAAATCAAGCTACCACCGGCAATACGAAAAGCCGATAATGAAATACTGAACATACTAAGAATGTAATGACCTGCTATTGCCGTCACCAATAGAATGATCACTACGGCCATATTTGCATCACGATTAGTATTTTGGCGATCAGCTTCAGTTTGATGGCTGGTTAAGCTCACAAATACAGGTAATAACCCTACTGGGTTAATGATGGCTAACAGTCCTAAAAAGAACTTGATATAAAGCATAAAATCCACTAACTACACCCTCTTGATATTACCTGATTTGAAGCTCGATTCTGAGGGCGCTAATGTAGCTGAAACATTGCCATTCCCCAAATGAAATTTTTTATATTTGATAGACCGTTTTACCATACAAAAACTAATGTCACGTCTATTATTTATGTTTTGATATCATATTGACAGTTTACGTAAACACGCATTTTTAGTTATTTTATTTCACCAGGCTGTTCTAATTAGCATCAATATGATGATTTAACCTACAGCAGGACTTAAAATCTTGTTTTCCTGTGGTTAACCTACATATTAATCAACAAAATAAGAATAGCCTTATGATGAAAAATACTAACGATAGCGGATTTTTTATTTCTCACAAAAGTGCTCGCTTTACTGGTCAGTTTATTTTCAACAGAATGTAGTTTTATTTTTATGAGTAAACAGTGTAGATATTGACTTGAGTATCATCTTGATTAATGAATAACTCATTGCCTCTGGTAAAACTGCGATTGGCTTGAGCCACAATATCCGAAGCCACAATATCCGAAGCTACAATAGCTTAGGAACAAAAAAGAGATGTTGCCAGTAGCAACATCTCTTTTAATTAACTTGTGAAGGTAAATCTGTGTTGAGGACTACGCCATTTTTTTAGTACTGGCTTTAACATGTCTTCTACAGAGAAAGTACAAACACTATTGCGCTGTCCAACGATCCATCCAGCCTAATACATTCTTGTACCATAGCTGTAAGTTATCTTGATTTAAAATCCAGTGATTCTCATCAGGAAATACCAATAGCTCAGAAGGAATACCTTTACGCTGCATAAAGGTAAATGCAGCAAGGCCTTGACCATAAGGAACACGGTAGTCTTTTTCACCATGGATGACGAGCATTGGTGTTTTCCAGTTTTCAACATAGTTTACTGGGTTAAACTTTTCATATAGTTCTTTGTTTTGATCGTATGGGCCACCGAATTCATATTCAGGGAACCACAATTCCTCTGTGACGTAATACATAGAACGCATATCAAACAAACCAGCATGGTCGACTAGACACTTGAAGCCATCGTTCCATTTGCCTTGGAACCAGTTCATCATATAGCCACCGTAGGAACCGCCCAGTGCACATGCATTATTAGCATCTAACCAAGGTTGCTGTGTGGTAACCGCTGCCATCCCTTTTTTAAGATCTTCAAGCGGTTTTCCGCCCCAATCCTTGCCAATAGAGTCAGTAAACGCTTGGCCATAACCAGTAGAACCATGGAAGTCGACCATCACGACGCCATAGCCTGCACCAGCCCATAATTGAGCATTCCAGCGGCTGCTAAAACTGTTACCAAATGAGCCTTGTGGACCGCCGTGTACAAGGTAAGCAATTGGGTATTTTTTACCTTCTTCATAGTTAACGGGTTTGATCCAATAGCCATGAACGGTTTCGTCATTCCAACCTTTAAAGTTGAACTGTTCAAAATCACCAAACTTAATGTCAGCTAATTTTTCACTGTTGACGTTGGTTAGCTGTTTCAGTTGCTCACCTTCTAGTGACACACTGAATAAATCGCCAGGTTCAACTAATGATGATTTCTTGAAAATAAGACGATTACTGGTCACAGCCACTAGGCTGTTACTACCTTGGTTGTAAATAGGACGAACATCACCAAACTGTGTGTTCACTTCAAAAATGGTCACTTGCCCAAGATCTTGTGCTGTCACATACAAAGTACGGCCATCGGCACTAAAGTTCAATGAACTCGCACTGCGATCCCACAATGGTGCAACTTCTTTTTCTTGGCCAGTAACATTGTCTCGTAACATAATACGGTAACGATCAGCTTCGTAACCCGCCTTGCTCATGGCTAAATAGGCAAGATAACGGCCATCTGCAGAGAACGTTGGCTGGGCATCCCATGCTTGGTTATCTGGGGTTAAGTTAACCGTTTCACCGCCAGCTACAGGCACTTGCCATAAATCGTAATTAGTTGTCCAAGCTTGATCGCGGCTCGGCGCTTTAGCGCTATAAACAACGTACTTACCGTCTGCAGTAAAAGTGACCTCTTCCATACCAGAAAATGGCTTAGGCGGTGTTTCAGTGTCACGGCCAGCTGTAACGTTTGTCGCGGTGGTAATTTTGTTGCCATTAAGCGAGGCGACAAACAAATGGTTACGTGCGTGGTCTTCCCACGTGTCCCAATGGCGTACCATCAACTGCTTGTATTCGCGGCCAGTGCTTTTACGTTCAGCTTCGGCAGTAAACTTGTCTTTTGAACAGGCTAAGTCTTTACACTCTGGAAATACCCGCAACGTCATAACGACTTGCTTACCGTCGTTAGACAATTTGTAGCCATTGATATCTAACGGTAAATCAGTAACCGCAATAGCCTCTCCACCATCAAGGGCCAATTGATACAATTGACTGGTACCAGAACGACTGGCGAGGAAATAAATAGATTTTCCATCTGGCGAAAAGCTGACATCGTGTTCAGTGCCTGCAGCCGAAGTAAGTTGCTTTGGCTTAGCATTTTTATCGTTCAAGTCGAGAAGATAAAGATCTGAGTTGCCCTCGCCTTTATCATCAACCACTTTTACGCCGTATACCATGGTTTTACCATCATTTGATACGGCTGCTGAATGCAACTTATTTAAGTTAACCAGTTGTTGAACATTAAAAGCTGCGGGCTCAGCCGCAGACACTGATGTTGCCATGCCAGCAGCAATCAGTGCGAATAATACAGAAGACTTTTTCATTGTTATCATGTCTCAGTTATTTAAGTAAAACGTATTACGTTTAGGCCGCAAAAACAGCCAATATCAAACGTAATCATAAAATGTATATTGCAGACTAACCAAAGCAAAACGCTCAGGCAACAAGCCTTTTGTAAAAAGCTGTAAACCCGAGCGTTTAATCACATTGACACTTATCGCTTATGTGTAAGCACAATGTTATCGATGGCTTACTTGTTAGCTTTGCTGTTAGCGATATTAATTTTCCAAATCGCTGGGCCAGTTTCGTGTGCATTAACACCATTGGTATCAACCGCCACGGTCACTGGCATGTCTTGCACATCAAATTCGTAAATCGCTTCCATGCCTAGATCTTCAAATGCGACAACACGTGATTTCTTAATCGCTTTAGACACTAGGTATGCCGCGCCGCCAACAGCCATTAAATACACTGCTTTGTGCTTTTTAATTGAAGCAACCGTTTCAGGGCCTCGCTCAGACTTACCAATCATGCCCATTAGGCCTGTTTGGTCTAACATCATGTCAGTGAACTTATCCATACGAGTTGCCGTTGTTGGGCCTGCAGGGCCAACCACTTCATCACCGACTGGATCGACTGGGCCAACGTAATAAATAAACTTACCGGTAAAATCGACACCGGCTGGTAAACCTTCACCTGACTCAAGTAACATTTGAATCCGCTTATGAGCAGCATCACGGCCAGTCAGCATTTTACCGTTGAGTAATAAGGTATCACCACTCTTCCAGGTTTCGATTTCAGCTTGGGTGACCGTATCTAAATTCACACGGTGAGTGTTTTCACCTGCTTCACGAGTAATTTCAGGCCAATCAGATAACGATGGTGGTACTAAATCGACTGGACCAGTGCCATCTAAATGGAAATGCACATGGCGCGTTGCTGCGCAGTTAGGGATCATCACGACCGGTTTAGACGCTGCATGAGTCGGTACAGATTTAATTTTAACATCTAATACTGTGGTTAATCCGCCCAACCCTTGAGCGCCTATGCCTAAATTATTTGCTCGTTCAAAAATGTCTAAACGAAGCTTTTCTTCTGTGGTCTCTGCACCACGAGCCATCAACTCATGAATATCAACAGGGTCCATTAATGATTCTTTGGCTAATACAGCCGCTTTTTCAGCGGTGCCGCCAATACCGATGCCTAACATACCCGGTGGACACCAACCCGCGCCCATTGTCGGTAATGTTTTTTCTACCCAAGCTGCGATATCGTCAGACGGGTTAAGCATGGCCATTTTTGATTTGTTTTCCGACCCACCACCTTTAGCGGCAATCATCACTTCTATTTGATTGCCAGCAACCATGTCAATGTGAACAACTGATGGTGTGTTGTCTTTAGTATTTTTACGCGCACCGGCAGGATCTGACACTATTGATGCACGTAATGGATTATCTGGATTGGTGTAAGCACGGCGTACACCTTCATCAACCATTTCTTGAACCGTCATGTCAGTTTTATCCCACTGAACAGACATACCAATTTTAACAAAGGTGGTGACAATTCCAGTGTCTTGGCATAAAGGGCGTTTGCCTTCGGCTGACATGCGCGAGTTAATCAGAATCTGAGCAATGGCGTCTTTAGCCGCAGTGCTTTCTTCACGTTCGTAAGCTTTGGTCATCGCATCAACAAAGTCTTTGGGATGGTAATACGAAATGTATTGCAAAGAATCAGCAATACTTTCAATGAAGTCAGCTTGTTTAATCACGACAGCTTGACTAGACATTGTAGAATGAGTTGTAGAGTGAGATGGGGTATTCGTCGACATATGGGGCGCTCCAGCAGCCATTGCGGCCTAACATGGTTATCGTTTTTATTAGAATCGATTTAATATTAACTATTAAGACCAATATGATACTCTTTCCATCCTTTTTGGGCTACATCACATTTTAGATAAGGGTTATCGATGTCTGCGCGGGCAAAAAACGCACTATTTATGCAAAAACTGGACTGGAAAATAGACACAAAGCAGCTATTTTCACTGGTAAGCCACCAGCCATGGGCGATACTACTCGACTCAGCCAATGCTCCGCACCAAGATGCCAAATTCGATATTATCGGTTTTAATCCTATTGCAACGTTAACTAGCAGCGATGGCGTCTGTCAATTTAGTAGCAAAGATCCAGCCATCGAAACACTCAACATTAAAATAGATAGCCACGCCAACCCTTTTAATACATTAGCGGAACTGCATGCGCGGTTATACCCGGTAGCGCAAGACAGCCAGCATGCATTTAGTGTCGGAGCCCTAGGCGCATTTGGATATGACCTTGGTCGAAACATTGAAACTTTGCCACAAATTGCCATTAAAGATATTCATCTTGATGATATGAATATCGGGTTTTATGATTTTTCTCTGGTTTACAGCTATAGCGATAAGTCTTGGTATGCTTATCATTATCAAGGTAAAATCGCATTGAATACTGAATTGAATTTAATTGAATCCAAAATAGAAAAATCAGCCAGTGACGCGATAACATCAAAGCCGTTTAGATTAGCTACTGCTTGGATTAATCAGATAGATAATCAACAGTATCAACATAAGTTTAATCAAGTGCAGCAGTATTTATTGAGTGGTGATTGTTATCAAATCAATTTAACCCAACGATTTGAAGCTCAATACCAAGGGGATGAATGGCAAGCTTATTGTGCTTTATCTCTGGCTAACAAAGCACCTTTTTCGGCATTTATGCGGGTAGATAATCACTGTATGTTATCTATCTCGCCAGAACGTTTTATTAAACTTAACGATCAATATATCGAAACTAAACCCATTAAAGGCACCATGCCGCGCCATCATGATCCCATTTTGGATCAACAAGCCGCTAGCGCATTAATTTCTTCCGAGAAAGACCGCGCCGAAAATGTGATGATTGTTGACCTGCTAAGAAACGATATCGGTAAAGTCGCCGCCCCAGGCTCAGTTAAGGTGCCTAGGTTATTCGCCATTGAAAGCTTCCCTGCTGTGCATCATCTAGTTAGTACGGTTACCGCCACACTTGCACCACACAAAACAGCATTCGATTTACTTAACGCCGCCTTTCCTGGAGGGTCAATTACCGGTGCACCAAAAATCCGCGCTATGGAAATCATTGAAGAATTAGAACCATCCAGACGTAATCTTTATTGCGGCAGCATCGGCTATATAAGCCAAAACGGAAACATGGACACCAGTATAACCATTCGTACTTTGGTCACTGAAAAAAACCACATTTACTGCTGGGCAGGTGGTGGTATTGTTGCCGACTCTAATGGTGCGGCGGAATATCAAGAAAGCTTTGATAAGGTTAGTAAAATACTACCTTTGTTGACGAGTTTGAATCAGTAATAAACAGCTATCGATAGACATTAAGTAGACAGACAATCCCGATTTGCATGAATGACGGTTATTCTTGACTTATCGAATCGTCAAATTGTCAAAGTACGGGAATATAAATGACCCAAGGGTGCACATCGCAATGGCTTGATTAGTTTAAAAATGAACTCGTGTCTAGCAAGATACATAAGGCATAAAACTCCTTTCAATCGATGTATACCAAGATCAGCTGATGCTTGATTTCTCTGTACTCGTGAACTTGATAACGAATAATCTCGAAACCAAGTTTACGCCAATATTGATAACAACTGATGGTAACTAACATTATTCCTAAGGTATTTCCCTACTCGCCAAACCAGTATTAGCGTCAGTATTCATGTGAGTTTATTTACATCTGTTGGTTTTCTTAAAACCTAATTATCTTTCAATACACACCCTTTAATACTGACTGAGCGACTCATTATTTTTCAGGTGTAACTTTAGGTTTCAAGTCATTTTCATTACAAGTTTTAAACTATTACTCATGATATTCACTCAAACTACCTTCAACCATGAACGATCGCTCAAATACATATTGAGCATTCGTTCAAAACCTGCTTAAATACGCTTCTTACTTACTAAGGAGTTCACATGATTAAATTTTATTTCCATCCAGGCCCTAACCCAATGAAAATTGCCTTGTTCCTCGAAGAAACAGGCCTTGAGTTTGAACTCGTGCCTGTGGATACCTTAAAAGGTGAGCAACATAGCGCTGAATTCAAAGCGATTAACCCAAACAGCAAAACACCCGCTATTGAAGACAACGGCGTAAGGGTATTTGATTCTAATGCTATTCTTTTATACCTTGCTGACAAAACAGGTCAATTAGCTGCAACCCCAGAAAATCGTGGTGAGCTTCTGTCGTGGTTAATGTTTGTCGCCACTGGTTTAGGCCCTTATTCTGGTCAATGTGTTCATTTCACTCACCATGCACCTGAGAAAATAGATTACGCAACAAACCGTTATCTACGTGAAACTCAACGTCATTACCAAGTACTTGACGCACATCTTAATAACCGTGAATTTATCGTGGGTGATGAATTGAGCATTGTCGATATCGCTGCATGGGGTTGGGTTGATAAAGTCGGCTATGTATTAGGTCAAGATGCCCTTGCCACTTACCCGAATATTCAACGCTGGTTTAACAGCATCAACAACCGTCCTGCTGTTGAACGCGCCAGAGACATGGGTAAAAGTATTCAATTTAAAGCAGAATTTGATGAAGACGCAAAACGTGCGTTTTTCCCACAAAATTATGCTGTCTAAGCAAAAGATATTTTGAACGCGTTATTTTAATCGCGTTATAAAAGGCTTGTGGATGATATCCATAAGCCTTTTTTGTATTTGCGTGTATAGCCACACTTTTGCTGTGACGCCACTATGCACGCTATAGGTTTCTATCTATACAACGTTTTTAAGTTTATATATAAAAGCTTCAAAATTGATCTACACGGTTTATAGGTTTGATATTTAACTACAACTGATTTTTTATAGGCTAATGATCGCGTTTAAGCATGTAGATTAAGCGTATAAATCATGAATACAATTTGTTATTTTTATCCACTTTAAGACGAATTTACTTGTTCTTGCGGCGGTATTTTTCTACTGTTATTGAAAATGATTATCAATGAGGTTACTCATGAATACCCATCTTCAACATCAAATCAACCAATGGCTCAATAACGATCCCGATCCACACACCCGCTCACAACTGCAAACATTAATTGATAACGGCAATGAAACCGAGCTAGCGGCGCGCTTTGCGGGTCGTTTAGCGTTTGGCACTGCAGGGCTAAGAGGTGAAGTGGGCGTTGGCCCTATGGCGATGAACCGTTTGGTTATCCGCCAAACCACTGTCGGTCTGGGAGCTTACTTACTCGAGCAAATCGACAATGCTGCCGAACGTGGTGTAGTAATAGGTTACGATGGACGTCATGATTCCTTTACCTTTGCCCATGATGCCGCAAGTGTATTAACCGCTATGGGCATTAACGTGCATTTAACCTATAAGGTAGCCGCCACGCCGTTAGTCGCTTTTGGAGTAAAACATCTTAACGCTGCGGCTGGCATTGTGGTTACCGCAAGCCATAACCCACCACAATACAATGGCTATAAAGTCTATTGGGAAAATGGCGCGCAAATTATTCCTCCTCACGACACAGGCATAGCAGCCCAAATTACTCGGGCTGCCACTCAGGCGATTCCCTTTTTAGCCTTAGATGACGCAATATCACAAGATAAGCTTACTTGGTTACAAGACGATTTCTATCAAGCCTATCGCCAAGGAATACGTGAAGCTAAAGAGCTGCAATACCACAGCGGACAAGACAAAGTCAGTTTAGCTTACACCGCAATGCACGGTGTTGGTGCCGACATGGCTGAAACGGTATTAAATGATGCTGGTTTTACCCAAGTGTATTCAGTGGCGGCTCAACGTGAACCTGATGGCGACTTTCCTACGGTAAACTTTCCAAATCCTGAAGAAAAAGGCGCAATGGATTTGGTGATTGCTGAAGCCAAAAAGCACAATGCTACACTCGCTTGTGCCAACGACCCTGATGCTGACCGCTTTGCTGTTGCCGCTCGCACTGAAAATGGCGACTACCAAATGCTGACAGGCGACCAAGTTGGAGTGTTATTTGGTCACTACTTACTCAGCCATGCACCTAAAAATAAGCAACTTACTGGCACTACTATCGTGTCCTCAAGCCTGTTGTCTAAAATTGCCACTGAGTTTGGTACCCAAAGCTATACCACTCTTACTGGCTTTAAGTGGTTAATGAATGTCGGTATTGCCAAGCACCAAGCTGACAATCAGTTCTTATTCGCTTATGAAGAGGCACTCGGTTACACCATTGGTAACTTAGTGTGGGATAAAGATGGATTATCGGCATTAGTGGCCTTTGCCCAACTGACTGCAGAACTTGCAGATAATGGACAAACCATTTGGAATAAACTCGAGCAGATTTATCGCCAACACGGATTTCACCTTAATAAACAAGTGAGTATTGCCCTTAATGCTGACACGCCAAATATTGGTGCCTATTTACGCGAACATCCACCCGTGAAAATTGGTGAGTATGCGGTGATCTCGACCGACGATTTAAAAAGTCTACAGCGAACTGACGCCGATGGCAGCAAACAAGCCATTGATTTACCTAGCAGCGATGTGTTGATTTATGCCTTAGAAGGTGGCGCTCGAGTCATTGTTCGCCCGTCGGGTACTGAACCTAAAATTAAATGTTATTACGAAGTGGTTGAAACCATGACAAGCTCAGACACTTGGGGATCTGCACAAGCTCGTGCAGAAGATGCCATGGCGAGCTTCATTACATCTCACCAAACGAGCTTACCCAGCTAACAGCTCATCAAGCGATTAAGTCTCATTAACAAAAGAATGTTAAACGCCTGTTACTATTAACAGGCGTTTGTTTATGCTTATAAGCAATTGTAATCACAATGGATGAGTTATAGCGTTTTACTAGATCAGAGTGTCATGAGATATGCCTGATTGAACTAACCAAGCCTATATTAAAGCGACCTATGTACCAGCGAAAATGATCTATAATGTTACAAAATTAATCATAACGTTATCGCAGGATTGCTAATGTATAAAAGTCTCGTATCTTTGGCCGTTATTGCCAGTATTTCAGCCCCAGTAGCAATCGCTGCAGAAGAAGGTGAAAACCTAGAGCGCATTCAGGTTATTGGATCGCGTATTGCCCTTCGTACCGCCACAGACAGTGCAACCCCTGTCGATATTATTACCTCAGAACAACTTGAAGCAACAGGCATCACCGAAACTGCTAAGGCATTGCAGTTTGCTGCGCCCAGCTACAGCTTTCCATTCTCGTCAATTACCGATGGAAGCGACGCGGTTCGCCCTGCAAGCTTACGAGGCATGTCACCTGATCACACTTTAGTGTTGGTAAATGGTAAGCGTCGCCACGGTTCAGCATTGGTTCACTTAGCTGGCACGTTAGGCAAAGGTTCATCTAACGTTGACCTTAATGCCATTCCAATGACAGCAATCAAGCGGATTGAAATTTTACGTGACGGTGCGTCAGCGCTATACGGATCTGATGCGATTGCAGGTGTAATCAACGTCGTACTGAAAGACAGCGACGAAGGTGGCAGCATTGCCGCCCAGGTAGGCCAAACCTACGAAGGCGACGGTGAACAAGTACGCTTAGGCATTAATCAAGGTTTTAGTTTTAGCCAAGACGGCTTTGTGAATGTGTCTTTAGAAGCACACCAGAAAAATTCAACTAACCGTGCAGGTCTCGATCCACGTCAGCAATATCCGACGCTCGCAGATGGTAGTCTTGATCCACGTGAAGCCACATTCGATCGTAAAAATCATCATGTTGGCGACAGTGATTATGACAACTACGGTTTATTTTTAAATGCTCAGCAAGGATTAGATACCAACGGTAAGCTTTATGCCTTTGGTGGTATTAGCAAACGCAGCTCAACTTCAGGCGCTTTTTATCGTCGTGCGTTGGATTCTCGTAACGTTATTGAAGTGTATCCAGATGGCTTTTTACCACAAATAAGCCCAGAAATTATCGATTACTCTTTAGTCACCGGTTATGAGTTTGAGTTGGGCCAATGGGAAATTGATTCATCAGTTGGTTTTGGTAGCAACAGCTTTGAATACAATGTTGAAAACAGCATTAATGCTTCGCTTGGCCCTAACAGCCCAACAAACTTTGATGCTGGTACGTTATCAACCAGTGAGCTGAATCTAAACTTAGATGCTTCAACCTACTACGATTTTGCCAATGACTCAGACTTACTCGTAGCAATGGGCATCACATGGCGCGAAAGTGGCTATCAAATTGAAGCTGGCCAAGAAGAATCGTATATCCAAGGCGATTACCAAGATAAATCAGGTGGTAGTCAGGGATTTGGTGGTTTCACTAAAGAATCTGAAGTAGATGAAGACCGCACAAACCTTGGTTTGTACATCGAACTTGAAAACCAACTTACCGATGACTTTTATTGGGCGGCAGCCGTTCGTTATGAAGACTATTCAGATTTCGGTGGCAATACCAGTTGGAAATTGTCTGGTCGATATGAGCTAACAGACAGTGTGGCACTTCGTTTAACCACCGACACTGGTTTCCGCGCGCCAAGTGTACAGCAGCTTTATTTTACCAACGTATCAACTTTCTTTGATCCAGATCCGGTCACTGGTGAGTTTATTCCTAGAGAGTCAGGTACTTTTAACCAGTTATCACCGGTTAGAGCAGAGCTAGGAATTCCTGATCTTAAAGCTGAAGTATCACACTCTTATAGTGCAGGTATTGTTTACACAGGCGACAATGGCTTTGCAGTGACATTAGATGCTTATGAAATCAATGTTGATGACAGAATCATTTTGTCAGGCTCTATCGACAAAGAAAGCTCACCTGCCATTGCTGCCATTCTTGAAGGCACCAATGCCGACTCGGCTCGTTTCTTTATGAATGCGGTTGATACTAAAACTCAAGGTGTAGACTTAGTTATCACTCAAGGTTTTGACCTTGGTGAATACGGCGATTTAAAAGCAAACCTTGCTTACTCATACAAAGAAACTGAAATTGAGTCAATTTCTTTGCCTTCGATCCTCAACGGATTAGAAGACGAACTATTTGATAATATTGAAGTCGTTCGCATGACGGAAGCTAATCCGAAAAATACCGCTAACATCGGTTTAACTCATCAATATGATGACTTCACCACTAACTTACGTTTCAGTTATTTCGGTGAATATACCGTGGGTTATTCATCTAGTGAAGTGGAATATGGTGCAAGATGGACCACAGATTTAAGTACTCGCTACCGTGCAACAGATAATCTTGCTGTTACGTTAGGGGTACAAAACCTGTTTGATACTTATCCAGAGAAACGCCCTGAGGATAATAATTTTAACGGCATATTTGTATACCCACTGACTAATACTCCATTTGGTTTTAACGGTGGCTACTATTACTTAGATCTACGCTACACCTACTAAATAATCTTTATTAGTAAGCATTAATCAGCCGATAACCGCGCTGAAAATAAAAAAGCCAATCATGTTTGATTGGCTTTTTTATTACCTCAAGCTGAACAGAGAACGATTGGTTAATAACATTGGCTTGAGTTGTCTTGCTAACGGACTAATCCTTATTGATCGTGTTTACTGACGATGTTTAATGATCATTAGCATTCGTGACATAGAGCTTTGCAAGATATTGCTTCGCGACATCGTCCCAGCTAAATCGCTGTTTGGCGGCATTGTGCTTCACCTGTTGCCAAGTATCGCTGCCATATAACTCGAACACTTGATTAACACGTTCAACCAGAGCTTGCGCTTGCGCTGCTAGCGTTTCACCATTAAACACCCAACCACTGACATTATCTATAATAGTGTCGTTCAATCCGCCCACGCCATGAACCAAACAAGGCTGCCCTTCCCGCATTGCCAGCATTTGACTTATTCCGCATGGCTCAAATGAACTTGGCATTAAAAATAAACTGCCCGATTGATAAAGTTGCTCAGATAATGCTTCATCATAACCGTGTAAAAACACAAAGTTATCATAACGCGCCGCTGTAGCCTGCAGTGCCTTAGCAATATGCAGATCACCGCTACCAAGCAACATAAACACCCCACTCGGTTGATGTCGCTTAAGCGATTCTACTATCACATCTAACACGGTTTTTGTGGTGGTTTGACCTTCTGCATCAATAAATGGTTGTAATAAAATTAACATTTTTTGTTCGGTTAAACGTCCAACAAAAGTCAACAGAAAACGGTCTGTATCGGGAACAACCTGACTGTTTTTTAGCAACTGGGTGTTGGCCAATAGTGCATGTTTATATTGGCTAATACGGGTGAGCGCAATCGAATCTATCACGTTGACATTAGCAACCTTAGCTTGCCATTTAATAAGGGTATTTTCAGCTTTAAGTAATAATGCCGCATAATCATGATGATGAGGTTCATCGGTGTTATTAACCTCATCATAAACGCAACCATTAATGATCCCGACTAACTTGCCTTGCTGACATTTAGCATTTAAGTCGTTCTCTAAACCTTCTCCACCAAAAAAACCTTTAATATAGTCAGATGGTATTAGCACTTCTCGAGCATAGGTCGGTGACACCAAATGCACTTTGTCACTCAGTACAATCCCCATTCTCATGGGATTGATGCAATTGTCATAACGAGGATCAAACAAGCTGTTATCCGCAATTGGATTTAACTTACCCATATATTGGGGAAACCAATGGCCGAATGAAGAATCATCTCCGGTAAAGGGGCGGATCCCTTGTAATGCCAAGTTGTGAATCGTAAATACACAAGGTAAAGCCTTTAAGACTGCAAATTCATCAACACAACTGCGAAGCATTGCCACCATGGCGGTGTGCCAGTCGTGAAGGTGTAACACATCAACACGCGGTAATACTCCTTGCACTAAACTAGTGGCAACACAGAGTGAGAACAAGGCAAACTTTGTCGCGTCTTCGGCAAAAGGTCTGTCGGCGGAACCGTCACAATAGACTTTACCGTGATGGTTAAATAACGGATGATCAAATAAATAAATTTGCGCTATTGAATCGTCAGCATCAGTTTTGCTGACCGCTGCTATGTCATCTTTGTTTTGTGGCCTAGGCATTCGATACACAGCTACAGTGTGGTGTTCACCAGCAAAGCACACCTCAATATCAACCATATGCATAGCATGATATCGCTGGGCCAAAAAACCATAATTTGGCATAGCAACATCGGCTATCACTTCACATATGGCTAATGCAGGGGGCAAATCGCGGATAACATCCGCCATGCCACCCACCTTAACGCCGTGCAGTGCATCGTTTTCTGCTGCCACCAGCAGTACTCGCTTTACACTATCTTGAGTCATTTACAGTCCTTATTCGTAGCCAACAGGTAAACCCAACATTTTCCGTGTTACTAAAGTAACGCCTTTTTCGGATACCCTAAAACCCTTAGCCCTATCGTGATCATGATTATAACCAATCACCATTCCTTCAGGGATGATACAACCTCGATCTAAAATGGCATTTTGGATTTTACAGTTCTTCAATACCACCACATCGGGTAATAAAACCGAGTCTTTTACAAACGAATAAGAACATACCCTCACTTCATCAAACAATACACAACGTTTAACTTTAGCACCTGAAATAATACAGCCACCGGAAACAATAGAGTCCACAGCCATACCGCGCCTATCATCATCATCAAACACAAATTTAGCGGGTGGTAACTGCTCTTGATAGGTCCAAATTGGCCACTTTGCATCATAAAGGTTGAGTGGCGGTGTGGGTAATAACAGTTCCATGTTTGCTTGAAAAAACGAATCTAATGTCCCAACATCACGCCAATATGAAGGTTGTCCAGCAACCGCACTGGAAAATGGAAATGCAAACACTTTGTGATTTTCAATAATGGCTGGAATGATGTCTTTGCCAAAGTCACGATCTGATTTTTCGTTATTGGCATCTTTTTTTAACTGTTCAAATAAAAACTTAGTGTTGAATACATAGTTGCCCATAGAAGCTAAACACATTGTTGGATCGCTTGGTATCGATTTAGGCTCAGCTGGTTTTTCTTCAAAGCCAATCACCCGATGATCGCTATCAACTTCCATTACCCCAAAAGCTCCAGCGGCTTCATCAATAGGTGTTTCTAAACAGCACACCGTCATTTCAGCACCTGATTCTGCATGGGCAGCTAACAAGCCGGCATAGTCCATACGATATATATGGTCACCAGATAGGATCATCACATATTTCGGAATTTCCTGTCTAATAATATCAATATTTTGGAATACGGCATCTGCAGTACCTTGATACCAGTTACCTGATGTTTGTTGAGAAGCCGGTAGTATTTCAACCGACTCCCCTAGCTCTTTTTTAAAATGTCCCCAGCCACGAGTAACATGACGAATTAATGAATGCGACTTATATTGTGTCACCACCCCCACGCGGCGTATTCCGGAGTTAATACAGTTTGATAATGGAAAATCAATAATGCGATATTTCCCCCCAAAATATAGTGCGGGCTTAGCGCGCCAATCGGTTAATTCGTACAAGCGTGAACCACGTCCACCCGCTAAAATCAACGCATAGGTATCACGGGTTAAATTACTAATATAACGAATATTACTCATAAGCAGACTCCATTTTGCTATTTAATATAGCCATTAAAAAATAAACATTGATACATGATTTATCTTATTTGTGGCATCACATCACTTTCCCTGTTTTACTTTTTCATCCAAATTTCGTCGCGGTAGCCCGCTATGGTGTTGTCGCTTGAAAAACGCCCGCTTGCAGCGGTATTTTTAATACTCATTTCTTGCCAACTATCTTGATCAAGATAGGTTTTTGCCACCAGCGCTTGTGCTTGGCAATAACTGTCAAAATCAGCGGCCGTCATCCATTGATCATTAGGGTCGATAATCGAGGCAATAATGCTGTCGAAAATCCCCGGTTCGACCAAATTAAAATGACCACTTTCTAACATATTCATCACCCCTTGAAAGGCTGGCGAATGATCAATAATGTGTTGAGGTTGGTAATCCATACGAGCTTGCGTTACTTGGCTAGCATTTAAGCCAAATAAGAAGAAGTTTTCATGGCCAACCTCTTCAAGCATTTCAATATTGGCACCATCTAATGTGCCAATGGTCAAGGCACCATTCATCATGAATTTCATGTTGCCTGTACCTGAGGCTTCTTTACCAGCTGTTGATATTTGCTCAGATAAATCAGTGCCCGGACAAATTTTCTCCATCGCACTGACGTTGTAGTTAGGTATAAATGCCATGCGTAAATATGGCGTAACAAGAGGATCTGAATTCACCATATGGGCTACATTATTGGCCAATTTAATAATCTGTTTTGCCATGGCATACCCAGGGGCTGCTTTTCCACCAATTAACACGCAACGCGGCACCATATCCTGCGTGTCTCCATTAAGAATACGGCGATATAAATGGATAACATGTAGGATATTCATCAATTGGCGCTTGTATTCGTGAATACGCTTAACTTGCACATCAAACATCATCTTAGGATCAAATTCGACGCCACACTGCTGTCTCATAAATTGGGTTAATGATTGTTTATTCTCAAATTTTACCTGGGCCCATTCTTTAACAAATGCTTTGTCACTAATACAATCATTTAGCCCCTTAAGCCGTGACAAATCCTTAATCCAATCATTGCCTAAACGACTACAAATCAACGAAGATAATTTAGGGTTACAAAATGCTAGCCAACGTCTAGGAGTTACACCGTTAGTTTTGTTATTAAACTTGTTAGGCCATAATTGATAGAAGTTATTAAATAACCCCTCTTTGAGTAACTGAGTATGTAACCCTGCCACACCATTAACAGAGAAACTGGCAACGATGGCTAAGTAGGCCATACGAACTTGCTGTTCTCCGCCCTCTTCAATAATTGACATCTCAGTCAGCTTTTGAATGTCACCAGGCCAATGATGTGCCACTAACTCTAAATACCGTGCATTAATCTCAAATATGATTTCGACAATACGAGGAAGCATATTTTTCATCATAGGAACTGACCAACGCTCTAATGCCTCTGGCAATAAAGTATGATTGGTATATGCCATCGACTGACTTGTAATTGCCCACGCAGCGTCCCAACTTAAGCCATATTGATCAAGCAACAATCGCATCAATTCTGGCACCGCAATGCTAGGATGTGTATCGTTAAGCTGCATTACGTTAAGCTCACTGAAGTGGCTAAAATCTTCACCAAACTTGTTCACATAACGGATTAATAGGTCCTGTAAACTGGCTGAAGATAAAAAATATTGTTGCTTCAGCCGTAACTCTTTACCATTAACGCTAGCGTCATTGGGATACAACACCATGGTAATTTGTTCAGCCAAGTTTTTAGTCGCTACTGCTTCTGCATAATCACCTTCGTTAAACTCTGCTAAATCGAAGTCATCATTGGCTTCCGCTTTCCACAAACGTAAGGTGTTAATACGATTATTTTTATAACCAGGAATAGGCATATCATATGGAATAGCTAATACTTTTTGAGTGTTAACCAAAACATGATGCCGATGTCCCTGCTTAAAAGAATGGGTTTCGGTATGACCATAAAAAGGGACAGAAACAATATGATTAGAAATTCGGACTTCCCAAGGATTACCATTTCGTAACCAACGATCGGGTCGCTCTACCTGATAACCATCTATTATTTTTTGTACAAACATGCCGTATTGATATCGGATACCATAACCTGTAACGGGTAAATCCAAACTAGCACAACTGTCGAGAAAACAAGCCGCTAAGCGTCCAAGTCCACCATTTCCTAACCCTGCATCATGCTCAACTTGTTCAATATGCTCTAAATTAGTGGCGTACTCTGTGAGTACTTGTTGAGCATCCTCGGTAATGTCTAAACTTAATAATGCATTGCCTAATGCTCGGCCCATCAGAAACTCTAATGACAAATAGGCCACTTGTTTTTGTTGATATTGATTATCCTTGAGCCGTGTTTGTCGCCAGTCATCAAGCATTTGTTCCTTAACGCTTTGTGCTAAGGCATTAAACAATTCATGTTTATCGTGATCGTCTCTACATAACTCGTAGCGCATATGTCTTGCTAATAAGGCTTTTAAGCTATCGCAAGGTTCTTCGTGAGAACAATCTTGTTCGTCTATTAATATCTCGGCAGTGACTTCAACTTTACTATTGGTTTTACTGATATTAGCACTGGCGTTATCTTTCGCTGTGGTCATCAATTGCTCCTTGTAAACTCGGTATGGAATAACATTAAACTACGACTCATTAAACTGACTTGCTGATCCTCATCCACTGAAGGCTCACTTTCTTGGGTATGTAATAAACAATGCCAATATCGAAGATGGGGTAATTGTGGCAGAGTAAAGGTATGCGCTAACTCGTCTGTATTAATCATCAATAACAATGCTTCTGTACTCTCAGCGACAGCGCCAACATCAGCATGAGCTAAATTTCCCGTTAAGATGACACTCAAAGTCCGGATTTGATACTCACCCCAATGGCATTTGTTCATCACCTCACCCTGGCGGTTAAACCATGCTAGACCATTATCGAATAGTGCTTCAGGTTTATGAATAAATGCTTGATGGCATAACATAGGAAAGCGTTTACGTAAGGTGATCAACTGAGCGGTAAAATTCACCAATGACCAATCTATTTGCTGCCAGTCGAACCAACCAATAGGATTGTCTTGGCAATAGGCATTGTTATTACCTTGCTGAGTTTGGCTAGATTCATCGCCGGCCAACAACATTGGCACCCCCTGAGACAATAACAAACACGTTAATAAGTTACGTTTTTGTCGGCTGCGGATTGCATTAATATCGACATCGTCGCACTCACCTTCTATGCCGTAATTGCTGCTACAGTTTTCTTGATGACCATCGCGATTTTCTTCACCGTTGGCCAAGTTATGACGATCACGGTAACTGACCAAATCATGCAAACTAAAACCATCATGGCTAGTAATAAAATTGATGCTGGCGGCAGGGCCACGACCGTTATGTTCGAAAAAATCGCTTGAACCGTGGAACCGCTTGGCAAACTCAGGTGATAAACCACTGTCGCCACGCCAGAATTTGCGCATAGCATCTCTATAACGGTCATTCCACTCACTGAATGCCACTGGGTAATTGCCTAACTGATACCCCCCTGGGCCGATATCCCACGGCTCAGCAATCAATTTGACTTTGCACAACACAGGATCTTGAGTGATGGCATCAAAAAAGCCACTTCCACGATCAAATCCATAAGCTTCTCGTCCAAGGCAACTGGCTAAATCAAATCTAAACCCATCAACGCCCATCACTTCTACCCAGTAGCGCAGCGAATCCATGACCAGCATCAGTACTTGGGGATGATTAAGATTGAAGGTATTGCCGCAGCCAGTATCATTAATGTTGAAACGTTTTTCATTGGGTAATAATCGATAGTAGCTGGCATTATCGATACCACGAAAACTGAAAGTGGGTCCCAAATGGTTTCCTTCGGCGGTATGGTTAAAAACCACATCGAGGATCACTTCAATCCCAGCAAGATGAAGTGTAGAAACCATTCGTCTGAATTCGCCAATATCTCCCTCATCCGATAAATAAGCAGAATGTGGAGCCATAAAAGCAATGCTGTTGTAACCCCAGTAATTAGTCAGGCCTTTTTGCACCAAAAAGGGTTCATCAAAAAAGCCATGCACGGGTAACAACTCTATGCAGGTAATCCCTAAGTTTTGTAAATAGTCGATTATCGGTTGGCTAGCTAACCCAGCAAACGTCCCTTGTTGGGACAATTGAATATTGGGGTGCTGTTGAGTAAAACCCTTTACATGAGTCTCGAATATGATGCTTCTAGCGAGACTAATATTAAGGGGTGCAATTGGAATATCGTTTACAAATCGACTGTCTGACACCATACATTTGGGCATGTATGGTGCGCTGTCTTGAGTATCAAATGACAAATCTTCATTTAAGGCATCAATGTCATAACCATAAATCGCAGAGTGGTATGTCACTTCCCCGACTAATCTTTTGGCGTAAGGATCGAGCAGAAATTTATGATGATTAAAACGGTGCCCGAGTTCAGGCTGGTAAGGCCCAAAAACTCGATAGCCATAAAGCAGTCCCGCTTTAGCACCCGATAAGTGGCAATGCCAAATTTGTCGTGTTTGATGCTGCATAATGTATTGCGCTATTTCAACACAGCCTGTGGAGTCAAAAATACACAGCACTACTTTTGTTGCATGCGCCGAAAATAACGAAAAATTCACCCCGTTATCATCGAGTGTTGCCCCTAGTGGATAAGGATAACCGCTGGTCATATCCATAACATGCCCTTGTAAAGTTGAAACCATTATTTCGTCACCCACTTATTGCGTAGGCTGATCTTGTTCGTCTAGTTCTGGAACCCAAATACTGCAACCCAACGGTGGTACTGTGATAACAATACTGTGTGACATGCCCTGCCATGGAGTAGCCTGAGCTTCACAGGGATTATCATTGACGACATCACCGCCACCATAGTGGCGATGGTCGCTGTTAAGCAATTCGCGATAGTTTTGCGCCGTGGGTACACCCACTCTGAAGTCGTAATAAACCTGTGGAGACATGTTGACCACAATCACCACATGTTGTTGCTTGTCCATTCCAAAACGACAAAACACCAAAATGTTATTGTCAGCATTGTTGCAGTCGAGCCATTGGAAACCGTCGCTATGATGATCGCGTTGATATAATGCAGGATATTGTTGATAGCATTGATTGAGATCGCGCACCCAATCTTGCACACCTTGATGTGGTGCATAGGTTAATAAATGCCAGTCTAGGCTCTGGTTATGGTTCCATTCGTTGCGCTGGGCAAATTCGTTACCCATAAACAATAATTTTTTGCCCGGATGAGTCCACATAAAGCCATAATAAGCACGTAATGTGGCGAACTTCTGCCAGTCATCACCCGGAATTTTATGCAGTAACGACCCCTTGCCGTGAACTACTTCATCGTGACTGAGTGACAAAATAAATTGTTCCGTAAAGGCATACACCAAGCTAAAAGTAAGTTCACCATGGTGATAACGCCTAAAAAGGGGATCGCAACTGATATAACGCAGAGTGTCGTTCATCCAGCCCATATTCCACTTAAAACCGAATCCTAAGCCATTATTGCTGGTGGCTTGCGTCACACCTGGCCATGCGGTGGACTCTTCAGCAATCATGTTAATGCCTGGGAAGCATTGGTACATGCGCGCATTTAATTCTTGTAGAAAGCTGATAGCTTCAAGGTTTTCACGACCGCCAAATTTATTTGGGATCCATTGATCCGCTCTTCTGCTGTAATCGAGGTAGAGCATAGACGACACAGCATCAAGCCTTAAGCCATCAAAATGAAATTCATCTAACCAGTAATGGGCATTACTGTATAAAAAACTGCGTACTTCTGCGCGGCCATAATTATAAATTAGTGTGTCCCAATCCGGTTGTTCGCCTTTGCGGGGATCATCATGTTCATACAAGCAACTACCGTCAAATCGCACCAAGCCATGAGGATCGCGAGGAAAATGTGCTGGCACCCAATCGAGTAACACCGCAATGCCTTGCTGGTGGCATTCATCAATAAAAGCTCTAAGGCCATTGGCATCACCAAAGCGATACGTAGGGGCAAATAACCCTACGGGTTGATAACCCCAAGAGCCATCAAACGGATATTCACTGATTGGCATTAACTGTAAATGGGTAAAACCCATCTCTTTGATATAAGGCACTAACTCGGCAATTAACTGCGAGTAATCAGTATATTCCTGGCCGTCATCCCCCTTGCGTCGCCACGATGCTAATTGCACCTCATAGATAGACATAGGTTGTACGTGTGGCTGATGACTTGCCCGATCTGCTAACCATTGACTATCTTGCCAGTCATAACGTTCGACATGAGGGATTTTCGAGGCATTATGAGGTGATGGTTGCATGGCGACCGCGTAAGGATCGGACTTAATAACTTGATTGCCATGCATATCGCTAATGGCGTATTTATAGTGTTGTTCGGGCTCAACCTCAGCAATGAAAATATCCCACAGCCCACTGGCTGGATGGTGACGCAATATATGGCGCTTGTTGTCCCATAAATTAAAATCACCCATCACCGCAACTTGCTTAGCATTAGGCGCCCAAACACAAAAATGAACCCCTTTCACACCGTGATGCTCGCGCCAATTAGCCCCCTGAAAATGGTATGTTTGCAACTGGCTTCCTTCGCCAAATAAATACACGTCATCAGGGTTGAGTATGCTGTCAAATTGATATGGGTCGTTAATAAGTTGCTCACACAAGGGATATTGTACCCGTAATAAATAAGCGAAAGATTTCACTCTTCGGCCCATTTTACCGGCAAATAAACCGTGCTCGTTCACTTGCTCAAGTGTTGCCACTTTACGTCCATCCTTAGCGCTCAACACATCAACACTGATCGCACCAGGTATTAAGCAACGGACAACCAGCGCTTTACCATCATTAACACTGTGCATGCCAAGCAGTGAAAACACATCTGTGTACTCACCATTTAATAAGGCTATTTCACTACCTTGTTGAAAATACGGGGTCGCTACAGTCATATTCAATGATCCATTAATAGGCAAGTTTATCGGATGTCGATGTGTTTTCTGTATTTGTGTTTACTGTTCTTGTATTTACTGCACTTGTGTTAACTGCACTGGCTTGAGTTCGGGACTTTCGGGCTGATGCTATCGCTTCTAGACGTTGCTGCACTTTAGGGCTTTGGGACATTTGTTTGATTGAAAGGGGTAATCGACGCTGCCAATTAGGGAATGCTTTCCAGGTGCCGGGAATATTTACCCCGTGTTTATCGGCGACTAAATCACTTAATTGCACACTAAACAGTTGTGCATTGCCATTTGCGGCAACACGTATCCAGGCCAATAACACACTGTCAAAATCTAATTGTTCAACCGATGTAATGGAGGTTGGTAGTTCAAATTCCTGTTCGCGGATAAGCAAGTCAATCAATTGCAGTTTCTCTTGCTGACGCTGGTCTATGGCCTGTTGTAATTTGTCATCGGTTTCAATCAATTCGAGCTGACGTCGTAGAAGTAAGTCAGCACCAAACCACCACGCAGAAAGCGTTGGTACATCATGATTAGCCAGCATCATCAGGCTTTGACGCTTATAGTTTTGTGGTGATTTGAAGCGATTGTGGTCTTTACAAAAATAAAATAATTCATTGGATAAAATGCCGGCTTCCTGCAAACACGCCACAATTTCCGGTGGTACTATGCCTAAATCTTCGCCAATCACGATACAACGAGCGCGCTGACTTTCTAAACAAACAATGGCTAACAAGGTTTCTAACGGATAATAGACATAACAACCATTACCGAGTTCTTCATGTAGTGGCCACCACCACAAACGCAGTAATCCCATGACATGATCAATTCTCAATGCCCCGCAACTTTGCATATTACTGCGAACCAACTGGATAAAATGACTATAATCATGCTGTTTTAATTTAACCGGATCGAATGGGGTTAAACCCCAATTTTGGCCATGTTCAGCAAAAGGATCTGGCGGTGCACCAATACTGGCATTGTCACAAAACAAATCGGCATTGGCACTAATTTCGGCGCCATGACTCACCGCCCCGACAGCCAAATCACGGATAAGCCCAATACTCATACCACATTGTTTTGCATTCAACTGGCAAGCTTGTAATTGCTCATTAGCGACAAATTGTAGATACAAATAAAAGCCAACATCTTGAGTGAAATATTTAGATGCCAAGTCCACTTCAACGGTAACAAACTGCATCAGTGCAGCTTCATCTTGTGCTAAAAATGCCTTATAGGCTTTGTACCGTGGCGTTTCGAGCTTGACGTGGTGAGAACAAAATATTTGATACATTTTCTCGAAGGCTGCGTATTTCAGGCTATGCACTTCATCGTAATTTATAAGATGTGCTTGATTCAGCACTAACCTTTTTTGTTGCCACTTCTGTGATAAGAGTTCCCCATTGAGGGCCTTATATTCATCAACGGCTTCAATTTGTATATATAAAGGGTTTAATCGACGGCGGTCCGTTGGACTGTATGGACTAGGGTTATCTGGCTGGCTGATGTCTACAGCATGCAGTGGATTGAGAAGGATAAAATCCGCACCGGCATTGGCAGCATACTCTATAAGTTCAGCTAAATTGCCAAAATCACCAATGCCCCATTGCGCCTCATTACGTAAAGCATACAGTTGCGCATTAAGTCCCCATGATTCCTTATTGTTGTTAAATGGTTGCGCTGAACGACCTTGATAAGCCGTAGACGGTGCAACCATCAACTGTCCATGTAAGGTGTCTTTACGCTGAGGATCATGATTAAACGCTAAATCAACTTGGTGATAACCTAAATTCAATGTAGCGTTATCAAGCATTAAGCGATATTGGCAATAACGCTTATCATTAATATGATATTCGCCAGCAATAACACAATCACATACATTGGCACTCACCGAGATTGTGTCAATATTTTCACCGCTGATGGTCACCACAAACCCAGATACATAATTCTCTGGCAGATAGACATCAACATGAGGCTTATCAATAGTACACCATTGAAAAGTATGTAGCGGAAGCAACCAAGGCTGTACATCGAGTAGCTCTATTCGTGCGTCTATCCTTGGTTGTGATAATTGCTGCTGAGTAAAATCCTGTACATCAAATGATTGCGGGTCGGACTCATCATGAAGATGTTCATGTTGATGAAACGATGATTGCAATAACATCGTGGTTAAAATGCCCTGCCTGTCCCTAGCGGGTATGTGAACAAGATTACCGAAACAATCGATAAACTCTGCCCCAACGCCTTGCAAATATAGCAACTTCTCTAGTCCCATATTTGTCTCCCTCGCGATAATTAACTGCATTAATTCCAGCAGTTACCATGCCAGTTCATCATAACAAATTGAAGACAGATTAATGGCAATAAAATGACAACGATTACTAACTAAAAATCAGTTACTTACCAATCGATGTTGACATTCAAATGTTTACACACACAATCATTTTAGGACTATTAAATGCACGATAATCGGGCGCGCGTCACAAAATGGCGCAATTAAGCAATCAATGTCACTATTATTATTGTTACTCGGATTGTTGTGTAGACGGCTGATATCAAGTAGGAGCGGTTAATCGTGCAGCAAACAAATTACACAAACTATTGAGCATTCTGATAGGCTTATTAAATCGTTATGCTATGAGTTGCTGGGCGCTACCCATTGCAGGATATTTATACCAATTCGATTAACTATCAGGTCATTCAGTGGGAGTTCTGTGGCTTCTAGGTAAATAATAGGATTGTTAGGCATCGTTGTTCTGGGCAACTGCTGCTGCGTTGCTCTATCTCCTGCATCTGACCGCCATGGATGGTGGAAATGTCTTATTTTTTATGGCAAAAAATAGACCATGTAATCGTACGTCAAAAGCATATTAAGCAGCATAGAAGGTGCAGAACCCCGCCCTTGAGAGCCACAGAGGCTTTCCATTTCTTTGTTGCATTGTTTTACAAGGAAACAACCATTCTTTCAACAATGCGTTTCAAACTGAAAAACTGAGTGACTCTGATTGAGCACATAATTAATCGAATAGGTATGACACCGAATAGGCTATTAATTGGATTTAAAAACATCAATGAATAAACACGAATTTACCTTACGCTATAATTTACATCGTCTGGGTTCAATCATCCCTTCTGCGCCCCCATCATACCTTGGCCGCAAAGCTGCGGTGTTAATCCCTGTTATTGAAATAGAGCAACAATTACATCTAATTTTAACCCGACGCCCAATGCATTTACGTCACCATCCAGGGCAAATTAGTTTTCCTGGCGGCAAAGTTGAGCCTGATGATATTAATGCCATCCACACTGCGTTGCGCGAAGCTCACGAAGAAATTGGCTTATTGTCAGAAAATGTTGATGTTTTAGGCGTGTTTCCAGCCCATAAAACCTTTACCGGTTTTGAGATCACCCCTGTCGTGGCGATGGTAAAGCAGCCATTTGAATTGGTGCTCGACCCTGGTGAAGTGGATGATTGTTTCTCTGTACCATTGAATTTTTTTATTGAGCGAAGTAACCGTCACAAAATATTTCATTATCGCCACGGCGAACATTATCAAGTTCACTTTATGCCATTTGAAGACAAATTTATTTGGGGGGTAACGGCAGCCATTATCGATTTGCTGTGTCATCACATAGAAGATAATTAATCACACCACACGCATGATGTAATACCCAATTGATGATTGAGATTGATAGTTGAAATAATCAACTTTTATGTATTCAGCTCAGTTCTATTGTTACAAGCATCCACAGAGTGATGTTACACCACATAGCGAATATACAAACCTGCTGCGAGTGATACCAAAAACAACAACGGAATATTGACCCAAAAACCAATTCGAGTGGTGGCTTTTGCATAAAAGTTTACCAGCAGATTCAAAAAGCTAACCCCAGCACACCACCATATTAAATACTCTAATTTAATGGTTAACTCAGGATCCCAGTTTAATCGTACCGATGCACCTTTACTCAAAAAATAACCTACCGCGCGATCAGGTCTGGCTTCTCCAAAAATAATCAAAGCATAAATGGCTAAGCTCCAGCCTAATAACGACAAAACGGTCAATACAACCTGTATAATTCCTAAACGAGACATGGCCTTTCCTTGGTTTACGAGAGAATATAAAGGCTAATTAGCCATATATTTAACCGACTTACTCAAAAGTATCACATTAATCACCCTAGAATAGCGTTTTCAGCTTGAGAAAAGCCACCAGCAAGGTAAGATAAACCCCAATTTTATATTTATATTCGATACGTTGGAGAATAAAGCAACAATGAGCATTGCATCTGTCGCTTCTGTATTTAAAGGTGAACACGCCGTTGGTTCGCAAGTCACTGTCCGTGGCTGGGTAAGAACTCGTCGTGATTCAAAAGCGGGTATCTCTTTCTTGGCCGTGTATGACGGTTCATGTTTCGACCCTATTCAAGGTGTCTTGCCTAATAGCCTAGCCAATTACAATGACGATGTATTGAAATTGACTGCTGGCTGCTCTGTCGTAATGACGGGTGAAGTAGTTGCCTCTCCAGGCGCTGGTCAAGCATTTGAATTACAAGTCACTGAAATTGTGGTCACAGGTTTTGTTGACGATCCAGATACTTACCCAATGTCTGCCAAACGCCACTCTATTGAGCATTTACGTGAACTTGCCCATTTACGCCCACGTACCAACATTATTGGTGCCGTAGCTCGTGTTCGTAACTGTTTATCGCAAGCGATTCACCGCTTCTATCATCAAGAAGGTTTTATCTGGGTATCTACCCCGTTAATTACGGCTTCTGACTGTGAAGGAGCTGGCGAAATGTTCCGTGTGTCTACTTTAGACATGGAAAATCTACCTCGCACAGCTGAAGGTAAAGTCGATTACGATAAAGATTTCTTCGGTAAAGAATCATTCTTAACCGTGTCGGGTCAGTTAAACGCTGAAACGTATGCTTGTGCATTATCTAAAGTATATACCTTTGGCCCAACGTTTCGTGCTGAAAACTCGAACACCACTCGCCACCTTGCAGAATTCTGGATGGTTGAGCCTGAAGTGGCATTCGCAACGTTAGATGATGCGGCTGAGTTAGCGGAAAAAATGTTGAAATTCGCGTTTAGCGCAGTGCTTGAAGAACGCATGGATGATTTAAACTTCTTTAACGAACGTGTTGATAAAACCGTTATCGAACGTTTACAAGCATTCGTAAGCAGTGATTTTGCTCAAGTGGATTACACTGATGCAGTTGAAATCCTTAAAAACTGTGGTAAGAAGTTTGAATTCGCAGTTGAATGGGGTATTGATTTACAATCTGAGCATGAACGCTACTTAGCTGAAGAGCATTTTAAAGCGCCTGTTGTAGTTAAGAACTACCCGAAAGACATTAAAGCTTTCTACATGCGCTTAAACGATGATGGTAAGACCGTTGCCGCAATGGACGTGTTAGCACCAGGTATTGGTGAAATTATCGGTGGCGCACAGCGTGAAGAGCGTTTAGACGTGTTAGATGCACGTTTAGCTGAAATGGATTTAAGCCAAGAAGATTACTGGTGGTATCGTGACCTACGTCGTTATGGCACAGTACCTCATTCAGGTTTTGGTTTAGGTTTCGAGCGTTTAGTGTCGTATGTGACTGGCGTTAACAACATTCGTGATGTTATCCCATTCCCACGCGCCCCACGCTCGGCCAGTTTCTAATTATCTCCATAAAATAGAACCATATCAACGCGCCAATTGGCGCGTTTTTTATTATTAATTTATATTCAAATATAAATTAATAATATGCCTTCTACCAAAAAGTAACCTAAAGAAGCACCACATTGATACTTGGAGACTTCTTCTTTCCAAAATTCGGTTTTTAGCTCAGTCATATAAAGAAGCCGGTAACATCAGCGGGCTCCTTATTAGACATTATCTGGCGATTATCTCAACATTAAGATTAAGTCGCTGTCGTGAATACTCTTTTAATGTATTTACTAACTCATGCTTAAGCTTATTTTACACATTATAAGGTTGGTATTTTTTACTTTCAGCTGTTTTGCCATTCACTTTTTGTACTTGAAGATGAAGCACTCCATTTTTAAATGAGGCTTTTATATCAGCTTCATTTGGTTAGCTATCAAGGATAAAACTGCGCACATACTTACCAGAGCGACATTCTTTTCTGATCACACGCCCAATCTTTTTTCCTCATTATCTTCGGCTGTAGTTGCTTCGATTGTGAGCAAATCCCCATCAACCGTAACGTGAATATCTTTTTTTTATATACGCCAGGTAAATCTGCACTAATTTCATAGTGTTCAGACTTATCATTAATGTCTACTCTTGGACAAAAAATCCAAATCCCTTGTGCTTTTGCTTTCGGCGCTGGGAAAATAGAAGTTACCAAAATATCATGCATATCAAATAATGAATGTCTAGGAATTAAGTTCATAACAAAACCTCCTTTCAGAGGTAATCAATTCATTATGATGATTTCGTCTCGTCATCAACATGGCGAAATCTGGTGTTTCACCCATCAATTTTAGCGGTCAAATAATGTACTTATCATGGCACATGATCAATTATCTACCCTTAATGTGACATATATCCATATAATAGTTTATGTTGATTATTTCGTTCTCAATCACATTTAACCTTATAGCTCAACGCTTCATCAGCCAATAAGTTTGGTTAAATATTATGCTGGGTTAGGTGTGCACTTCAATAAAGGAATACAAGGATTTAAGTGAAAGTATGTCTCGCACCCATGAATTAGTTTTTACTGGATTAATGCATAGCTAAAGGACCAACAGGAAAAGATATCCTCATTTTTAAGATTAGAAAAATAGGCGGCAATTTGAAAATAAAAAAATGCCGCTCACCTTAGGTGAACGGCATTAAACAAATTGTTAGCATTTAGATTCATTAAAAATTAATTTTGAGTAATAGCCGCTGTATTACCTGCACCACCACTTTGTGTAATTGACGCACGGTCACTCATACCATTCTGGGTGATAGAGGCTACGTTATGAGCAAGAGCTGCACCGAAACCTGATTGCGTAATAATGCCATAGTTATCAGAGCCGTTTTGTGCAATAACTGCATCATTGTACTCACCACCAGACTGATTAACCCAACCTTCATTGTTTGCACCGGTTTGATCAATATCCGCAGTTCCAAAATCACCAAACTGGCTTACATCAGCAATGTTATCAGATGCTGTTTGATACACATCAGCCATGTTACCTTCACCGCCTTGATCTACTGTAGTACGTTGAGTCATACCATCTTGTAATATTGTCGCACTTCCACCAATTGAGCCAGTCTGTGTGACATTAGCCATCAACATAGAACCAGGACCTTGGTCAATATCAACCATTGAACCAGAAACAGCAGATTGCGCGACTATTGCGCTAGAATCTGCAGCTTGATTTTGAGCTACATTAACATCGCCTGATTGGCTGGCATCAAGTTGAGTAATTGTTACAACTGAGTTATCCGATTCATTTAATTGAGTCACTACAACTACGTTACTGTCACCATTTTGAGTTACGCTTGCTGCAGCTAGATAAGAGTCATCTTGGTTAATGTTAACATTATTCAAATTACCATCTGTAATAATAGTTGCAGAAGCCGGTTCATGGGCACCGAAACCGTACTGACGTATGGTTGATGTATTGCTATCACCAGTAACACTCACAGAGGCGGTACTATTGTTGACATGCTCCTGGTTTACTGTTGCGTTGTTAGTGTTACCATCTTGTGAAACCGTTAAACTAGTATCAAATACGTGCTCTTGGTAAGTAGTCACATCATTATTGCTACCATTTTGAGTAACTGTTGCTGAAGCATTACTACTAAAATCTGTTTGCGTGACCAAAGCAGTATTTAAACTACCGTTAGTTTGAGTTACCGAAGCAGTACCAACACTGAAACTGTTTTGAGCAATGGTTGCTTTTGAGTCGGCTGAATTATTCTGTTTAGCTGTAGCATCAGAGCCATCAGTAGTTTGTGTAATCCACACTTCTGAACGTTCAGAGCCATTCATTTGTTCAGCATCTGCCGTGTTGTTATTACCCGTTTGGACAATCGTGGAAAGCGCATCGGTAGAAGTATCTTGATCTGAACTCGCACCGTTACCATTCCCTGTTTGGGTAATGCTTGAACCGGCAGGATTATGAATACCAAAACCATACTGTCTGATGTCCGCATCATTACTATTGCCGTCTTGCTGTACAGTGGCAGAAGTATCATTTACGTGTTGCTGATCAACGTTTGCACTATTAGTTAAACCATTTTGGTTAACTTCAGCCGTTGTGTTAGTCATGTGTACTTGATTGATACTCGCAGTATTTGATTGTACCGTTTGGTTGATAATCGCACTTGAGCTAGTGACGCCACCTGTTTGAGTGATATCCGCAGTTTGTGCATCGCCTACTTGGTCGATAGATGCATTACTATTAGTACCAGTGTTAGTGGTAATATTTGCGGTGTGATTAGTGCCAGCCTGTACAGTTGTGGCTGTGTTACCAGAACCGCTCTGAATCGTCGTTGCTGAGCTGCCCGCTGCGTGAGCTGTACCGAATACCATTGCAATTGCAGCGGCTAGTGGAAGTAGTTTTGTCATCAGTAATATCCTTAAAAATAATGTAGAGATTTTACGAGCCATAAATAGACCGGTTAAATCATCCCAATGTAATGATGTTGTCCTGAGCAACATTCTTAATTCCAGAAAGAATAATGAATGCGCGATTACTAAATACTGGAGTTCTTTATCTTCACCTCTAACATAAAGATTGAACGCTCCAAACAACTTTCACCATGCAACTTCAATAAGCTATTTTGCACAGTGAACGGTTTCTTAATCCTGCTTAACAATAAATGGGTTAACTTGCGTTAACGTGGATGATTATGGGTTGATAACATCATTTCAACATCCAGCTAAGGTATTAAAGCTCACCCTCAACAGGCTAGTTTTCGATACATGCCCCCCCACTTAAGTATTAGTACCCATATAGCCCTTGCAAGTTCGATACGACTTAAGTCACTAATAATATTTATTTTTAATTAATTTAAAGCGATTAGTAATCAGCTTGTACCAAATATTTAGACTTATTGTCTAAGTAACTTTAATCCTGTAGTACCCTCAATAATGAGTTGCTTAAGATAATAAAATGATTCTCTCCATCATCAAGTCAAAGTATTAATAAATTACAAAAACTAAGTGATAAAAATTGCTATTTTTAATTAAATTTAAAGCTTTATAAATATCCTCCATAGCGGCTGCAACAAGTATGTATCAAATATCAGCCATACAATGTATCCATCTGATTTCTAGCAGAGTTAATAACTAAAAAGAATAAGTTTGATCATAACCAAAAGATAAGTATTAAATACTTCAAAACTTCTACATTGCGCTAAGTAACAGCTAACCGTAAATGGCAAAAATTTTACAGACCGTTATTCTGATAATGTCGTAAACCATAATAATTACACAAAGGGTATTTTTATGAGAACAGAGGTCTCGATTTAAAGAATGCTCTAAATTAGCATTATGTTAACGTTAGCTGCACTGACACTATTAGCTTGGACAATGAGTGTTCAACACGATTGTATTAATTTGGATATTAAACATTAATAACAACAAGTTAATGCAATGTTTATATTAAAAGACACTCGTTATTTTGTCGTTCAAATACAACAATTCTTAACCGATATTGGTGTAACTAAAAGCGATGAAGCCAAAACAGAAGCGCTTGATAGTATGGAAGGAGCTCTGCAACATCTCGATAAATTGATTAAATTTTATACTTAATTTAGTTCGCAAGCACAAAAAATTAAACGCCAAGTCAATTTATTACATGATTCAGGCATAAAAATAGCTAATGCTTATTTAGATCAAGGCACAGAAGCAGGTAATTTATTAATGAAAGGGTCTGGTGGTTTTGATGATGCCGCCGCAGATCTGGCAGAGAATTTAGACCAACTAGCTCAAGAACTGGATCAGCAGTTTATTACCACCGTAAAAGAAACACTCAATGCAACAACGACTTCTGCAAGAGTCCAATTATGGGTAAGTATTAGTATAGGATTGTTTATCGTAATTATTATGATGGTGTTGTATCAACATATTTTGACACTGTTAACAAAGCTTGATGACTCAATGCGCAATTTGGCCTCTGGTGCCAAGGATTTAACGTCAAGATTAGACTATTTCGGTAATAATGAAATAGCCAAAGTAGCCTCCAGTTTCAATGCATTTGTTGGTAATATTGGCGAGTTAATTACTGACTTTAATCAGAATAGCCAACAATTAGGTACAGCAAGCAATCAGTTAGCTTTGACCAGTAACAAAACCTTAAATGGTATGCAACGGCGACAAAGTGAAACTGAGCAAGTTGCTACCGCAATGAATCAAATGCAAGCAACCGTCATTGAAGTTGCCAATAATGCAGAGTTAGTGGCTCAAGCAGCTCAAGAATCTGATATCCATGCACTCCATGGTGACAATATTGTTAAAAACACCATGACTTTATTCGATCACCTTGCTAGAGGGATTGAGCAAGGCGCTATATCAATTGCAAAAAGATGCCGATCAAATAGGCACAATCTTAGAAGTCATTCGAGGAATTGCAGACCAAAGCAACTTACTGGCTCTGAATGCTGCAATTGAAGCTGCGCGTGCAGGAGAGCAAGGGCGTGGTTTTGCAGTTGTCGCTGATGAAGTACAAACTCAAGATTCAACGAACCAAATTCAACAAATGATCGGCCAATTAGAATCAGCCGTAAAAGGAGCTGTGGAAGTAATGGCAACGAGTCGTGAGTAAGCTATAAACAGTACAGTGCAAGCTGGTGATGTACTAACAAAAATTACTCAGTCTGTGGCGACAATCGCCAATATTTCCACACAAATAGTGACTGCAGCAGAAGAACAAACGGCAGTGAGCGATGAAATAAATCGAAACATTGTTAATATTAGTGATGAAACACGTTTTACCGTGACCAATGCCCAGCAATCAAATACTGCCAGTATCCAAGTCGGTCAGTTATCACAACAGTAACGAGCTCAAATTGGTCAATTCAAGATAAATTAGCTGACATTGTATTGTCATTTTAAATAACATTTTCGGCCAGTTTTTCATATTTTAATTGATAAACTGGCCATCTTTTTACCTTAAACTACACTTTTTCAGTCGGTTAACTATTTACAATGATCAGGTCGCGTAAATGTTTGACGTCATCACGCACTGCGGCAGCTTGCTCAAACTCTAGGTTTTTAGCATGTTCATGCATTTGTTTTTCCAGTTTATCAATTTGATGACTCAAGTCGGCAATACTGGTGTATTTCGCTCGCTCTTCTGCCACTTCAGCAAATTTAGAGTGATTTTTACGGGTACCTTTACTGAAGTTAGTATCACCCACATCCATTACATCGGTAATACTTTTCACTACTCCACGAGGCACAATACCCAGTTTAAGGTTGTGTTGATGCTGCTTTTCACGGCGACGCTCAGTTTCTCCCATGGCTTTAGCCATTGAGTTTGTTATTCGGTCCGCATACAGAATGACTTTACCGTTAACGTTACGAGCAGCGCGGCCGATGGTCTGAATAAGTGAGCGCTCTGAACGTAAAAAGCCTTCTTTGTCGGCATCTAAAATACACACTAATGACACTTCAGGTAGATCTAAACCTTCACGTAATAAGTTAATGCCAATCAGTACGTCAAAACGCCCCAAGCGTAAATCACGAATAATTTCTACGCGCTCAACAGTATCAATATCCGAATGTAAATAACGAACTTTAACCCCATGTTCATCAAGGTATTCACTCAGATCTTCAGACATCCGTTTGGTTAATGTGGTTACCAGCACACGTTCATTAACCGCCACGCGTTTGTGGATCTCAGACAACAAATCGTCAACTTGAATGCCCACGGGCCGAACTTCCAGCACAGGATCGAGTAACCCAGTTGGCCTTACCACCTGCTCTGCTATCTCGCCGGTACTTTTTTCAAGCTCATATAAGCTGGGTGTTGCTGAAACAAAAATAGTTTGCGGCATCAACCGTTCAAACTCCTCAAACATTAACGGCCGGTTATCCAATGCTGATGGTAATCGAAACCCATACTCCACTAAGTTCATTTTCCGGCTTCTATCGCCTTTGTACATCGCCCCTATTTGCGGCACTGTCACATGTGACTCATCAATAATCAGCAAACCATCGGCAGGTAAGTAATCTAATAATGTTGGTGGCCCATCTCCAGAGGATCTGCCTGATAAATATCGAGAGTAGTTTTCAATCCCTGAGCAATATCCTAGCTCGACCATCATTTCAATGTCGTATTGAACGCGCTCGGTGATCCGTTGAGCTTCAATTAATTTGTTGTTATCGAGTAAATATTGACGACGTTCTCTGAGTTCTTCTTTGATCTCTTCAGTTGCCGCTAATATTTTCTCTCTTGGCGTTACATAATGCGTTTTGGGATAAATGGTGGCGCGTGCTATTCGTTTGTTAATCTGCCCGGTCAAAGGATCAAATTCACTTAAGCGTTCTATTTCGTCGTCAAATAATTCTATTCGAATAGCTTCGCGTTCAGATTCTGCCGGAAAAATGTCTATCACTTCACCGCGAACACGATATGTTCCGCGTTGTAACTCAATATCATTACGTTTGTATTGTAATTCACTAAGCCGAATGAGGATGTCACGTTGGCCCATAAAATCACCTTGGCGCAAATGCAATAACATCTTCATATAAGAATCTGGATCGCCCAAACCATATATGGCTGACACTGAGGCAATAAGCACCACATCTTTACGCTCTAATAGCGCTTTAGTGGCCGATAAACGCATTTGTTCGATATGGGCATTCACCGATGCATCTTTTTCTATAAAGGTATTAGAAGCGGGTACATAAGCTTCTGGTTGATAGTAATCATAATAAGAAACAAAGTATTCAACCGCGTTATGCGGAAAAAATTCTTTCATCTCACCATAAAGTTGCGCAGCAAGTGTTTTGTTGGGCGCCATAATGATAGTTGGCCTGCCCATTTGCTTAATCACATTCGCGATAGTGTAAGTTTTACCTGACCCTGTTACGCCTAATAACGTTTGGCTAGCAACGCCAGATTCTAAGCCATCTACTAATTTTTTTATCGCTGTAGGTTGATCGCCGGCGGGTTCGAATTTGGACTCAAGGGAAAATACTGACTCTGACACAACATGGTTTCCTATTCTATTGAACCATTTATCATATACCTAAATACAGGTTAATGGCGATACATAATAGCACTGAACATCTTCTGACCTAGCTTAAAATAATGACTCTATCGGTGAAAAAAACACATCACATTTTTTAATTTCGACCGGCTTTATTCAGATCAATATCCGTCACTTAGTTCATCAATATGACAACAAAATGATCGTAATATGAAAGTTATCAACAAATCGATTAGATCAGTATAAAAGGCCATGAATGCACTAAAAACCGAGCTTAAACCACAATTTAATACACAATCGGCTATCCAAAGAGATTACAATTTTGCATTTGAGAGAACAGTGAATAAATAAAGTAGTTGATTTTAGTATCTAACTGATAATAAACAACTTAACTTATCGCTAAATAATTGTACCAATTTAAGTCCAACTCAAGCACTACAAGGGTTAGCAGCTCATTTACAGTAGAAGTCCACAAGTTTATCCACAGATTTAGTGGATAAGTCACTAAAGCCCAATACTACTGCGGGGTAGCGCCCGAGTGAGTTTCATAAAAACGTAAGAAAGTTGTGATGAAATTTAATTACATTTGCGCATTAATACGAAAGATAGCGACAATAGTTCAGCTATTATTTTAAAATTGTTGTCAGCTCATATTTTAGCAACGCATTGAAGACCGATCAACTTGGCGATCTGTGACCAATTACCCTACATATTCAACTCCCCCGTATCGCTAAACATCATTGACTAAGTACACACTGCATCTCATCGATAATATCCATACTCAAACCGTTATCTTTCAATCACAACTTCGTATGTAGTCGTAGCAGTACAATAGTATTCATCCAGTATGTGACGATAGATGAATAATATCACCAGTAATAGCCGTGTAATCTCATCAACACAAACAATGTAATACTCGGTGACGAAGCTTACTAGCTAAATGTATCCATTCCTTCACTGATTAAAATATCATTAACGTACCTTTCCTCAAGAAACCGTCGATAACATCTATCAAGCTTCATCAAATCAATCCCTGTTCAGGAAAATAAACAATTATCAAATATCAAGGTATGCGGCTATCAGTTTGCTTAAAATGACATTGTGTTGCAATAAGGCCCTTGCTCGCATTTAAATTCGGCTTAATAAGTACCAACAATTGGTAAGTTGATATTACTGACTAGTCATTAAACCGATTTACTCTATCTCCCTAGACCAAGTTGTACTGATAAAGTGTTAAGTTCCAAAATAAAATCACATCGAGCTACAGCGGATGAACCTACAAACGCAAAAATTGACACCAAAAACATGATATGCGCAAAATATTGCCGTTAAAATCATGAAAACGAATGTTGAGAGTAAGTGATTCATTTTGTTTTCATTGTTTAAAAATCGACACAAATGCCCAAAAGTCGTTCACGATGTGTGTTTGGTAACCAATTAGTCACATAAATGCGTTTTTTTTTATAACTCGAGTTGACTCAGTTACCAGAGCGTTTTACTATGCGCTCCGTTCTCAGCAATACATTGCTAAAAACGTTTCCCCAGTAGTTCAGTTGGTAGAACGGCGGACTGTTAATCCGTATGTCACTGGTTCGAGTCCAGTCTGGGGAGCCAATTTAGTGTTAAGAGTTGAGAAGTAAGCGTAATTCCCCAATAGTTCAGTTGGTAGAACGGCGGACTGTTAATCCGTATGTCACTGGTTCGAGTCCAGTTTGGGGAGCCAACGTTTACCGTTATCGAAATAATTCCCCAATAGTTCAGTTGGTAGAACGGCGGACTGTTAATCCGTATGTCACTGGTTCAAGTCCAGTTTGGGGAGCCATCGAGATAACACATTTGAAATATTACGCTTCCCCAATAGTTCAGTTGGTAGAACGGCGGACTGTTAATCCGTATGTCACTGGTTCGAGTCCAGTTTGGGGAGCCATTTCAACATAAGTGTCAATAGTAATAATACGTTTCCCCAGTAGTTCAGTTGGTAGAACGGCGGACTGTTAATCCGTATGTCACTGGTTCGAGTCCAGTCTGGGGAGCCATTATTAAACGCAACATTACCCACAAATATTCCGCAAACCCCCCTACTAAAGCACAAAACAGCCTAACCCACCCTATAATTTCAATATCTTAATCAATAGTTTAATTTACCGTCGCTGTAACCGTTAATTTAACGGTATTGATTAGTACTATATTGCTAGTTTTTCTATTATTAATAATACCTTAGATTAGTAATTATTTATTCTCATTTCTGCTATGATGATATTGGTTATTATATAAACTATTTAAAGCATTATTATTTAAAGCATTATATTATTGGCTAGACAACACGGTCGAACATCTATTGCACAATATTTGTGCAAGGCCGAGAAAGTTTAGCCACACACTCATGGGAATGGTTGTTTTATGGGCTTATCGAAATCCTTTCAGCTTGTCCTTTTTATCGTGTTCGGTTTATTAATTTACCGAATTTACACGGTGGAAAACAACGAAGTACAAGAACAAGGTGAAATAGCACGTGCTAATTACCAGCAATATGTGCAAGCCATAGATCAATGGCATGGTAGTGGAGAAGCGCTATACCAACGTATGTCTAAAGTGTTTTCTTTTCAATTTTTCCAATATATCCATAATACTGACAGCAATGAAAATTTTACTCATGGCAGCTTACTTCGTCCTGCTGACGATTTTGCCAGCGAGATTTTTAATGTTGAATTAGGTCATGTGCAAGATTTTCCTGACGGGCGCTTACAAGTTAGATTAGACACTGCGAGTGTGTTGTCACCTAGTTTTAATGACTTAGAACAAACGGCAACATTATTGATTACCGCTTATATCGCTTTGATGTTGTTATTTGCAGTGTTAATGCAATTACATCGTAAAAGAATTAACTATGCCGCCGAATACATTACTCATATTCCAGACTTATCATTCCTAGCCATTGAAAAATCTCGCTTCCCAGGGGTGCTACACCCCATCGGCAAAGCATTAGAAATATGTCGTAGTCAATTAAAACTCAGTCTAGATCGCGTACGCAAAGAAAATGAACAATTAACTAAAGCGGCTTATCAAGATCCCGTGAGTGGCTTTTCTACTCGACAACGTTTTACACAACATATTGAGGCCATTAGTAAAAGAGATAAAAAGCAGTATGGTGTCCTCGTTGTTATCAAGGCTGCTGAATTAGCTACAATCAATCAGCTACAGGGCCGTGCTGCTGGTGATGATTATTTGGCTAAACTGGCTACTTGTATTCGAAAATCAGCATCAAACCTTGGATTGAGTGAGTGTTTTCGGGTATCAAGCGGTGATTTTGCCGTGTTCATTGAAAGTATTACTCTTAAAGAGGGTGAACGATTTTTAGAGCAACTTAAGCGTCATCTTGATGAATATGCCCAAAGCACTAAAAGTGACTCTATTGCTCATGCGGGTATGGTGCCCTATGAACAAGGAAATGAACCATTAGCGTTGATGGCATTGGCCGATACAGCGGTTAGCGTGGCACAAACACTAGGACCCAATCGCTACTATCAATTGGAAAAATTATCCGCTAATGAGCAATTCGGTAATGACCATTGGAAAGTCACCATTGACGACTTGATTAGCCGTCGAAGCATCAAATTCTATCAACAACCTATTCAGCCCTGTAATAATGACACCGAAGTTTACCGTGAGCTATTGGCTCGATTTTATAACTCTGAAGGTAAACATTTACCCACAACCACAGTGATTGCAATGGCTGAACGTTATGGTATGAATGTAGATCTCGATAAAATGATTGTCACACAGACTATTAAAATATTAAGTGAGAATCCAAGTCTTTCTGGTCAAATGGGGGTGAATATTAGTGCTTCCTCTGCGCTGCAAGACAGTTTTACCGTGTGGTTGAAAGATATATTATCTAAACACCGTGGTACTGCTGCCCGCTTAGTGTTTGAACTCAATGAGTCTGGAATGCAGGCTAACTTAGAGTCTAGCCATAAATTTGTTACTGAGATCCATAAAGTTGGCGCTAAAGTCGCTGTCGAACGCTTTGGTTTAGGTTTTACCTCATTTAAATTTTTCCGCGAGGTCCGTCCTGACTTTATCAAATTGGACAGCAGTTATAGTGATAATATTGAACAGGATAACAACAATAAATTCTTTATACGGATGATTGTTGATATCGCTAAACGCATCAGTATTCGTGTCATTGCCACCGGAGTTGAAAAACAAGATGAAAAGCTTGTCCTAGAAAAACTCTTAGTGGATGGTCTACAAGGATATTATATTGCTAAACCTGAAGCATTGTTAATTAAACAGTAAAAAAGTCGTTAATAGACGGTAAAAATAGCCATTTTATTCCAAGGTTAAACATTTTATGTTTAACCTTATTTTTTATCCGTTGTTTATCGGCGCCAAACCTAAGATAATACTGGGATCTATTGGTCAAAAAATTGTAGCAATGTCAGAGTATCTTCTCCTGTTGATCGGCACAGTGCTGGTGAATAACTTCGTTCTGGTAAAATTCTTAGGTCTATGCCCTTTTATGGGGGTGTCGAGCAAATTGGCGTCAGCAATTGGCATGTCGATGGCAACCACGTTTGTGTTGACCCTAGCCTCTATTCTGAGTTATCTCACCAATGAATTTCTACTGCAACCATTTGACCTCAACTACTTACGTACAATGAGTTTTATTTTGGTTATTGCAGTTGTAGTGCAATTTACTGAGATGGTTGTCCAAAAAACCAGTGCATCTTTACATCGTGCTTTGGGCATTTACTTGCCGCTGATCACGACTAACTGCGCGGTATTAGGTGTAGCTTTACTTAACGTAAATGAAGACCATAACTTTATTCAATCTGCTATTTATGGTTTTGGTGCGGCGGTTGGATTCTCCTTAGTATTAATTTTATTTTCGGCCATGCGTGAGCGATTAGCCGCTGCAGATGTGCCCTTACCTTTTAAAGGTGGCGCTATTGCCATGATCACTGCCGGTTTAATGTCATTAGCCTTTATGGGATTTGCGGGGCTAGTTAACTAATGATATCGAGTATATTGATTGCTGTTGCTGTATTAAGCGTTTTAGCATTAGTGTTTGGCGTCATTTTGGGTTTTGCCTCAAAGAAATTCAAAGTTGAAGGAAATCCTATTATTGATCAAGTTGAAACCCTGTTACCGCAAACTCAATGCGGCCAGTGTGGTTACCCTGGTTGCCGCCCTTATGCTGAGGCAATAGCGAATGGCGATAAAATCAATAAATGCCCTCCAGGTGGTACTGCTACCATGGAAAAGATTGCTGAGCTTATGGGGGTTGAACCTGAAGCATTAGGCGAAGAGGCGCAAGCCAGTGTAAAAAAAGTCGCTTACATCCGTGAAGATGAATGTATTGGTTGTACCAAATGTATTCAAGCCTGTCCGGTTGATGCTATCTTAGGCGCCGGTAAATTAATGCACACCGTTATTGCCAAAGATTGTACTGGCTGTGACTTATGTGTTGAGCCTTGTCCTGTCGATTGTATTGATATGATCCCAGTTGAAACCACAATACAAAATTGGGATTGGAAGTTACGTGCTATCCCTGTCAACGTGATTAATCCTGAGCAAGAGGACAAACGGTGCTAACGTTATTAGAGCAATTAGATAAAGGTACTTTGTGGCGCTCTCCTGGCGGGATCCATCCACCTGAACTTAAATCACTTTCCAATCAAAGCACCATCGCATCTTTGCCACTGCAATCGCGATTTGTGATACCGGTTCCTCTTGTTGGTCAACAAGCGACCTTGAGTGTCAAGGTCGGCGACTCGGTCTTAAAAGGACAACCACTCACTGAAGGTGCTGGTTTTATTTATTTACCCGTTCATGCTCCTACTTCAGGGACCGTTGTCGCGATTGAGCAACATAGTAGCAACCATGCCTCATCATTGCCCGTGTTGAGTTGCATTATCGAAGCTGATGGTCTTGATACTTGGTGTGAACTTACCTCAAGTAAAATTGAACAACTGTCCAAAGCCGATATTTTAGTCAAAATAAAGCAAGCAGGTATTGCAGGAATGGGCGGTGCTGCGTTTCCAAGCCATGTCAAACTCAATCCAGCGAGTGAAATCGATTTAGTCATTATTAATGGAGTAGAGTGCGAACCCTACATTAGTGCTGACGATCGATTAATGCGTGAATTCAGTGATGAAATATTAACTGGTATTAGTATTATTCATCATTTGCTTAACCCACAGCGTATTATCATCGCTATTGAAGATAATAAACCTGAAGCGGCCCAAGCAATGGAGTCTGCAATTCGTCGCAGTTCATTGCCTAACGACATGATCCGCGTCACCGTAATTCCGACTAAGTACCCTTCTGGTGGCGAAAAACAACTTATTCAAATTATTACTGGCAAAGAAGTACCCAGTGGCGCCATTCCTGCTCAACTTGGTATTGTGGTGCATAACGTCGGCACAGCCTATGCCATTCAAGAAGCGGTATTACAAGGTAAACCACTCATTGAACGAGTGGTGACGTTAACCGGTGAATCCATCGGTAAACCCGGAAACTATTGGCTTAGAATAGGCACAACAGTTGAAGATGCCCTTAGTCAAGTCAGCTTCCAGCCAGAAAGTTCACAAAAAGTCATCGTTGGCGGCCCCATGATGGGATACGCATTAGCCGATCTTGATGTACCTATATTAAAAGGCACCAACTGTTTATTAACACCAAGCCAAGCAGAAATAGCCCCAGATCCAGATGAAAAAGCCTGCATTCGTTGTGGTGAGTGTGCAGTCGCTTGCCCCGCATTATTATTACCGCAACAACTATTCTGGCACGCAAAAGCCGAAGAATATGACAAAGCTGCTAGTTTCAATTTAAAAGATTGTATTGAATGCGGTTGTTGCAGCTACGTATGCCCAAGTGACATTCCTTTAGTTGAATATTATCGTGTCGCAAAATCAGCATTGAAAAATGCTGCTGAAGAAAAGCTACAAGCTGAACAAGCAAAAATTCGCTTCGAAACACGCTTGCAACGACTTGAAGATGAAAAAAATGCTCGCGAAGAAAAGTCAAAACAAGCAGCCGCTAAACGTCAAGCGAATATGAAATCCGGTGATAAAGATGCGGTAGCGGCTGCAATGGCACGCATCGCTGCTAAAAAAGCACAAGCAGCAGAAGGCATCACTGCTGATCCTGCGGCAACAACACCTGATACCACTACAACAAAAGCAGCAATAGACGCTACCAGCGCGAAGAAAACAGCGGTTAATGCTGCGATTGAACGCGCGAAAGCTAAAAAAGCCGCCTTGGCTACTCAGTCTCAGAAAGATAATCAAAGTGATGTTGCTACGGTAACAACTGATATGCCTGTCGACACCATCGATCGCGCCAATGACAAAAAAGCACAAATTGCAGCTGCCATTGCCAGAGCTAAAGCCAAGAAAGCGGCATTAGCTAATGAATCTGCCGAGAAAAATGACGTAGACGCCGAACAGCCTAACGATACCGTAAACGAAGTTAGTCCGGTAAATGAAACGGCTACAACAAGTGCAGTAGACCCGGCCGATGACAAAAAAGCTAAAATTGCTGCTGCCGTTGCCAAAGCGAAAGCCAGGAAAGCAGCATTCGCTGGTGATTCTACCGAGAAAAATGACGTAGACGGTGATCAGACTAGCGATACTATAAGTAAAGTTAATCCGGCAATCGAAGTTGATACAACTATTACAGCAACCTCAGTCGATGACAAAAAGGCTAGAATTGCTGCTGCCGTTGCCAAAGCGAAAGCCAAGAAAGCAGCATTAGTTGGTGATTCTACCGAGAAAAATGTCGTAGACGGCGATCAGCCTAGCGATACCATAAACAAAGTGAACCGAGCAATCGAAATTGATACAACAATTGCAGTAACACCTGTCGATGACAAAAAGGCTAGAATTGCTGCCGCTGTTGCTAAAGCGAAAGCCAAGAAAGCGGCATTAGCTAGTGATTCTAGCGCGACAAATGACGTAGACGGCGTTCAGACTCGCGATACGGTAAACGAAGTGAACCCAGCAATCGAAATTGATACAACAATTGCAGCAATCCCAGTTGATGACAAAAAGGCTAGAATTGCTGCCGCGGTTGCTAAAGCGAAAGCCAAGAAACTCGCTAACAGTGCTAAGCAAGAGGAACTATAACTATGGCATTTAAAATTGCCTCATCTCCACATGTCAGCACAACGTTACACACCAATACGGTAATGAAGCGTGTGGCGCTATGCCTTATTCCAGGAATTGCAGTACAAAGCTATTATTTTGGTTATGGCACGTTAGTTCAATTATTACTCGCAATTACGGTGGCTTATTTAGCGGAAGCGGCGGTAATGAAACTACGCAATAGAAATATTACCGCCACCTTAACGGATAACAGCGCATTGGTTACCGCAAGCTTACTTGCGGTTGCAATCCCGCCATTAGCGCCTTGGTGGTTAATTGTCATAGGAACATTATTTGCTATCGTTATTGTTAAACAACTTTACGGTGGGTTGGGTAATAATGTCTTTAATCCGGCTATGGCCGCTTACGTCCTGTTACTGATTTCATTTCCGGTACAAATGACGTCTTGGGTTGCCCCTCAAACCTTAACGGTCAATTACGCTGATATGTTGCATACCTTCAACAGTATTTTTCAATTAAATGCAGGTTATGCAGCAGATTTTTTCCATTTGGCGATTGATGGCACCACCATGGCAACGCCGCTAGACACATTAAAAACAGACCTTTCTATGGGGCTTACCACAACAGAAAGTATGACTAAAACCATCTTCTCTGGCAATGTCGGCGAAGGTTGGTTTTGGGTCAATATGGCCTATCTTGTGGGTGGCCTGGTGATGCTAAAGCTTAAGGTGATACGCTGGCACATTAGCGGCGCTATTGTGCTGACATTATTTGTCTGTGCCAGTATTGGTTTTTTGATCAGCCCAGATACCTTCGTTAGCCCGATAATGCATTTATTTTCGGGAGGAACCATGCTGGCGGCATTTTTCATAGCCACAGATCCCGTTACCGCTGCAACAAGCCCTAGAGGTCGACTTATTTTTGGTGCCATGATCGGCTTACTCATATACTTAATACGAACATTTGGTGGCTATCCTGATGCTGTCGCATTCGCGGTGTTATTAGCCAATATGTGCGCACCATTTATTGATTATTATGTGCGCCCACGCAGTTATGGTCATCGAGTAGGAAATTAATAATGTCTATTTTAACAACTAACCCGATGATTAAAAATGGTCTGTTACTGGGCCTGTTTGCCTTATGTTGCACAGGCCTAGTTGCATTAGTCAATGCGCTAACCAGTGACACCATATTATTGCAACAGCAAAAACAATTAACCTTAACGCTGAACCAAATTATTCCAACTGAATTACACGACAATGTACTCAGTGAGCAATGCATTTTGGTTAACTCTCCGGAGCTTTTAGGCACTAAAGCAGACTTACCGGCATATCTTGCCTATAAAAATGAACTGCCCGTAGCCATCGCGATAGAAGCTATTGCACCAGATGGTTATAACGGTGAAATAAAACTCATTGTTGGCGTGAATAATCAGGGAGAAATATTAGGTGTCCGTACCCTCTCCCATCAAGAAACACCAGGGCTTGGTGATAAAATTGATCTGCGAAAATCTGATTGGGTCACTCATTTCAGTGGTAAATTATTTAAAGACAACACCAACATGTGGAAAGTAAAAAAAGATGGTGGCCAATTCGATCAATTTACGGGTGCCACGATTACTCCGCGTGCTTATGTTAAAGCGATCGCCAATGCACTGACATTTGTCGAACAACATCGCCAAGCACTTTATCAAAGTCATTATGCCTGTGAGGCCAACCATGAGTAAATACAGTGAAATTGCAGCTCAGGGGCTATGGAAAAATAACCCCGGTTTAGTGCAACTATTAGGGTTGTGTCCGCTACTAGCTGTTACTGCTACCATCACCAATGCATTAGGTTTGGGCGTCGCTACATTGTTGGTATTAATTGGCTCCAATGTTTTGGTCTCTTTGGTTCGCGATTTTGTACCTAAAGAAATTCGTATACCAGTATTTGTCATGATCATTGCCGCACTTGTTACTTGCGTGCAATTACTGATCAACGCTTATGCCTATAATTTATATTTGTCATTAGGTATTTTCTTACCTTTGATTGTAACCAACTGCGTCATTATCGGCCGCGCAGAAGCATTTGCCTCGCGTAACTCATTAGCGCATTCGGCATTCGATGGATTAATGATGGGCTTAGGCTTTACCGCTGTACTGGTTGTTTTAGGTGCTAGCCGCGAATTGCTCGGCCAAGGAACGTTATTTGGCGGTGCAGATTTACTATTAGGTGATTGGGCAAGTGTGTTAACCATTCATGTATGGCATGTGGACACGCCATTTTTATTGGCTATGTTGCCGCCGGGAGCATTTATTGGCATGGGATTATTAATAGCCCTTAAAAATGTCATCGATAGCCGAGTTAGCGCCATGCAACCTAAAGTTGAAAGTGTTAGCGTAACGCGTGCGCGGATCACTAAAGTCAACTAACACGACTGCACAGTTAATCTGGAGCGGCCGTATACTTAACGATAAATGACCGATTATTATGAATAAAGATAAGCGATACCAGATACTTAGCAGATTAAGAGACAATAACCCTAAGCCTGAAACTGAATTGAACTTTTCGAGTCCATTTGAGCTACTCGTTGCGGTCACGCTATCAGCACAAGCAACCGATGTGAGTGTCAACAAAGCAACTGATAAGTTGTTTCCGGTTGCCAATACGCCTCAAGCAATATATGACTTAGGGATTGACGGGCTTAAGCAATACATCAAAACCATAGGCTTATACAATAACAAAGCTGTTAACGTGATTAACGCTTGTAAAATGTTGATTGATTTACATGCTGGTGAAGTACCAGAGAATCGTGAAGCATTAGAGGCTTTACCAGGCGTAGGACGTAAAACAGCAAATGTGGTCCTCAATACCGCCTTTGGCTGGCCAACTATTGCTGTCGATACTCATATTTTTAGGTTAGCGAATCGAACTAAGTTTGCCCCTGGCAAAAATGTCGACCAAGTTGAATTGAATATGCTTAAAGTGGTGCCGAGCGAGTTTAAAGTAGATGTGCATCATTGGTTTATTCTACACGGACGTTATACCTGTTTAGCACGAAAACCACGATGCGGCAGCTGTATAATCGAAGATTTATGCGAGTTTAAAGACAAGGTATACCCAGAAGATTAACCCCCAAAGCACCGAAGGCACTTTGGGGGTTTTGTATCAATATATTGGATATTAACTCATCAATTAATATCCAATACATCTTTCGTGATGGCGCAAATGGGACTATCTATTTTTTGCTGACGCTTAAAACAACGACACAAAAAATGCACTAAAACAAATCGCAATAACAACAGTTGTACCTAATGCCATTTTCAATTCTGTATTCATTGTCTTGCCTCCAAATGTGTATATGGCAACAATAACGCTTTTTAGCGTTTAACCCAAAAAATATCCTCACAAATGTGAGCTAAAGCAAAATTTTATTGGTATCAACCGCTAATATTTTCATTGTCATCCGAGCTTGTTAAACTTAGATAAATTTTTATAAGAGAGCATATCATGTCGCAATTACTTCATACGATGATCCGAGTAGGCAACCTAGAACGCAGCATTCAATTTTATACCCAAGTGATGGGCATGAAGCTACTGCGTCAATCTGAAAACTCAGAATATAAATACACCCTCGCCTTTGTTGGTTTTGGTGAAGAAACCACAGGCCAAGCCGTTATCGAATTAACCTATAACTGGGGTACCGATACATACGATTTAGGCAATGGTTTTGGACATTTGGCCATAGGCGAAGACGATATTTATGCACGCTGTGAAGCCATCGCTGCTGCTGGCGGTAAAATCACTCGAGCCCCAGGCCCAGTTGCTGGCGGTAAAACTGAAATAGCCTTTGTAGAAGACCCTGACGGTTACAAAATCGAATTAATTCAAAAGAAATCGGCGACCGAAGCACTTGGTTAATATTGCCTTGCTGCAGCATTAGTTTTACTTAAAGCACACTTTAGATACGCTAGATATAATAAAACCAGCATAAGCTGGTTTTATTATTTTGATGACCGAGATTTTGTACCAACACATCACTGTTAATGACGGTATACCTGAACGTCGTTAATGTATGGCTAAAATAGAAATAAACAGGTTAAGCTTTTTCAGGTCTAACCAAACTAAAATGATCATAGGCTCTTTGAGAAGCGATACGCCCTCTTGGCGTGCGTTGAATAAACCCTTGTTGAATTAAAAAAGGCTCCAATACATCTTCAATTGTTTCGCGGTCTTCACCGATGGCTGCCGCTAGATTGTCTAATCCAACAGGGCCACCCATAAATTTATCAATAATGGCCAATAATAATTTACGGTCTAAGTAATCAAAACCTTGGTCATCTACATCCAATAAATCCAATGCATATTCAGCCACTGTTTGAGACACTTTACCGTCATGTTTTACTTCGGCATAATCGCGTACTCGACGTAATAATCGATTGGCAATTCGCGGAGTTCCGCGTGAACGTTTAGCAATTTCAATAGCCCCTTGTTCATCAATCTCAAGATTCATTACGTTGGCTGAACGAGTTACAATTGTGGTTAAGTCTACGACGTTATAAAACTCTAAACGTAATGGAATACCAAAACGAGCCCGCAATGGCGAGGTTAATGCACCAGCACGAGTCGTGGCGCCGATAAGAGTAAATGGCGGTAAATCCAATTTAATTGAACGCGCGGCTGGACCATCACCAATCATAATATCCAGTTGGTAATCTTCCATTGCTGGATAAAGAATTTCTTCCACTACAGGGCTTAAGCGATGGATTTCATCGATAAACAGCACATCACCTTCTTCAAGATTGGTTAATAATGCCGCTAAATCACCCGCTTTTTCAAGCACAGGGCCAGAAGTGGATTTGATATTCACGCCCATTTCGTTAGCCACAATCATGGCTAACGTTGTTTTCCCCAAACCTGGAGGACCAAAAATCAGCATGTGGTCGAGCGCTTCACGACGATTTATCGCGGCTTGAATAAAAACCTTAAGCTGAGCTCGAGTATCATCTTGACCGGTATACTCATCCAACATTTTAGGGCGCATAGCACGATCAATCAGTTCATCTTGACCTTGTACCTGCGGTTGGATTAGTCGATCAGCTTCAATCATTTTTACGTACCCTGTTTATGCATATCATATTTATAGCATTGATTTTAATGCAGCTTTAATTAGCGTTTCTGAACTCATGCCTTCTTTAAAAGCCGCAGAAACTGACTTGCTGGCCTGAGCTGGTTTATAACCTAACGACAATAAAGCTGAAATGGCATCTTCTTCTGCACTATCAACAGCCGCTGCTGGAGTATAATTACTTTGCAGCATAAACTCGCGCTCTGAACCTGCAGAAGCTTCAAGCAAGCTTTTAAGCTTATCACGCATTTCAATCACCAAACGCTCTGCTGTTTTCTTACCAACGCCGGGCAGTTTTACTAAAGTCGCAATATCATCACGTTCAACACATGACACGAACTCAGACGCTGTCATACCCGACAAAATAGTTAATGCCAGTTTAGGCCCAACGCCATTGGTTTTAATCAATAAACGGAATAATGCACGTTCTTGTTTAGTGATAAAACCGTAAAGTAGCTGAGCATCTTCACGCACCACAAAATGAGTAAATAACATAGCAGCTTGGTTTAACGCTGGTAATTCATAAAAGCTGGTCATCGGCACTTGTAACTCATAACCGACGCCATTGACATCAAGCACCACTTCAGGCGCTTGTTTTTCTACTAATATTCCGCTTAGACGACCTATCATTTGTATCTTCCATATGTTCTGCTGCTAGCTTTACCGCCCATAGCGATAAGGCTTTGATAAGTATGAAAATGGCATATTGCTACCCCTAATGCATCAGCTGCGTCAGCTTGAGGTGAAGCAGGTAGTTTAAGTAATTGCTTAATCATATGTTGGACTTGCGTTTTTTGAGCTCGGCCTGTCCCCACTACAGCACTTTTAATCTGAGTTGCGCTATATTCCGCAACGGGCAGTCCAGCACACGTAGCAGCAACAATTGCCGCGCCTCTGGCTTGACCAAGCTTTAAGGCTGAATCAGCATTTTTAGCCATAAATACCCGCTCAATAGCAAACTCATCTGGTTTATATTGAGTAATGATTTCGCATAAGCCTGCATAAATTTGTTGTAATCGTTGTGGTAAATCATCAGCAGAGGTTCGAATACAGCCACTGCCGAGGTAAATCTGTTGACGGCCTTGGCATTGGATCACACCGTAGCCTGTAATGCGGGAGCCGGGATCGACTCCTAAAATAATGGCCATTCATGCCTCATGCGTTGTCTAACGCTTGCATAACGTCATCTGATATCTCAGCATTATGATATACCTCTTGTACATCATCATGGTCCTCTAAGATATCGATTAAACGTAAAAATTTTTCGGCGGTATCGGCATCAAGTTCAGCTTTTAATGATGCAACCATAGTCACTTCAGCATGAACAGATCCAAAACTAGCACTATCAAGTGCATCTTTGACTTTGCCAAAAGTCTCTGGAGTGGTGAATACATCGATTGAGCCATCATCATGAGTGATAACATCTTCGGCACCAGCGTCTAATGCACTGTCGATTAAGCTATCTTCATCAATATCGGTGTCATAAGAAATAATGCCAGATTTGGTAAACAAATACGCCACTGAACCATCGGTACCTAAGTTACCACCCGACTTATTAAAAGCATTGCGCACACCAGAAACGGTGCGATTTCGATTATCGGTCATCGTTTCAACCATGACCGCTGTACCACCAGGACCATAGCCTTCATAAATAATGGTTTCTAATTGCTGACCATCCATTTCACCGGCACCGCGTTTGATTGCACGTTCAACGGTGTCACGGGTCATATTATTGGATAAGGCTTTATCAACTGCAGCGCGTAATCTGGGGTTGGCATCAACATCTGAACCGCCTTCACGAGCGGCGACGGTAAGCTCTCGAATAAATTTGGTAAACAGCTTACCGCGTTTAGCATCTTGTGCGGCTTTACGATGTTTTATATTGGCCCATTTACTGTGTCCTGCCATCTTAAACTCCTGTTATCCAATTGGATCATTCAAGTAGAAAACCATACTTGTTAAAAACATACCGAGGCAGTAGCCTCGGTATGTGGTGCTCTTTTAAGAGCCTTTTACGCTGAACAATAATGTTTATTCTTCAGTTTTAACCTTTTCAATCACCGCTATACCCAATTCAGTTAACTGCACTGGGTTTGCAAAACCAGGAGCGTTAGTTAATGGACATGCTGCGGTAGTCGTTTTAGGGAATGCCATTACGTCACGAATTGAGCTTGCGCCGGTCATTAACATAATAATACGATCCAAACCAAATGCTAAACCAGCGTGTGGTGGTGTTCCGTAGCGTAACGCTTCAAGCAAGAAACCAAATTTTTCTTGTGCTTCTTCAGCTTCAATACCTAAAATACTGAATACAGTACTTTGCATTCCGGCGTTATGAATACGCACTGAACCGCCACCTAATTCACAACCATTCAATACCATATCGTAGGCATCTGAAATAGCTGCTGCTGGATCTGCTGCTAATTCTGCTGGGCTAATACCGCGAGGCGCAGTGAATGGATGATGAACCGCGTGGAATCCACCGTTAATTTTTTCAAACATCGGGAAGTCGACAACCCACATTGGGCGCCACTCACCTTCAAGTAACTTGAAATCTTCACCGGCTTTTAAGCGCAATGCGCCCAAAGCTTCTGCCACGACATTGGCTTTATCTGCGCCAAATAGAATGATATCGCCGGTTTGTGCACCTGTACGACTAATAATGTCGTTAACAATAGAGTCTGTTAAAAACTTAAGTACAGGCGACTGAATACCATCCATGCCTGCTGCTAAGTCATTTATTTTCATCCACGCTAAGCCTTTAGCGCCATAAATGCCGGCAAATTTAGTGTAATCGTCAATTTGCTTACGAGATAAAGATGCACCAGTTGGAATGCGAAGTGCCGCAACGCGACCTTCAACATCATTTGCTGGGCCATTAAATACTGCAAATTCAACATCTTTAACCAAATCAGCAATATCAACTAATTCAAGTGGATTACGTAAATCAGGTTTATCTGAACCATAACGCTTCATTGCTTCGGCGTAGGTCATGCGAGGAAAATCACCTAAATCTACATTCAATAAATCTTGAAATAAACCGCGCATCATTTGTTCAGTTTTTTCCATGACTTGTTCGGCAGACATGAATGAGGTTTCAATATCGATTTGAGTAAATTCAGGCTGACGGTCTGCACGTAAATCTTCATCACGGAAGCATTTAACGATTTGATAATAGCGATCAAAACCCGACATCATTAACAACTGTTTGAACAACTGTGGTGATTGAGGCAAAGCAAAAAATTGACCTTTATAAGTTCGACTTGGCACTAAATAGTCACGCGCACCTTCTGGAGTGGCTTTGGTCAAAATAGGCGTTTCGATATCTAAAAAGCCATTGGTGTCTAAGAAGCGACGAACAGAACTGGTAACCTTAGCGCGGAAGATAAGGCGCTCGGCCATTTCTGGACGACGTAAATCTAAATAACGGTATTTTAAACGTTGTTCTTCACTATTGTTTTGATAGTTATCCATGCTTAATGGTAAAGGAGCTGACGCATTAATAATGGTCAGTTGCTTACCCAAAATCTCAATTTCACCGGTTTTCATTTGTGAATTGATTTGGCTTTCTGGACGAGCGCGAACAACACCTTTTATTTGAACACAAAATTCACTGCGCAATGTGCTTGCCATTTCAAAAACATCTTTTAGATCTGGGTCATAAACAACTTGTACTAGCCCTTCTCTATCGCGTAAGTCTAAAAAAACAACTCCGCCTAAATCTCGACTACGGTTGACCCAACCGACTAAAGTAACTTCTTGACCTAGATGAGACTGATTAATGTCTCCACAATAATGACTGCGCATTGAACTCTATCCTTTATCCACAAAGCGGTATTTTGGAAATCGAAAACGATAAAAACGGCATTATATACCGTGACTCAAACTTATGCATTGAAGTATCAGGCAGATTGCATCAATTAACCAGACCTATAGCGAATAAACTGGATCAACTGACGGAAAAATCAGCAACTAAAATTAACTCATTTTATATTGATGACCGCCCACCTTTTTAGCTTGATACATTAACTGATCTGACTTTTTCAATAATGAAGCAGCGGTATCGGCATCATTAGGAAAAATAGCGATACCAATACTGGCTGAAATAGAGACATTAATATCATCGATTAATAACGGTTTCTTTAATCCTAATAAGATATTTTCAGCCACTTGACGGGCATTTTCTTTGGCTTCGATATGATTTAATAACACCACAAACTCATCGCCACCAAAGCGAGCAACCGTGTCAGATTCTCTTACATGCTTGCCTAATAACAGGGCGATACGCTGTAATAACTTATCCCCAACATGATGACCATATTGATCATTTATTGCTTTAAAACCATCTAAATCAATAAACAACAGTGCAAATTTTGATTTATCTCGATGATGAGTCAATGTGGCTTGCGCTAATCTATCGTCAAGTAAACTGCGATTTGGCAATGCGGTTAAATTATCATGATTGGCCATAAATCGAAGATTTTCTTCAGCTTTAAGGCGTTTTTGAATTTCGACATTTAGGCGCCGATTCGACATTAATATTACAATGGCTATTAGGGTGATAATTAACAAACCAATCACTAATATTTTCAACCACCGTTGATAGCGTAATGTGTCACTATTAAGATCTAGCGAGACCCATTTTTGGTACATGTTCTGTTGTTCGGTTTCATCGATAGTCGCAATGACTCTATCAATCAAAGGCACTAAATTTTTCACGCCTGGGAATAACCCTATGTGGCTGTGCTGCTCGGTTAACTCTGCTAATAAAGACATTTTCAAACTCGGATATTGGCCACCTTTTAACGTAGTCGCCAATGTTGCAACTTGTTCAACAAACATATCCGCGCTACCGGTGATAACGGCTTCCATACCTTGTTTAGTGTCTGCAACGGGCACTAATTTTATACCTGGGTATTGTTGGCGAAGCTGATCGACAATATGGTAACCGTCAACAACAGCCAGACGTTTACCTGTTACCTGTGAAATATTAAAAATGGGAGGTTGGCTTAGCGACGTGACTATCGCCCAAGGTGATGGCCAATATGCTAATGAAAATGCCAGTGTGTTTTCGCGCTCAACCGTTTTAGCCATACTGGCCACTAAATGAATTTCACCTTTAATTAGGTCATTCATCATGTTACCAAAATCATCGTAAGCCACTGGGATAATAGTTAAATTGAGTTGCTTGACTAGTAAGTTTTTAATGTCTGCATTCACCCCTAAAAACTCACCATTTTTGCCCTGGAATTCCATAGGGGCCCAATTTTTCAGGTAACCCATTTTAATGGCGCCTAAACTACTAACATATTGCTTTTGTTGCGTTGTTAATTTTATTTTATTGGCAGAATTCGCAAAAAAGCGGTCATCTGGATTAATTAACCATTTACGCTCAACCTGAACTTGTTCTTCAACAGAAATTAAATTAAATCCAGCTTGAATCCGATCGGCTAAACCACTGTCGTCAATACGGGTTAATACATACATATCTGTCGAAAATTCGATATCAGTATATTGACGAAATTCTGCCCACAACTTATTAGCCAATAAATAATGAGACGTCATTGCTGCAGATGAAACAAAACCGCTGATTTCATCGTTACGTGCGGCTTTAACCATGGCATCTAATGAATCATAAAAGCGTAATTGCGCCTTAGGAAAAGCTTTTTTAATATCACTGATATAAGGCGCGGTAGGATAAACGCCAATCCGCATCGCAATGTCTTCAATGTTATTTAATGTTAAGTTTGAGCTAAAAAAACGGCTTTTAACCGAAATAATATGCCACGCTTGTTTCAAACCTGTGCGCATATCTTGGCTTTCAGGGTAACCAATATGAACATCTGCGACACCACGTTTAACATCATCAATTGTACTGCTCATGTCACCAGCGACTAAATCAATATTGATACCGGTTTTTTCAGACCATAAAGTCCACAAATCCACCAACATTCCATGTGGTAATCCATCAGCACCGATATCCGCATAAGGTTCGACACCGTTTTGCATCGCGATAATCACCCCTGTAGTTTGTCGATGATAACCTAACCACCGCCGCTCTATTTGCTGAATAACTTTTGCAGGTATTAATTCAAAACCCTGGTTAATCTTGTTGAGAAGATCCAAATCCCCTTTTACCACCGCAGGGGCTAGGTTGATTTTTTTGATGAGAATACGCGATGAACTGTAAAAGTTGGCGGCTATGTCTTGTTCAAGCGCCAAATTGCGCTGATATCCTTCAATACCGGCAAAAACAAATAACTCACCTTTTACGGCGGCTTGTAATAATTGTTCACGATTTTGATAACGCTTAAAACTAAGCTTAGGTTCTAGCGCTAATAATGTTGCTTCATGGGATGATCCACTGACGATACCGACTTGATAGGGAACCAAATCGCTAATTTGTTTTTTACTACTCAGCGACTTATGAATGTATAAATAGGTATTTAATGAAGTAAATGGTTTTGCAAAATCGAACTTTTTTAACCGTGCTTGGTTTTGAGACATACCAATATGTATGTCAGCTTTTTTCTGTTCCAGCTGATCAAGTGACTGTTGCCAATGCCGAGACACAAATTGTACCTTGGTATCAGTAATGATGGACCACTCGCGCCATAAATCGACCAAAATCCCTGCTGGAGAGCCCTTCTCATCCAAATATTCAAATGGATAAGTATCTTCACCCATCACGATGACTAAGGGTACATGATCTACTGACAGTTCGGTTTTATCTGAATGTATTGCCTGCGCGGGTAATGATATCCACGCAAATAACATTGCTAATATCCAAGGTATAAATTTCAAGTTTTTTCCCTAATACTTTCACTTTTTATACTTATTTATTTAATAAGCTTAGTCATTGCCATTTTCAGGTGAATTTACTTACCCCTTAGGCACGATATGAATCATGAAGGAGCGTAAAATGCTTGAAAGGCATAGCAAACATCTTTTGTTGCTATTTTGTAACAAGGATAAATAATATCATTATTCAGTCTTGAGTCATGCTAATTTTATGAATAGAAATTAATAATCTGAAGCTTATGTACATAATACCAGCATTCATGAGCATTCAAAACCAGCCTCATTAACATGATTGTCAACAAATTGAAAAAAAACTCACAAATTACCAGCTAGATACTTGCTGCAGTTCACCATGATTAGCTAAAATACATTTCTAACTTTTCCACATTACAGCTGATGAACTCTCAACAAGATACGATATACGCTCATGTGACCGACCAAATTACAGATTTCCAATTTGATCAACGTGTTGCCGGTGTATTTAATGACATGATCCGTCGCTCCGTTCCTGGCTACGCACAAATCATCAATACCATTGGTGATTTTGCTAACCGTTTTGTCACACCCCAAAGCAATATATACGATCTCGGCAGTTCATTAGGCTCAGCTACGTTAAGCATTCGTCGCCAAATTGAAGGGCGCGGATGTCAAATTTATGCGGTAGACAACAGTCAGTCGATGATTGAACGTTGCACTGAAAATCTTGCAGCGTATGTCAGCGACATCAAAGTCAATTTATTGTGTGCTGATATCAGAGATATCGACATCAAGAATGCCTCTATGGTGGTGTTAAACTTTACCCTACAATTTCTACCCACTCATGATCGGGATGCTTTAATTAAACGTATTTACGATGGTATGTTACCGGGTGGAATTTTAGTCATTTCAGAAAAATTATTCTTTGAAGATAACCATATCCAACAATTACTAGATGAACAGCATTTAGATTTTAAGCGCGCAAATGGGTATAGTGAGCTCGAGATAAGTCAGAAACGCAGTGCATTAGAGAACGTTATGCGTCCAGACAGCTTAAATGTACACCAACAACGCTTAACCGAAAACGGCTTTAGTCACTTCTCAGTTTGGTTTCAATGTTTTAACTTTGCATCTATGGTAGCGATTAAATGATCAATTTTAGCTCTTTTTATAAAGACATTGCTGATTCGAACCTACAACACTGGTTAGAAACTTTACCGGCAATTTTAGGTAAATGGCAACGAGATCATAAACACGGTAATTTACCTAAATGGGAAAAAGTGCTCAATAAATTACATTATCCTCAACCGGATAATATCGATTTTAGTAGCAGTGTAACGATTGGAACAGGAGAACAACTCAGCCCCGGACAAGTTGAAAAACTCACTAATTTACTGGCGGTGTTTCAACCATGGCGTAAAGGTCCATTTTCCGTTCATGGTATTCAAATTGATACTGAATGGCGCAGTGATTGGAAATGGGATCGAGTCAAAAATTTTATTTCGCCATTAAAAAATCGCACTGTGTTAGATGTGGGTTGTGGTAGTGGCTACCACATGTGGCGGATGTTAGGTGATGGTGCAACTCGCGTTGTAGGCATTGATCCTTCACCGTTATTTTTATGCCAATTTGAAGCAATCAAACGAGTGGCCGGCAATCAGCACCCAGTATATTTGTTGCCTCTGGGCATAGAAGAATTACCTCCATTAGATGCCTTTGATACGGTGTTTTCTATGGGAGTGCTCTACCATCGTCGCTCACCGATAGACCATTTACTACAATTACGCGACCAATTAAGAGTCGGTGGTGAACTGGTACTTGAAACACTGGTGATTGATGGCGATGAAAATGCAGTACTTGTTCCACAAGATAGATATGGCAAAATGAACAACGTTTGGTTTATACCATCTGTTGCTGCCTTAATGTTATGGTTAAAGAAATGTGAGTTTATTGATATTCGTTGTGTTGACATCGATATCACCTCACTGGCAGAACAACGCAGCACCCACTGGATGAAAAATGAATCTCTAGTCGATTATCTCGATCCTAATGATGTGAGTTTAACCGTAGAAGGTTATCCCGCGCCCAAGAGGGCCATCATTATTGCAACAAAGAACCAACCGAATCACGATCTAGTATAAATATTACTATTCAACAGGAATTGACATGTTAAAGCAGGTAATTGCTCTATCCGTTGCAGCGGCCCTAATATCGGGTTGTACAACCATCCAAAAACCAATAACACCTCCGCTGACAAATGCTGACTTGAATAGCAGTTTGCAAGTTTCGCAAACCGTCATTATTGATGCCATTAATTCACAGAATAGTCAGCAAGCAAGCGACATAAGCGCTCTTTCTGAGGAAATGCGTAAATTGAAGACTCAGATAAGCACCGCGATGAGTCAAAAACCAAAAACCATCATTGTTCAACCACCAATGCCAAAACCAGTCTCGGTTCCACAACAATGTCCGGAAGCTATGATTGGCGAGAAGTTTTTACTTGGTGAAGTCGAGAGTGTATTTGTTGATGAAGTCAAAGCCAAGTTTGCGACTCGCATCGATACTGGTGCTGAGTCATCATCTTTAGATGCGCGCAATATCGTATTGTTTGAACGAGAAGGCGAACAATGGGTTCGCTATGACGTGATGACTAATGGAATAGACCAACCCGTCAATACATTTGAATCTAAAGTTGAGCGCTTTGTCCGTATAAAACAAGATGCTGATACAGGTGATGATCGCCGCCCAGTTATCCACGCCCATTTAAAAATAGGTAAATATGCAGCCGAAACGGATTTAAACCTTACGGATCGAAGCCACCTAGATTATCCTTTGTTACTAGGTCGTAAGTTTATGAAAGATATTGCCATTGTTGATGTAGGCCAAATCTACGTTCATGGTAAAGCCAAAAACCAAATTACCACGTTAATTAAGTAGGATCCGTAATGCATTCTCGTAAACCGTTTTACATATTCGTTGCGTTGCTATTTATCATTGGTATTAGCACCAGCATATATCGTGGTGTTGAACACAATGTGCCTTTTTTACCTGGTGAACAGGTACAAAGCTGGGCTGTGGATGCCAAAATCAGTTTTAATGGAACGAATCAACCTGCTGAGGTCAATTTCTCATTACCGAACGATCCTGCATTTGACATCTTAGTTGAAAATGCATCATCACCAGGTTATGGCTTAAATATTTCAGCTGATGCCCATAATCGTCGCGCAGTATGGTCAATACGTGATGCTTCTGGCTCACAAGCATTATATTACCGAGTGACTTTAGTACCGACAGGCAAGCTTAATATTGAAGCTGTCGAAGAACCTGCCACGCCAGAATTATATTCATGGCCTGCAACAGAAAAATCAGCAGCAGAGCAAGTCATTGAAGAAGTATGGGCTCGCAGTGCGACTAATCTATCGTTTGCTCAACAATTGATGAATTTGATTAACGATAACGATCAAAGCCAGAATATGGCGTTGTTATTATCTGCTAATACTTCAACCAATTTGTTTGTACGCATGTTGCATTCAAAAGGTGTCCCTGCACGTATCGTTAATGGTTTGCAACTTGAAGATCAGCGACGTCGTCAACAGCTTACATCATATGTTCAAGTTTATAATGATGGGTCATGGGAGCTTTTTGACGTTCCAAACAACAAAAAAGGCCGTGATAATACCCTAGTGCTATGGGAATATACTGGTCACTCTGTGCTTGATGTCATGGGAGGAAATAATTCATTAGTTAATTTCTCAATGCTACAAGATACTCGTTCAGCATTAGCAACATCTATCGACATGATGATGAATGACGATGCATGGGATTTCTCCCTATATCAGTTACCACTTGAAGAACAAAGCACCTTTAAAGGCATTCTATTAATCCCAATCGGCGTATTAGTCGTGGTGTTTTTACGTGTCATTGTTGGCATCAAAACATCAGGTACCTTTATGCCTGTTTTGATTGCGCTAGCGTTCATCCAAACTACCCTATTAACTGGCTTAATCGGTTTCTTATTGATTGTTGCCTTTGGTTTAATGATCCGTTCCTATCTGTCCACACTCAACTTACTGCTCATATCCCGAATATCGGCGGTCATTATCGTGGTGATTTTTATTATCGGCTTGTTTACCTTAATTTCATTCAAGTTAGGTTTAAGTGAAGGATTAACCATTACCTTCTTCCCGATGATCATTCTTGCCTGGACTATTGAACGTATGTCTATTCTGTGGGAAGAAGAAGGTCCTAAAAAAGTCTTTGTATCGGGTGGCGGTAGCTTATTTGTGGCGACATTGGCGTACTTAGCTATGGACAACCAATTAGTTCAACATTGGGTATTCAACTTCTTAGGCATTCATTTAGTGATTTTAGCCTTGGTATTAGTGATGGGACAGTACACTGGTTACCGTTTAACTGAGCTAAAACGCTTTAAACCATTAGTTGGAGAGCAATAATGAAGTACGCCTGGCCCTGGGAATTGAGCCGTAGCGGTGTACTCAACATGAACAGGCGCAATATTAGCTATATTGGTCGTTATAATCAGCGTAAGTTTTATAAACGCGTTGATGACAAACTAATTACTAAGCAACTTGCGCTTGCTAATGGCATTGCGGTTCCCGATTTAATTGGGGTTGTTCATGAACAACATAAAATCCAAGAAATTCCAGCTATGGTTCTTGACCGTAGCGGTTTTGTCATAAAACCGGCAAAAGGTTCTGGCGGTAAAGGCATTATGGTAATAACCAGAGTGAGCAATGGCTGTTATTACAAGCCCAATGGCCACGAAGTGACTCATAGTGAAATTTATCGTCATGTATCTAACATTTTAAGTGGTTTATTCTCACTCGGCGGTAAGCCTGATGTCGCGATTGTTGAAGGACTAATTGAATTTGATCCAGTCTTTGAAGGCTTAAGTTATGAAGGTGTCCCTGACATCCGCTTAATTGTGTTTAAAGGCTTTCCTGTCATGGGAATGTTACGTTTATCAACTGCTGCATCTGATGGTAAAGCAAATTTACACCAAGGCGCTGTAGGTGTGGGTTTGGATATCGCTACCGGTAGCAGTTTGCATGCTGTGCAATTTGATTTACCCGTTGATAAGCATCCTGATACTCATTTTCCACTGTCGAACATCAAAGTTCCTCATTGGGAAACCTTACTCCACACGGCATCGAGTGCCTACGAAATGTGCGAGTTAGGGTATTTAGGTACTGACATGGTGTTAGATAAAAACAAAGGCCCACTGCTACTTGAATTGAATGCCCGACCAGGTCTAACAATTCAAATTGCCAACGGTAGAGGGATTTTACCTCGACTTAAGCATGTCGAAGCGATGAAAAGCTCAACAATGTCAGTTGAGGAACGCGTGGCTTATGCTAAAAAGCATTTTTGTAGCAACCCTATTTTTTAATCTTTTGGCCACAGCAAGCGCTGTGGCTAATCCCTTAGCACTGTTCGTCGAACAGTGCTTACAATATCAACCTGATTTAGGACAAGACAAGCTTGTTTCTTTTCAGTCTGTTGAACAACAAGCTGTTGAATTTGAAAAACGCACACTTGCGTTAAATAATATCAACGACAGAATTCAATATTACCGCCCTTTCGCCAACGACAGCCTAAATAGACAAGGCTTATTATGGTGTCAATTACACCTTGCCGATGAACTTTATGCGCTAGCTACAGCAGCCAATACCCAACGCTTAATTGATCAGTTGCTACAGCTTCGACCACCTTATGATCAATTAGGACAAAGCTTAGTCGCCATAAGAAAATCGCAGTGGGAGTTAATCCAAAAGTCAAAACTGCACAGCGCCCAGGCAAGCAATAATCAAGCATTATCACAGCAGCAATTTACCATGCAGTTTAATCAGCCGGACTGTGCATTAACTAATGAACTGAATGCGGATAACAACAATACCAATATTGAGATTCGTATTGCCAAATATTTACTTAAACAGCCCAATGAACATTGTAGAAAACAGGCTTGGCTTGCCTATCAAATTCGTGCGAAAGACAAACAAGCTTCAGCGCTTGCATTAATTCATCGATTACAACAACAGCATGCTATTGCTCAAGACTATGATAATAGCGCACAGGCACAACTCTCATTACATGACCTAACGCCACAGTTGTTAACGCAATTCTTAGCAAGCCAAACAATTAACCTTGATATTGCGCCATGGAATATCGCCAATGCCCTTAGCCGAGTCAGTAATTCATCGACCATAAAGCCGATTGCTACGGATGCATTTTTACAGAAAATCTTCGAAAGCCTAAAAGCTTTAGATCTCAAGTTTGAATTCATCACAGTAGGTGATGCTAGAGTTGATCATTCTAAAATAGACAAAACGACGTCGCCTAGTGATAGTGATGGTCAACAAAACAGCCTTAGTGATACGCAACTCATCCGCGTTTGGCACCAACAGCGATTAATGGGAGAAATTTTTACATATACACAAGATGAACAACACGATCCTTTAAACGTAGATAGTCAATTGATAAAACAAACTGTTATAGGTCATCAATTCGGTCAATATTCGCTAAACTTTCCATCACAATTAACCCACGTAAAACAACAAAAAAAATTAATTAACGCATTAAGTCGAGCAATAGTATCCTTGGCGCAAGGTCGTCAGTTTTATTTCCTCACCAATAGAGCACAAAACACTGAGGCCCATGCGATTGCCACGCAATGGCTCGCATACTACCTTGAGCAGCAGCTAAACCTACCAAAATTGTCTAAACGTCATCAATTAGTGGCGCAATATCAACAACAATTATGGGTATTTAGAGCAAAGGTTTCGCTAGCTTTTTATCAATATAAAGGTGATTTCAAAGGTGCGCAGCAGGAGGTTTGGTTAAGCCATAATCAATCTCTGTCTACAGCTTTTGAACAAAGCTTTGGCTTACCATGGCCAAACGCAACGGATGCAATATTTAGTTATCAAGCTATTGCTAATCAAGGTATTAATCATTATCTTCCTTTATGGCAAACGGCATTGGCTCAATTAATCATTGCAAAGACACCAGCCCAAATATCGCCTAATGAGATATTTGATTTATTGGTTGTAAACGAAACACATTTAACCTTAAACGATCAACTTGAGCGGCTTATTGGCCTACCAATTGACCCACATTCACTTATCAGGAGATTTAAACATGCTGGAACTACGCAAGAGTAAAACACTCTCGTATTTACTATTGTCAGCTACGTTGTTTAGTAGTGTGGCGTTCGCTAAAGAGTCAGTTGAAAAAACATCGCATAATTTAACGGCTGATCAAGTTTATCAAGGCATTAAAACCAATTTAGAAACCAACCTTTATTCATTACCTCCGCGTGTGCAAGGGCATTATGCTATTCGTCAATTTCGTATGACGGGCGAAACCAAATACGCTAATGGCTCATTAATCGATTTACTAACCATTGCAGAGCGCCAAGCTTACTATTCTTGTAATCTTGATAAACCCGGTTTTATTAAAAGCGAATCACAAATTGAAGTGGATAAGTTAGGCAAAGGTCCTCGCGGTATCGCGCGTAAAGAAGCCATCGCCCCTTACCCGAATTTTATGTTATATAGCGATGTTTTATTACGTTACGCCAGTCGTGTAGACGAATTTGGTTTTACCGGACCGTGTCATGATTTAATGATTAAAACGTTAAAAAATGCCAACTTAGAACCCGCTTTAACAGATAAGAAGATGATCAGAGCTTGGGCGGCACAGCTAATTAACTATGTGTACTGGGCTAAGCAAGTTGGTGTCGGTGATTATTATGAAGCTTACAAAAAAGCCTTCATTAACACTTATCCTGACAGCAATGATGCTAAGCTCAAAAAGAGTCAATATAAAAACAAAGTTTATGGTATGACTCACTTTATTTTTTCAGCTAGTGAGTATTATCAACATTCGGTTGACCCAAAAGAATATCAGTGGATTTTAAATTACTTTGAAAAAAACATTGATCGCATTTTGACCGATACTACCGAAGATATTATTACTGAAGTAGGTATTAGTTTCTTAATTACCGGCAACGGTGATAACCCAGTGGTAGATAAAGTTAAAAAGCATGTGATTGCAGCTTACGATCCTAAACTGATGATGATCCCGTCACCACATGGAAAAGCTGAATTATCTTCTGGTGAACACAGAAACGTATTAGCAATGATGTTACTAGATTGGCCTGAAACCTTACATAAAGGACCATATTTAAATAATATTCCTAGCACTAAGAAATACTTACCAAAACTGGTTAAGCCTAAAGCGTCTATGAACGATGCCAAATCACACTAAATATTAGCAGTGATACGTTTGAGGCAAATGCAGTGCATTTGCCTTTTTTATTTCAAACAATGCTATGATTTTCCGTCATTTTTACTCAACAATAAAGAGAACACTTAATGAGCCGAGCTAAATCAACCTTAGAACAATGGCGAATTGTCCAAGCTGTCGTTGATTTTGGAGGCTATGCTCAGGCTGCAGAAAAACTCAATAAGAGTCAATCATCGCTAAACCATGCAGTGGCCAAACTGCAGCATCAACTGGGTATAAACTTACTCGAAGTCAAAGGTCGCAAAGCCTATTTAACCGAGCAAGGTGAAGTGTTATTGCGTCGTTCTCGTCATTTAACTCAATCGGTTGAAGAGCTTGAACAACTCGCCAATAATTTAGGTCAAGGCTGGGAACCTAACTTAACGATCGCCAGAGAAATCATTTATCCTATGGACACGCTAGTGGCAGCTCTAGACGAATTTTTACCACTAAGTCGTGGTACAAGGGTAACGATTATCGACTCGGTGATCACCGGTACTCATGAACTTGTGCTTAATAATGAAGTAGACATTGCTATTTGTGCTACACCACCTAAAGGTCATATTGCAGAGCCATTATGTGAATCAAATTTTGAACTTGTGTGCCATCCAGACCATCCGCTTGCGCAATTAGAACGCATAGATGATGACAAGCAATTAGCCCAACATTTACAAATTGTGATTAAAGATACGGGAATAAATGCAATCAATGATATTGGTTGGCTTAAAGCGGAACAACGTTGGACAGTATCAAACTTTCATGAAGCAAAATCCATTTTAGCGCGCAACATCGGTTTTTGTTGGATCCCGAACTTTGTTGTGCAGCAAGAATTGCAAAATAAACAACTCATCCGCCTGCATTTACGTGGAGGTAATAATCGAAAAGCAATATTGAATCTGGTTGTCCCTAATAGAGATCAGCAAGGCCCTGCCTGTAAATTATTAGAAAGCTTAATGTTAAAACAGCATAACTTACCTTTTAATGGTTAATTATCAGCAAAAAAAGTTTACTTAGATTTGGTGTTGTAGATATTTAATCAATATGGCGACTTATTCAAGTCAGCTTCTACATAACACATGATTTTTGTCATGTTCGTGAATCCTTCTCTTTCTGCACGTCTCTGTCAATCCCTGTGCCCTGCACTTCCAATTAAGCATCTTGTCATCCATATAAATTAGTTCATTTGGCAAAAAAGAACATGGGCCATTATGATTTGGTTTGCGCTACTAGGATGCTTTCAGCCAAGCTCTGCTTAACGACTTGATCAGAACTTGGAATAATAGGTGAGAAATATCAAAACGTAGTTATTAACCACTTTCAAACTGGGCATTTTACCCAAACCCGAATTCAGGCAAGACGAGTCGCTTACAAGCGAATAACAGAGTAAATAGATAACTAAATGACTGTTCTATTACAAGTCGATTCAATGCAGTCTGCAAGGCAAAGGGCTGTTTATTGGCGTTTGTTATCTTGAGTCAGATTATATAGCAGCGCTAAATTATCGAACTTAATCAGTGTTGTATGAATACTGTAGAGACATAGAAAATATTATACGTAGATTTCGATGGATTGATGTTGTTGTGAATAACGTTCTGGGGAAGGTAGAGATTGACTAGTTGAATCGTTAACTGCTGTTGTGTCGTTTGCAATAGTAGAATGACTCTGTTCTGTTGATACTGAATGATTAGGAGACAATAGACTTATGTTTGAATCATCGGCATTAAGGGGATCATTGGTTAAAGTTTGACTGTTTTGAGCTCTAGAATTATTCGTTTTTGAAGATGACACAGAATCTGCATTATTTGTTATTAACTCTTTCTTTGCTTCATTCATGTTTTGTAATGCTTGCGCCGCGACGCGAATATCCGCCATAGACGGTTGTACAGGAGCCATTGCTGCCGCATACACTTTCTGCATTTTAGTTAATGTCGCTTGGGCGTCACCATCAACAGTAGACACATCGATATTAACCTCACCATCCACAGCATAACGACGTCCATCTGGGCCTTTTTCATATTGATAACTCGGGCTTTGCGCTAAACTTCCACCTACTGCAGCATGTGCTTGCTCATGAGTTTTAACTTCGGTATCTCGCTGTGCAAGTTGATCAATCTGTTTAATTTCAGCTTGTTCTATTTGCTGTTGCTTGTCTTTTGCCTGTTGCTCAACTTGCTGCTCTGCTGAGTCATCCTGACTGTTTGACGTTTGAGGTTCTGTATTGACTGACGATTCATCTACGGATGAATTATGTTCCGTCCTATTTGTCGCTACAGCTGAAGTATTTGTTTCTGTCGCTGAAGCATCCGAGGGTTGATTAAAGATATTAACTATAGGCTGTTGAGCATTAACAACTTCACCGTTACTCGTTCTTGCGGGTTTAGCTGTACTCACAAATGTTCCAGCAGCGACATCAGTAGCCTGGGTTTGAATAGCTGAACGATTCAATACACCAGTAAGATTGAGCGGACCACTTTTCAAGCTGTAACTATTGAAGGGATCTGCAGCAACTATTTGTGGCGGCTTAACCCCATTTGTATTTGCAGAAACAGAATTTGACGGAGCGTTCTGATGAGTATCCGTACTTAAATTGGGTTTAAAGTCGACTGATGCTTTAAAAGCTGATGTGACTGTAGTTTGAATTGGGCTAGATTTGAGCGAACTGCTTTTTACTGAACTGTTTCTAACTTGATTTGAATGGATGATTTCAGGCTGAGCATCTATCACTTTAACAGATGCCGGTTGAGCTTGTGGTGCAGATAAAGAATTGCGGTGGTTAAGTTGGGCAGTATTATTAACTGACCCAGTGTTAGCAGAAACCATCGCCGCATTCATGATTACACTTCAATATCAATCAAGCTACCAACAGTCTCAGAAGCCACTTCAATCACTTTAGCAGATGCTTGAGCTTGGTTGGATGATTCAGTCGCAGACACTAAAGCAGAAGTGGTGTCAGTTTGCCCAACGGCACGAGAACTTAAGGTCACAGTATCTTGTGCCGATGTATTTGGCACCGCAGGTTTTTGTTGATCTGGAGTGGCAACAGATGTTGTTGCTTGCGCTAAACCTTGTTGAGCACTCTGCAATCCCTGCATACCTGACGCATAGGCTGATTGAACTTGCATAATACTGCTCCTGATTTTAAAAAAGTCGATTTATTATGGCCTAAACCGACTAATATGTACAGTTTTCAAACAAAAGTTAGCTGTTAACCCAACCCATCTCCCAATCTTTCCATACTGGATTAATTCCTCGTCGCTTCATTTGTTCAACAACTTGCTCTACTGGACGGTTATCACTGATTTCAAATTGATCAAGTTGGCTGTCTGGCGCCATATAACCGCCTGGTTGAGTTGAACTGCCTGCACTCATGTGGGTAATTCCTAAAGGGAGTAAATTATCCCTTAATGATGGTAACTCTCGCGTGGATAAACTGATTTCGAGCTGGGGGTTAAACAACCTAAATGCGCAGATCATTTGTACTAATCCTGCATCGGTTAATTCAACTTTCGGTGTAATGCCGCCAGTACATGGACGTAAACGAGGTAGTGAAATACTGTAGCGACTGCGCCAGTAGGTATTTTCCAAGTAATCTAGATGAAAGCCCATAAGTAATGCATCTAAGCGCCAATCATCTAACCCAAGTAATACCCCGAGGCCAATTTTATCGATACCCGCTTTTGCCACTCGATCAGGGGTATCTAAGCGATAGATAAAATCTTGTTTTTTACCGCGAGTATGATGCTGAACATAAGTATGAGCACGATAGGTTTCTTGGTATACCATAACGGCATCAACACCTAGTTTGCCAAGACGCTGATACTGATCCGTCTCCAATGGTTGAACTTCCATTGCCACGTAATTAAAAGCCCTGCTAACTAACGGTAGCACCGACTCAAAATACTCCATTCCAACTTTAGTTTCGTGTTCGCCAGACACCAATAATATCGAATCAAAACCACGTTGTTTAATGATCGCCATTTCAGCTGCTAGTTCATCACTATTAAGGGTTTTACGCTTGACCTTGTTACTCATACTAAAGCCGCAATAATCGCACTCGTTGGCACATAAGTTTGATAAATATAATGGTAAGAAAAGACCGATATTGGCACCAAATCGCTGCCGAGTCAGCTGAGCTGCTTGTTGGGCCATCGGTTCAATGTATGGCATTGCGGCAGGAGATAATAATGCCAACAAGCTATCAAGATTACCGCTTGGATTTTGCAAAGCCAGCTCAACATCTTTGGCAGTTGTTGAATACAACTTCATCGATAATGCTTCGGGGGCTAATTGCGAAAATACGCTTGAATACGTCATGCTAGCCCCCCTTACTATTCACAGACTTTGCAAGTGAATTGATTGTTGGTTCTGACAAGAATCCGGTCAAAGGACTGGTCGCGTGAGCATGATTGTTCACGACCCCTAATCCAGCAAGATAAGCTTGTCTTCCAGTGGCAACCGCATCAGCAAAACATGTAGCCATTTGCTGAGGATTGGCACTACTTGCAATCGCGGTATTCACCAATACTGCAGCTGCGCCCATTTCCATAGCTCTGCAAGCTTGTGAGGGTGCACCAATGCCGGCATCCACTATTACCGGGATATTAGCCTGTTCAATAATAATGCTTAAGAATGTTTCCGTTGCTAACCCTTGATTACTGCCTATTGGACTGCCGAGTGGCATCACCGCAGCGCAACCGACTTCTTCTAAGCGCATGCACAAGACTGGATCAGCATGCACATAAGGCATGACAATATAGCCTTTTTCGCATAAGTGTTGAGCCGCTATTAATGTTTCAATAGGATCGGGCATGAGGTATTTAGGATCGGGATGAATTTCAAGTTTAATCCATTTAGTGCCCAGCATTTCATAAGCGAGTTCAGCGGCAAAAATAGCTTCTTTGGCATTACGCGCACCAGCGGTATTAGGTAATAATTTAACCCCCATACTTTGCAAAGGACCGAGTAAATTGTCATGGCCGCGAGTCAAATCAATCCGCTTCATCGCTAAGGTGACTAACTGCGAACCAGAACTTGCTATCGCTTGTAACATTGTATTGTGATTTGAAAATTTTCCTGTTCCGGTGAGTAACCGAGACGAAAATTGATGATCGGCTATCGTTAACATTATTAACCTCCAGCAACGGCAGAAAAGACGGTTATATTGTCATCGGCTTGACACATTGCATGCATCCAACGACTTCGAGGCACAACAGTATCGTTGACCACAATGGCCACTCCTTGAGTGGGTAAATCGCTGAGTATCAGTAGTTCAGCCAAATTCAAATTGGCCCGAACATGTTGCTCGACACCATTAAGGTGCAGGGTTATTAGCTCGAGGGGATCAGTTTGTGTCATTAGACCGCTCCTGATGATCAGTTAATGGATATTGATGACATACTTCACATTGTGGGTCTTGACTCATGTTTGCATACTGCCAGCGTAAATCCTGAGCATTAAATCGATGTAAAACACCGTATTGCGTAAAGGTATTGCAGATGTGCTGCAGGCCCACCAGCGCTTGCATACTGGCTATAATGCCCACGGCGGGCCCAAACACGCCAGCTTGAGTACAATTTTGCATAATGGGTGTATCAAGTGGATATAAACAACAATAGCAACCGCTGTGTGAATGTGGGCTGGAAAAATCAATACAAAATAATTGCCCCTGATATGCACTGATAGCACCACTAACCAAGGTTAACTGATGCTGTACACACAGTTGGTTTATCAATTGCCTCGCCCTGACATTATCAGTGCAATCAAACACCACAGGTTTTACCGTAAATCGTTTAACAAGCTGATTAAAATGCGCTGATGTAACTCGTTGTGCTAACACGTCGATATTGATTTGAGGGTAAGCATCGCTCAATGCACTTTTTGCAATGTTGACTTTTGCTTGGCCAATATCAGATGCCCTGAACAGGAGTTGTCTTGGTAAGTTGGATAATTCCACCACATCATGATCAATTAACAGTATTTGCTGAACACCCGCAGCAGCTAAATAATGCGCTACTACATTTCCTAAGCCTCCTACACCGATGATCACTACAGGGCTATTCATAATGGCAAGCTGCCCTGCTTCTCCAATATTACTCAGTAGCATGGTGCGTGAATACTGAATGTAATCCTGACCAGATAGAGAATTCATACGCCCTCCTGAGGTGAACAGGCTTTTGCCAAAGGTCGCGTAAGCTGCAACCATTTATGATGTAAGGCTCGATACGCTTTCGCAGGATCGTCAGCCATAGCTACCGCTCTAACAACAGCAGCATCACCAACACCGGTATCCGCAATCAACTCAAGGTTATTGAGATCTATCCCGCCAATTGCAACAGTAGGATAATGGCGCGCAAATAAACTGGCATAACGTTTAAGTTTGCTGAGCCCTTGAGGCGCGGAAGGCATTTGCTTGGTCGTGGTAGCAAAAATATGCCCAAGCGCAATATATGAAGGCGAACATTGGTGGGCTAATAAGGCTTCAAAATAACTGTGACTCGATAACCCTAACGCCATTCCAGCAGCAGCTATCGCGCTTAAATCTGCAGTGGCCATATCCTCTTGGCCTAAATGAACCCCAAAAGCACCGTGCTTAATCGCCAGTTGCCAATGATCATTAATAAACAACTGCGCATGATATTCGCGGCCTAGTTTGATGGCCTCAATGATATTCGCTTCGAGTGTTAATCGTTGCCGATTATCGGTATTAGTCGCTAATTTGGCACGATATTGGACCGTCTTGCAGCCCGCTTTTAAGACAATTTTTAATATTCCAAGATCATCTAAAACAGGATAAACCCCCAAGGATTGATGCAACGCTTTAAAACCATTCAGCGGAGTTTGCTTCAACCTATCTTGAGTGCGATAGTCAGAAGAGACTAACTTGATCGATGGCATCATTCCTAAATCATCAGGCCAACCAGTACGGGCTAATACACCAGGTCCTTGACCAAGCCTTACGCCTAAAGTGAGTCCCTTATTGACGTAGGCTTTTGCCAGCACAATAGCATCATGGATCACGAACTCATGGGCAATAAAACACGCTATTGCAGATGATAATGTGCATCCACTGCCATGATTATTGGTGGTTGCTATTCGCGGGCTACTTAACATAAACACCGCATTACTGTGTGCAAGGCTGGCGCCTTTAACGCTTTTACTCACATATACATCTATCGCCTGCTGTTGCTGCCACTGAGCATCACCGCCTTTAGCGAGCACATGACATTTAAATGTATCGGATAACAATTTGGTATCGTGGATCATTTGCTGTTGCTGAGAACCATTGTTGCCGACATCAGCACGATCTTGCGCCAATGCAGACTGAGAACATAAACGTTTCAATTCGTGCTGATTAGGCGTTAGTAAATCAATTAAGCCAATGAGAGGGCTAAAATCGAGATCGATAGGATTAAAGTGCGCACCACTACTGGCGACCATGACAGGATCAAGCACCACAAAAGGTACTATCTTCTGAGTAGCGCGCATCTGAGTCAAACAGTCAGCCAATATGTCGACCTGTGCTTGGGATGTAAGCAGGCCAATTTTAATCGCCACTGGCGGCAAATCCGCGAGTAAGCTACTGAACTGAGCCAACAACATGGATTCAGAAACGGTTTCAACAAAGCTCACACTGACTGAGTTTTGTGCGGTTAATGTGGTTATCACGCTACACCCGTGACACGACAAGTCTTGCATAGTTAATAAATCAGCTTGAATCCCCGCCCCACCACCACTGTCTGAACCCGCTATGGTCCAGACAATGGGTGGGGTTTGAGTTATGGATTCACTGACAAATGTCGATGAATTCATGGCGATTATTCAACCTCAACCGTTAAGTCAGTATCAACTTGTACGACAGATTTGACGTCATGATAAAGCGCCGAGCCCGACGCTTTGAACTCTGCCGACTTTTGTGCCATCGCTTCCGCCGGATTTATGGCTTGAGCCGTATCTAGAGCTTGATAAGCACTAACGGAAGATACTTCAATCTTAAGTGCTTCAGCTTGTTCAAGATTCGCGGCATATTCACGCACTTCATGGGTTATTTTCATCGAACAAAATTTAGGCCCACACATTGAACAAAAATGAGCCACTTTGGCTGATTCTTGTGGTAACGATTCGTCGTGGTAAGCACGAGCCGTATCAGGATCAAGACCTAGGTTATATTGATCTTCCCAACGGAATTCAAAGCGGGCTTTTGATAATGCATTATCACGTACTTGTGCACCTGGATGACCTTTAGCGACATCAGCAGCATGAGCTGCAATCTTGTAGGCAATTAAGCCTTGTTTTACATCTTCTTTGTTAGGCAAACCTAAGTGTTCTTTAGGGGTGACGTAACACAACATCGCCACGCCGTACCAAGCCATCATGGCTGCACCGATACCTGAAGTGAAGTGATCATATCCAGGCGCTATATCGGTTGTTTGTGGGCCTAAGGTATAAAATGGCGCTTCATCACAAAGGGCCAATTGCTTTTCCATATTGACTTTAATCAATTGCATTGGCACATGGCCAGGGCCTTCGATGATGGTCTGTACATCGTATTCCCATGCAATTTTGACCAATTCACCTAAGGTTTCTAATTCCGCAAATTGCGCTTCATCATTGGCGTCAGCAATTGAACCTGGGCGCATACCATCCCCTAAAGACAACGACACATCGTATTGGGCGCAAATTTGGCAAATATCACGAAAATGTTCATATAAGAAACTTTCTTGATGATGACTTAAACACCACTTAGCCATAATTGAACCGCCACGCGACACAATACCGGTAAGGCGTTTTGCGGTCATGGGGACATAACGCAATAACACCCCTGCATGAATCGTAAAATAGTCTACGCCCTGCTCGGCTTGTTCAATCAATGTATCTCTAAATACCGCCCAACTGAGGTCTTCGGCAACGCCATTAACCTTTTCTAATGCTTGATAAATAGGCACGGTACCAATCGGCACAGGCGAATTACGGATAAGCCACTCACGCGTTTCATGAATATAACGTCCAGTCGACAAATCCATGACCGTATCGGCGCCCCAACGGGTAGACCACACCAGTTTTTCAACTTCTTCTTCAATCGAAGATGTCACCGCCGAATTACCAATATTGGCATTCACCTTCACCAAAAAATTACGCCCAATAATCATAGGTTCAGTTTCAGGATGGTTAATATTCAGCGGAATAATTGCTCGACCTCGGGCGACTTCATCGCGGACAAACTCAGGAGTGATAAGTTGCCCAATATGCGCGCCAAAAGCCTCTCCAGGCGCTTTTTGAGTCAACACGGTGTCGGTTACTTCAGCACGAGCCATGTTTTCACGAATAGCAATGTATTCCATTTCAGGGGTAATAATACCTTGGCGTGCATAATACATTTGGGTCACGCATTTGCCCTTCTTGGCACGTTTAGGCGCGACAAGGGCGTCAAATCGTAAATGATCGAGTCCATCGTCGGCCAGTCGTTGTTGGGTAAAACCCGAACTTGCACCCGTTAATTGCTCAGTATCTTGGCGCTCATCAATCCATGCTTGACGGATTTTAGGTAAGCCTTCACGCACATTAATATCGGCAAGGGGATCAGAATAAGCACCCGCGCAGTCATAAACCATGATCGGCGGATTGGCTTGTTTAATGGGTTTTGCATCGGTGCCGCCAATCACGGTTTCAGTTTGATTAACCTGACGCATTGCGACGTTGATATCAGCACGACTACCCGCTAAATAGACTTTTTCAGAATTAGGATGTTGTAACGGTTTAAGGGTATCAATAAATTGTTGAGCGTTAGCTCGAGTTTGACGACGGTTTGGATTTGACATTAGCAACCTCAATATTAAGAGTAGAGTTGCTTGTCTGGAGAGGTGTTGATAGCAGCAGTAAACAATAAAAATACTATTGCTTACGTCAATAATCACATAGAAAAATACTAAAGTAATAACGTAACTGGATATATAAACCGATAAAAAACTCGGAGGTAAACGTCCAATTACAATCGTGTTAATACGTTATTTATCTTCCCAATAATCATGATTATTACGCTTGTTTCCTTCGCAGGTTCTAGCCTGATCAGGTTCAACGGATCCCGAATAAACGGTCTCAGCCATAATGGCACTCCGACAAGATGTCATGCAGTATAAGCAAGCTTGTCGCTAAATAACAAGCACTAAAATAATCATTTCATACAAAAGTCATCAATCCACATGTCAGAAACTGATGCAGTGTCATTGATATCTCCATGGTTCATCCATCACCAAAGACAGGTATTTATCAAGGTGCGACACTATGTCGCATTCATCATATTTATTAGCAGGTTATAATTTAAAAAAACTGACAAACACCTTTGAAATATATTCATCAAAGGTTGATAAAAATAACAATAAAGGTGATGACGTTGGCAAATAAAGCAATCCAAACCATTAAATTAAATACAAATTACCCATGGGTTTACTCATCAATTTCATTGGCTGTAATGTTTGCTATTACACCTCAAGTAATGGCTGAGCAGTACGATAAGCAAAATAGTGAAGGCATTGAGCGGGTTGAAGTACATGGACAAAACACGACTAACAAAGACTTACTCGGCTCAGCCCAAAGCTTACTTGAAAAGCAAGGAGTAGACTTTTCTGAAGCAGGTGGCGTATCAGCATTACCGATTTTAAATGGCATGATGGGCGATCGCATTAAGGTGCTCATTGATGGCAGTGATATTACCTCATCATGTGCAAACCAGATGAACCCGCCACTTTCTTATGTGTCAGCAAATCACATTAGTTCGACCCAAGTGGTTGCTGGAGTCTCTCCGGTGAGCGCCGGTGGCGATAACATTGCAGGCGTAATTAACGTCACTAGCTTAACCCCTGTATTTAGCGATAGCGACACTGTGACATGGCAAAGTGGTAACATATCTAGCGGTTATCGAAGCACCAATGACGCCATTCTCGCAGGTGTAAATGCCACTGTAGCAAGTAAAACATTAAGCTTTAGTTACCAAGGATCATTTGAAGATGCAAATAGCTATACAGATGGCCATGGCGATAAAGTACTAGACACTTTATACCAATCACAAAATCATGCATTAACCGCTGCTTGGCAAGATGACATTCAACAAGTTGCTGTCAAACTGACTCATCTACATATCCCCTTTCAAGGTTTTGCAAACCAGTATATGGACATGACGAATAATGACAGTTATGGCGCATTAGTACGTTATCAACGAACACTTGAAAACGAAGGCGAATTCACAGCCCAAGCAAACTGGCACAATGTAGAGCATCAAATGGGCTTCTTTACCGATGAAAAAACCGGCATGATGCCAATGAAAACTAAGGGTAAAGATTACAGTTACCAACTGCATTGGCAGCTACCAATGAGCTCAGACAGCACCTTATTAATTGGCCAAGAATATTATATTTATCAACTTGATGATACATGGCCTGCGATTGAAGGTTCCGCCATGATGGGCCCCTATGACTATGTCAATATTAATGATGGCGAACGTCAACGTGTAGCTCTTTATGGCGAGTGGCAACAAACACTTAATACACGTTGGTGGCTGTCTGCAGGTGTTCGTTATGAATACGTATCAACCATCACAGGTGAGATTCAGCCTTATAACACCATGAGCATGATGGGCATGACCAATGTTAATACCATGGCCGCAGATGAATTTAATGGCCTCTATCGAAAGCGCAATGACAATAACATCGATGCCACCCTTCTTGCTCGCTATCAACTCAGCGATACTGAAGTGATAGAGCTTGGTTTAGCCCAAAAGAACCGCGCACCCAATTTATATGAGCGATACAGTTGGGGCCAAAGCACCATGGCGACGACTATGATTGGCTGGTATGGCGATGCAAACGGCTACATAGGCAACCCAGATCTTAGTGCAGAAACTGCACATACATTGAGTATGGCTTACAAGCGAGTACAAGATGATTTAGCATTTAGTGCAACAGCTTGGTACAGCAGCATTAACGATTTTATTGATGCCAATCTGGTCAGCAGCTTTAATCGCACCAGCATCGATAGCAATAGTCGTCATATTTTACAGTTTACAAATGTGAACGCTAACTTGTTTGGTGCACGCATTGATGCTGAATATCAACTAGCAGACAACGACACTGGTAAATGGCTCTTTAACGCTAACATCAACGCAACACGCGGCGAAAGAGATGACAACGACCAGCCGCTGTATCAAATAAAACCTTTGCAAACCGAGCTAGCTTTGCAACAACAGCTAGGGGATTGGCAAAATAGAATCAGTTGGCAATGGGTTGCAAATAAAGATCGCGTGGATGAACAGCGTTTAGAAAACACAACTGACAGTTACTCACTGCTTAATTTAAGCAGTAGTATTCAATGGCATGATGCCACAATGACAATTGCAGTGAAAAATCTACTGGATGAGTATTATCAACTGCCTCTAGGCGGTGTCAGTATTGCTGATTATAAAACTGACATCAGTAACGGTTTTCAACAAATAGCCGGTGCGGGCCGCTCACTAGAATTGAATGTAAGTTACGCGTTCTAGTTAATCAGCTATAAGTAATAAGCCGATGCCCTGTAATAATTATCATATTATTGGCTAAACTAAAACAGCAATTCTGCTGATGTTAAGACAGAAAAAAGCCTCAACATTGCTGTAGAGGCTTTCATCTTATTTGGCGGAGCGGACGCTGATGTTGAAACAGTGAACCCGCGACCTCCGGCGTGACAGACCGGTTTCCATTGAACTGCGATGGAATAACATTAATGCGCTTACATTTGATAATCTAGTAGGTATTGCATCCTAGTCTGAATCTCCAATTCTGTTAATTTTTGAACAGAAAAAAGCCCCTACATTGCTGTAGAGGCTTTCATCTTATTTGGCGAAGCGGACGCTAATGTTGAAACTGTGAACCCGCGACCTCCGGCGTGATTGGCCGGATTCTATTGAACTGCGATGGAATAACATTAATGCGCTGACATTTGATAATCTAGTAGGTATTGCATCCTAGTCTGAATCACCAATTCTGTTAATTTTTGAACAGAAAAAAGCCCCTACATTGCTGTAGAGGCTTTCATCTTATTTGGCGGAGCGGACGCTGATATTGAAACAGTGAACCCGCGACCTCCGGCGTGACAGGCCGGTTTCTATTGAACTGCGATGGAATAACATTAATGCGCTGACATTTGATAATCTAGTAGGTATTGCATCCTAGTCTGAATCACCAATTCTGTTAATTTTTGAACAGAAAAAAGCCCCTACATTACTGTAGAGGCTTTTTTCTTATTTGGCGGAGCGGACGGGACTCGAACCCGCGACCCCCGGCGTGACAGGCCGGTATTCTAACCAACTGAACTACCGCTCCAAAACGGTTTGTATACACTTAATAAAACTAACAATAGTATAAATATTATCTGTTTTATTAAGTGTAAACAGTCACTTGAATGGCGGAGCGGACGGGACTCGAACCCGCGACCCCCGGCGTGACAGGCCGGTATTCTAACCAACTGAACTACCGCTCCACACAAGTGCGATGAATAATAAAGTTGTGATAATTAATCGTCAACAGTTTTTTAATTGTTTTTGCTCATTTAGTTAAAAAACGTACAATTATCAAGTTTTAGTACAAAAAGCACTCACTTCAGTGGGTTAGTTTTTGTCATCAGGCATACTTAAATCAATATCATCTAGGTCGACGCTTTCTAGAATACTGTCTTTAGGTTTATCCTCATTAACGGGGTTTTGCTTTAACCTTTCTTCTGCCGCAGCCATCGCCTTTGCCAGCGTTTGTCTTTTACGCCAGATCACCAAACCGATAATACCAACAAAAAAGAGTACGCCATTAATGGTAATAATCCAGAACATTGCATCGTCTTTAGCTACTTTCTCTTCAATTTCTGCTTGAATGGCCGCTTTTTCAGCAAGTTCTTCAACTGATGGAGGTGGAGCTGGGGGCTCTACTAAATTAAAAAACATTTCAGGTAAATTGAGCACAATTTCTCGGCCATCAACCGTCGTAGAAACCGCACTGCCTTTAACACGATAACTGCCAAACTCAGTCACTTTAGGTAAGTATAAAATTTGATCTGCACTGGTCATGGTTTGCAAGGTGATAGGCAGCAACAATCCTGCAGGGCCGACTAAGTCAAACTCAAAATGCGTTTCTGCCAATTTCACCACAGATTCATCAACCGTTAATTGTATCTGCCATATGCCTTTTAATGGATCGCTATTGGGCACCATTTTGACGGTAATTGGTTGTGGCGATAGCTCAAACGGCATCACATATTCACGTTCAAATATATTATTTCGGGCGGTAACGTTGAGTACATAATGACCGGTAGGTTGTTGTAAATTATGGCTTCCGGTAAAGATGCCATCATCAGGTGCTTCGTCCAACAATTCACCATTGTCTTTATAAGCACCGACAATAATGGTGCCCGTTGCAAAGTTATCGTCAGTAGGAAGATGCTCACTGGTAAAACGAGCAGTCCATTCGACCATATACTCCAAACCCGGCATTCTCATGGTTAAACTATCACCCAAGAGTCTTGCTGTTACTTTCAACCTTTCACCCTGATAAAGTGGTTGCGGTAACGGTTGCACAGCAATGTCTAATGCAGATATTTTTTTTATTGTCGACCCTTCAACCACACTCCCCAATAACTGCCAAGGCCCTGGCATTGGTTTTTCGATATAAATCATATCAGCAGCAATACCGTCTACCCATTTTACCGTTTGAGGATGACGATTTGAGTACCATTTACTGCCATCGGGTAAAATGACCACGACAGGGGCGGAACCATAGCTTCGTTGGATAACCAACGTTAAATGATCGACCATGTGATCGATTCGAAAACGATTTTTAAGTTCTGCTGCTTGCGATGCATTGACCACTGCAGCCCGGGCATTAGGTTGCCACGCTAAGATAAGACTAAGCAACAATAAGCATGGAATAACAAGATAACCGGCGCGAGTAGCACTCATAAAGGTTGGTTTACCCTCTCCAGAGACATTTACCTGACTTCGCAATGAGGTCAAGTCGTTGTTCGTGTAATAGTATTTCATCGGCAGATGCACCAACGACTTTAAGATTAAACGCCGAAGGATCGATATTTTTAATTCCGCCACCTTCTTGACCCGCTTTTTCATTGGACAAATTAAACTTAATTTGTCCACCAGTCATGATTAAGTAAACATCAGCAAGAATTTCCGCATCGAGTAATGCGCCGTGATAAGTACGGCGGCCATTATCGATACCATAACGTCGACACAATGCATCTAGATTGTTTTTTTGGCCTGGATGCAGACGTTTGGCAATGGCCAAACTGTCGAGAATACTGCAAATTTCTTTGGTTTTAGGCCCAATTGGATTGAGTTTTGAAAACTCATGGTCCATAAAGCTCACGTCGAAGTTGGCGTTATGAGCGACAATTTCAGCACCATCGATAAAATCGATAAAATCTTTGGCTATTTGATGAAAACGCGGTTCGTTGGCCACACGGTCATTGGTAATACCGTGAACTTGAATTGCCTCTTCATCAATCGCTTGACCAGGATTAATATATTGGTGATACGTTCGACCTGTTAAGCGACGATTAATCACTTCAACACAACCAATTTCAATAATGCGATGGCCCACATAAATAGGTCCACCAGCTTGGTTCATACCGGTAGTTTCGGTATCGAGGATCACTTGACGACTTGCACTAGAAATAATGTTCATATTTTTTACTCATTCAGCCCTCGCCTTTGTATAAATTGAGTATACTGGCGCGAATATTTCGCTATGGTAACAACTTGATGGCCGAACTCAAACAGCTGTATATTTTTACTGATGGCTCTTGCTTAGGAAATCCAGGACCTGGCGGTTATGGCGTGGTAATGAAATATAAACATCAGCAACATGAAATCGCCGATGGATTCTCATTAACAACCAATAATCGTATGGAACTTTTAGCCCCAATTATCGCGTTAGAAACGTTATACGAACCCTGTAATATTATTTTAACCAGCGATAGCCAGTATATGCGCCAAGGTATTATGACTTGGATCCATGGTTGGAAGAAAAAAGGCTGGATAACCTCAACTAAACAACCGGTCAAAAACGTCGATTTATGGAAGCGTCTAGATGCGGTAAGTCAATTACACAAGATTGACTGGCACTGGGTAAAAGGCCATGCAGGCCATATTGAAAATGAACGATGCGACGTATTGGCACGCAAAGCAGCCGAAGCTAAACCTCAACAAGTTGATACTGGTTACAATCCTGAATAATTCGGTTTTAGTTATTTAACCTTCGCGCTGGATGATCACAGTTATCAAACTATTCTTTGCCATGCTAACAGGGTTGCACTGACCTGCAATAAGCTAGATATTGACTCGTCTATCAGCCCTGTTAAGACAAAATGGCATATTGATATGAAAATAATTCAAATATTCAGCTGTTGGCTTTCGGACTTCATATCTTAAACCGAGCGGAGGTTATTTTTATGATTTTGGACGGTTCAATGTCTGGATCTCAATACTCGGAGTATGAGTTAATCCGTTACGGCCAGCCGATGGCGCCGTTGACCAGTTGGGCGCTTTGACCTTCGACTTATCTTTAATCGGTGTAAGTGGAGTCGTCATTTTGCGAGCCACGATTAAGTAAACACTGCCAGTACTAGGTAGCCAGTTGGCGATACTTTTTTGCCACAATGGTGCTTGTTGAGGTTTGCTCGGTTGATTAGGCGTGCTGACCCCGCGGTGCCCTAATAACGAATGGTACATTAACCGTTCATCTGCTAGTACTTTATATCCCAGTAACCCAAGCCAATCTTTAACTCTTGATGGCATAAAAAACTGCCCGTTCCAAGGTAATTTAGTTTGATATTTTGGCAAGATTTTGCCTATAAAAGCTGGACTGATGGGATTAAAACCGACAATAAAAATATAACCACTGCTGATGAGCACTCGATCGAACTCTCGTAAAATTTGATAAGGATCAGATTCAAATTCTAATAGAAAACAACTTAACACCGCATCAATTGCACTTTGTTGTACGGGTAAATGATGCGGATCAGCCTGAATATTTGCATCTGAGCCGTCATAGACAGAAAAATGTCGTGCTATGTTGCAATGTAAACTGTTTAACTGGCTACTTAACGCCCCGGCTTTAAGAAAATGATAGCCAAATATTCGCGGCCACCAAGGGGCTAATTTAGCTTCAATCTCAGCTTGCAATAATTCACCAAAAGGCAAATCTTGCCAAATAAGGGGTTTTAACATGGAGCCCGCCAACTAATACTTTGCAAAAATGTCATATTCTCTCAACCCATCAACTTTACCATAGCTTGTTTGATGTTCAGCTAACCATCATTGATACTTTCAGAATAACTTCACTTGAAGTTATTTAACGATATCCGTTACCCTAACAGATAGTCAATCATCACTCGAGCCAGATTATGCTTAACGTTCACACCATTCCAGCTTTTAATGACAACTACCTTTGGTTAATTCATCAAACAAGTAGCCTTGATGCTTACGTAGTTGATCCAGGCTGTGGCAAAAGTGTTATCGATTATTTAGCCACCACAGAACTTAACTTAGTCGGCATTCTCATTACCCACCACCACAGCGACCACACTGGCGGTATAAAACAACTGCAACAGCACTTCAACAATAGTCTTATTGTTTATGGTCCGAGTAACGAACGTATCGATGGTTTAACCCACCCATTAACAGTTACATCGGATATAAATATTGAGATACCTCATTTAGGGCTTACTCAGGTGATAGCCGTACCAGGACATACTTTAGGTCATATTGCCTACTATATTGATGATAAATTATTTTGTGGCGATACCTTATTCAGTGGCGGATGTGGACGGTTATTCGAAGGCACTCCGACGCAAATGCTGCAATCGTTGACCGTGTTGGCAAACTTACCCGACCAAACCCAGGTTTTCTGTGCTCATGAATACACACAATCCAACCTTAATTTCGCCTTACATGTCACCCCCAATAATTTACAGTTGATTGATTATGCCAATAAAGTTAGTCAATTACGCTCACAAAACATACCAACCATCCCTAGCACAATCGCGACAGAAAAAGCCATAAACCCGTTCCTACGTTGTCATATAAATGAGACACAAGTCGCAATATCAACAGAATACAAAATAGCAAATATAGATGATATTCAGACATTTACATTATTAAGGCAATGGAAAAATCAATTTTAGATTAACATGAAAACACTTTAATAAGACATGCCAAATAATTTAATCTACAATGCCAAACTGAACTAAAGCATGTCCAAAAGAGTCTCATAGGCATTTGGTATGTTCGCCCTTTTTTTACGCCCTGAGAACTTGAGGAAGTGTATCTTCAAATGAAAGCAAACTTGATTATTATAGCTGGCAGTATGCTGGCTATAACGGGGTGCCAGACACTCCATACTGCAGAGCCAAGTTCTGATAGTACAACCCAGACTGTTACAGCTAACGCTAAAAACAAAAAATCAGCGACCGTAACCCTTGAGCAAATTGAAGAACAAGTTGCTCAAGTTAACGATTTATGGCTCAGGATCAGCAACCAAATGCGCTTTCCTGTTGCCGATAATGCTTTGGTTGCTCAGTACCGCCAATGGTACATCGATAATCCTATGCATTTAGAAATCGTGACTCAACGTGCTCAGCCATATCTGTATTACATTGTTGAACAGTTAAAAAAACGCAATTTACCTTTAGAGCTAGCATTACTGCCTATTGTTGAAAGTGGTTTTGACCCACTAGCCCATTCACCAAGTGATGCTTCGGGTTTATGGCAATTAACCTCACCAACGGCCATGTCGTTTGGCGTAAAGACAAATTGGTGGTATGACGGACGCCGTGATGTTGCCTCATCGACAAAAGCAGCTTTAGATTTAATGGAATACCTTTACGCCAAAATGGATCACAATTGGCTATATACCATTGCCGCTTATAACTCTGGTGAAGGTCGAATATTCAATGCCATAAAACATAACCAAGCCCGCGGAAAATCGACAGATTTCTGGTCATTATCGCTGCCAAGAGAAACCGCTCACTATGTCCCCCAGTTATTAGCATTGGCAGATGTCATTAAACATGCAGATAAGTACGGCATCAATTTAACGCCTATAGATAACTCACCTCAAATAGAGGTAGTCGATATTGAAAGCCAACTCGACATTAATTTAGCGGCTGATTTGGCTCAAATTGACATAAATGATTTAAAAGCGATTAATCCAGGTTTAAAGCGCTGGGCAACAGCCCCACAAGGTCCACATCAATTGATTGTGCCTAGTGATAAAGCGGTATCCTTTAAACGAGCATTAGCCACTATTGAACCAAACTCCCGTATTAACTGGGTTCGTTATAAAATTAAGTCTGGTGATAGCATCAGTGAAATTGCCGACCAATTTGAAACCACGGCTACATTAATAAGAAGCAGTAACGGTATTAAAGGCAATAATATTATTGCTGGTCGATTTTTAATTATTCCTGTTGCGGCAAAAGATCCAGATTTAGCCACCATGACCGCAGACCAAGTACTGGCACGCAAAACGGTGGTCAAATCAAGCCCAAACAAGCAAGCTTATATCATTAAATCTGGTGATTCATTATGGAAGATAGCGCAGTCACAGCAAGTGACTGTCGCACAATTAATGAAATGGAATACTCTTAAAAAACAATCCACGTTAGCCATCGGTAAATCATTAGTTATTTTTCCTAATGAAGTCGCCATTAACACTGCAAGCAATGATAAAACGGTTAGCTATCGCGTCCAATCAGGTGACTCTTTAGCGCGTATAGCACTTAAATATAAGGTTACCGTTGCAGAGTTAATCGAATGGAACAGTTTACAAAATAGTAAATTGATCCAACCTGGACAGATACTGAAACTGATTGTGACCAATAGCTAGTTAGCTTTGCCTATAAGGGACTGTTACTCAACAAAGGTTATTGGTATTGGAATCGCTATTGGTATGAATTAAATACTCAGTTAAATTCAGCCATAAAAAACGGACAAGTTATTACTTGTCCGTTTTTTATGGCATAACATTAATAAATCAACTGTTTCGCAGTGTTCAATAATTTGATTAGGCTAACCATACTGCCATTACAGCACATTACTATCCATTTTTAACCTAGTTAACCTCTACTGGGATAATAAACGTTTATCAAACAGTCCTTTGTCTCGCTAACTGTGTTGCATTGACTTGCAATAGGCTAGCTATTGACGTACCAATTTGCCTTATTAGCAAAACAAAAGACAAGTTTGATATAAAATAGGCCGAATATTGTCATTTCGACTCACATATCCCACTTCTTAACCCGAGTTGAGGTTAGTTAACTGCAAACCATATAGCAGTAACAAAAGCCGCTTTGGACAAGGCTGTAGTCCTCATATCGAATCATCTACAGCCTTTGTTATTAATGGATGATTTAAATTCCAAGCTTCTTAAACAATCCTTCTTTTAGCTTTTCTTTGGCTTTATCTGCTTCATCTTTAAATTGGCCTTCCAATAACGCTTTGGTATCAATGCCAAACTTAGGCTCTTGGAAAGTACCTTTAATAGTTAACGGAATGTCGATACCTTTAAGAGACTCATCAGCAGCTTCGCCTTGTCCTGATAATGACCCAACGACACTGGTTGTTAAGGTGTAATCTAACGCTTCAGTAGCAATGTTTGCCGTACCTTTACCATTTAAGCGAATTAACGGTGAAGCCATCGCTAAATCAGGGTTAGTTACAACAGCATCTTTCATGGTGAAACTTCCAGTTAAACTGGTAAAATCGGTTTTCAACTCTTCTTTCTTATCCGCCGATAAATCACCTTTCAGCTTTTGCTGTGCGCTACGGATCATCTGTGGAATGTTAACTCCATACAATGATCCATCTGCTACTTCAAACTTACCCACGGCATTAAGATTGTTTTTAAGATTATCGACAATCAAACTGGCACCACTACCTTTAACTTCAAAACTCGCTGTTCCAGAAAGCAAATCTACTTCAGCGGCATCGGTTAATAACGGACGAATTTGCACCCCAGTCAACTTTTTATCAAACACATAAGTTGGTACCGCTTTACGACCATCAAGCTTAGCGCTAAGTGCTAGCTTACCTTCATATAAATCGGCAGTCAGTGACGACAACGTTAATACGCCTTTATTAACGGCCATTTTCATTTGCCAATTTTGCGTTAGCATATTACTGACTTTAATTGATTTAGCGGTTAAGTTTAGGGTTAAATCGACACTCTTTAATGCCGACAAATCAGGTTCTTTGCTTGGTGCAGTTTCGGGAGTTGCCTCATTTTCTTTGGCATCGCCTTCTTGCTTTGGCAGTAATGCATCGACATCAATATCACCAACATCAAGATTCATCGCAATTTTAGGAATGCTATTACCATAGTTGATCTTAATATCGCCAGTGGCGGCTAAGTCCATAGCTGACATTTTAGTCAATTGCAGCTCAATGGTTTTTGCATCTAATGCCATCTTCATTTGTGTACTCAGCTCAGCGGTAATCGCTTTGCCTGGCAAACTATCGCCTTGGGCTTTATGCACCATGTCAAAATCATTAATCGTGACATTCTGTAATGCTTGGTCGACTTTAATTTTGCCTTGTCCAGATGACGCTAACTGCATATCAGGCAGTGTCGCTGAAAACTCGTAAGCAAAATCAGCGAATTGTCCTAGGCTGAACTGTCCTAAAGTAAAACTTTTTAGACTGAAAGTTTGAGTCGTATTGCTGGCCATATCAATAATATTGATATTCGTATTGGTAAGTTCAATACCGCCAATATCTAACGTCTGTAAAGACATTGCCTCTGAATTGCTTGAGGTTGATTGTGGTTTTTCTGCCGATGTTTCAGCAGTCAAACCATCAAAACTAGTCTTGCCGTCTTTTTGAGTGACTAAGTTAAGTGTTAAGCCATCTAGCTTTAATAAATCAACTTCAATTTGTTGGCTAAACAATGGCATCAACGCCACATTGGCCACGGCCTCATTAACATCAAGCATCGAAGCGGGCGTAAACCCATTTGGGTTCGATAACGAAATGCCCCCGAGCTTGATGCCTAAAGATGGAAACACGCTCCAGCTTAAATCTTGGCTGATTTGTAAGTCACGGCCAGTTTGTTTTTTTACCGCATCAACAATTTGCGGTTTAAAATTATTTAAATCGAAAAACATTGTGAGGTAGACGGTTATACCGACCACTATGGTTAGCACTATCGCTAACAACCACTTTACTACTTTCATTTTTGCTTCCTTGTCTGTCGCTACTTTAAGCTAAAATAGCTAAATCCAGTGCCTGCCTACTGACAGCAACACCATTTAAATCAGCGTAGATCATCATTCCAGGAGAAATACTGATGCCAGCAATCTCGATTGTGACATTGACCTCACCTACGTCTTTTTTGTCTGTTTTAATGGGATTAGTGCCTAAAGCTTGCACACCAATTAGCATAGTGTTGATGGTTCCAGCGTCGCGAATACAACCATTGATGATAATACCTTCCCAACCATTATCGCATGCATTTAAGGCTATCATGTCACCAAGCAATGCTCGTCTTGTTGAGCCACCACCGTCAACAACTAATACTTTACCGTGACCCTTTTTGGCTAATTCAGATTTTACTTTTGAATTGTCTTCAAAACATTTAACGGTCACGACTTCACCGTAGAATATCGATTTTGCACCAAATGCTTTCCATGGATTTGACAACAACGTCAATTGTTCAGGGTAGTGATCAAATAAGTCTGGCAATAGATCTAACATGACTCCTCCTTGTAGATCAAAATCTTAGGTTACCGAGAATGAGTATATTCAACAAGTATTGTTAACGATATATTATTACACTCAGAAAGTATCGTTAACTTAGTATATCAACACATCCACAAATCAAGTAAAAGAGTGACTTATTCAATAAAAATGAATATAATTTCTAAAAATAACGTAGAAAATCATACTTATGAGTGAAGATTTAAATTTACAGAAAATGATGGATGCGTTTGATGAGCTAGATTTCGAACAACGCACAACCACAAACCTTGAAAATGCCCGTAATAAGCAGCAAATGACAGCGTATATTGAGTCGTTAGATTTTAGCCTGCGCCGTTTATTAATTTTGCAAGACACGGTAAATACCATTGTTGAGCAAAAACAAGTAAACCTGCTTAAACAAGAGCATATTCAAACTTATAAAACTAAAATTATTAACCTCTCACGCCAGTACAATATCTCATATCAAGATGTCATCAATATAATGGTGCAAATATCACGTTAATAACGATTAACTAATTGAATCAACTTCGTAAAGAAAATGAATTTATTCTCATTCTGCAATATTAAACTTGTTATGTGATTTGCTCACAAGGTGTTTTCGCTTGGTGCTTGTCATACGAGTAACAGTCTTAATTTAACTAAAAATACTGTAGATAGTAAATGAGAGATTCAGTGAGATAGAGAACATTTAGACATCGTTGATTATCGCTAACGGAAGCTAGTCAGGCTAATTGAATTAATCAACCTGACTATCAGTGGGCTATTTTACTTTAAATTGATCCACAAGTTGATGTAACTGAATTGCACCTTGTTCGATACCTATACTGCCTTTATTAATGAGCTCATTCTGAGTTCGGTTTTCTAACGACATATCATTGATGCGAGTAATATTCATATTCAGTTCGCCAATAACAGTGCTTTGCTCGTCTGTGGCTGCTGCTATTTGAACATTCATTTGCGATATTTGCTCAATTGAAGACTTAATATTTTCAAGCGCAACTACAACTTGTTGAGTTTCATTGACCGTTTCAGATGATTTAACTTTAGCCCTAGCAACAGAAGCATTAACACTGTCAATGGCACTTCTGATTGCGTCGATGATAAGATTAATTTCACTTGTTGAAGCTTGAGTTCGGCTAGCAAGTGTTCGAACTTCATCAGCAACAACGGCAAAACCACGACCTGCCTCACCTGCTCTAGCGGCTTCGATGGCAGCATTCAACGCTAACAAATTAGTTTGATCTGCTATTCCCACAATCACATCAAGAATTTGACCAATCTTACTTGAACTGACTTGTAATCCTTTTGCAACTTCTTCTGTCGCAGCTAGCTCACTGGATAATTCAGATATTTTTTTCATTGCGTTATCGACAACGGAAGCTGATTTGTCTGCCTCTTTGTCTGCATGGTGCGTACTGTCTGCTGCCAGTTGTGCATTAGAAGCGACTTCTGATGCGGTCATCGACATTTCATTAATCGCGGTTGCCACATTCTCAGTTTCGGCTTGCACATTGGATGAAATTTGATTGGCCTGTTGTGCAATCGTCGACATGTTTTTAGCTAAGCGACTCGATTCATCAACCGAATGGCTGACAGAAATAATGACTTTCTGGATTTTATCAATGAAGGCATTGAAGTGATGAGCGATCTGTTTGAGTTCATCATTCCCCTCTTCAGACAAGCGTAAGGTCAAGTCACCCTCGCCCTTGGCAATGTTTTTAAATGCACTAATGGTTTCAATCATTGGGCCTGAAATACTGCGAATGATAAAAAACAGCAGTAAGATGACTGGTAGCCAAACCAGTGACAATAACAATAAGTATTGAGTAATGAAGTGGTTTTTATCATCTTGAATGTCATCGATATAGATACCCGTCCCGATGATCCAACCCCAAGGTCTAAAACGCTTTACCACTGACATTTTCGGGCTAGGTTGTTCATGTTTTGGTTTGTTCCACATGTAATCCACCCGTGCCGAATCTTGCTGCTCGGTACGTTGGATCATTTGTTCAAACAACTTAACGCCATTTGGATCTTGCATTGCTAATACCTTGGTATTCACTAATTGCTTAGCAAAAGCATGTTGGATCATCGTCCCTTGAGTATCAATACTGAAATAATACTCATTGCCTGAATAGCGTAATTTATCAATCGCCGCCAAAGTCATGATTTTGGCCTCAGCTTCACTTATGCTTCCAGACAGCGCATCTTGATAATATTTATCCGCTATAGTGGTCGCTATGTCCACCAAAGCATTCAGTTTGGCTTCTTTCTCATTAATTAACACGTTTTCAACTCGTGTTAATGAAAACCAGAACACGATAACAGTAGCAATGATCGCTAATGCCAACATTCCTAATAAACGGTTTGCAATTGTCGTTTTACGAAAAAACATATTAATTGGGTTCATACAGGCACCATGACATTATGATTATTATTAAAATGGTTATGAGATGAAAACTGACACGAACTCAGCAATGTTAGTTATAGTATAAAATATGATCAGTAATAGAGCTGTTTTATCACTTAGGTGTTTTGTTTAGGAGTTGTTAACGATAGTGCTTTACTACCGGTAAATATAGTAGACTTTGTTATAATTGTTAAAAATGGCCATTTAGTTTTTTCATGCTGAATCTATTGTAATAATGCAGCTTGATCCGGTTCAATATGCCAAGCGATATTTCTGCTCTATAGCATTCCTATGCCGTAATAAAGCTTATTACTTCGCAATAATAGCCTGCTCGATTTGTGCTCTTAACCAAACAAAAGCGGGATCCGTTTCAGTATTCATGTGCCAGTATAAATGAGTATCAATGTCCGGTAGTTCAAATGGCATAGTGCACACATGTAAATCTGGATGTATAAACTGCTCCGCTATAGAGCGCGGTAAGGTCAACATTAAAGGCGATCCGATGACAATTTTAGCAGCGGTTTGGTAACTCTGGCATCGGTATTTAATGTGCCGATTTACACCTTGTTGTTGTAACAATATATCTTCCATCACTCGACCAATAGGTCTGCTTGATACGGCTACATGTTCAGCATTAGCATAATCAGTCGGAGTCAATTTGATACTAGGCTCTAAATACATTGCATGTTGTCGACGGTCTATCAACACACAAAATGGATCTGACAATAGGGTTTTGTGAGCTAAAGGGGCATTCACCGCTCGCGCAACATCAATGGCTAAATCCACCTCCCCATTGGCTAACTGACGCGCTATATTTTCCCGAGATAATGACATACTGGCTATTTTCGCATGCGGAATTAACTTCACTACTTGCTTAATCAGCGTTGGCATTATTTGGCTTTCTAGCGCTTCATGAATGGCTATTTTAAAAGTTTGCTCCGTAGTAAGCGGGTCAAATTCACCACATTGCTGCAGTACTTGCCTTATTCGATTTAGCGCACTAATAAGTTGCGGAGCCATACGTTGACAAGCTGCTGTTGGTTGCATTTGCAGACCTTGGCGTACAAACAGCGGGTCGTTTAACACTAAACGTAATCGTTTTATCGCATGGCTCACTGCTGAAGGCGTTATAAACAACGACTTTGACGCTAAAGTCATATTTTGCTCCGAATAAAGAGCTTCAAATATTTTTAACAAATTAAGGTCAAGCTGCTGAATTGCTTTGGTATCTGCCATTTTGGTCTCTATTGTTAAATGAATTTGCAACACACAACTATGAATAGTATTCATTGCAACCTAACATGTTATTTCATTTTATTCACTTATATTACTGCGATATGCTAACTACACAAATAATAGCTCGGTCACGTAATCACAATAATTGTGGTTTACGTCACGCAGGATGCTTACATGAATATCTACGCTACAGAAAAATCACAACAATATTTAGCAAAAGTAACCTCATTTATTAATGACAAAATTTTACCCATTGAAGCAGAATTGTTTATCGAAAACAGACGCCTTAACCACAATAGCGATTGGACTCAATGGCAACTATTACCGCAAATAGAAGCGCTTAAAACGCAAGCAAAAGCAGAGGGGTTATGGAATTTATTTCTGCCTGATGCCGAATTAGCTAAAGGGTTAACCTGTGTTGAATATGCCCCTTTGGCTGAAGAAATGGGACGCTCAATTTTAGCACCCGAAATTTTTAACTGTAATGCACCCGATACCGGCAACATGGAGGTGCTTTATCACTTTGGTGATAAGCAACAGCAGCAACAATGGTTAACGCCGCTACTTGCTGGTGAAATACGCTCAGTATTTGCGATGACAGAACCTGATGTCGCCTCATCGGATGCCACTAATATGCAAGCTACCATCATTGAAGACGGTGATGATGTAGTGATTAATGGCCGTAAATGGTGGTCAACGGGCTTAGGTCATCCAAACTGTAGAGTAATGATCTTTATGGGCTTGTCACATAACGATGCACCAAAACATCAACGTCACAGTATGGTATTAGTGCCGATGAATACTCCCGGTGTCAGCATCACTCGGATGTTAACCGCTTATGGTGATTACGATGCGCCCTATGGCCATGGTGAAATGGAACTCGTTAATGTACGTGTACCTAAAAGTAATGTCATTATAGGACTAGGGAAAGGCTTTGAAATTGCACAAGGCCGATTAGGCCCCGGTCGTATTCATCATTGCATGCGGGCTATTGGCGCAGCAGAACGCGCCTTATCATTAGCGATTGAGCGCGGACAATCTAGAGTTGCCTTTGGTCAACCTATTATCAAGCTCGGTGGCAATCTTGAACGTATTGCCCAAGCGCGCATGGCAATAGAACAAGCACGATTACTGACACTGAATGCCGCATGGAAAATCGATAACTTAGGCGTCAAGCACGCCATGACCGATATTTCGGCAATTAAAGTGGTTGTCCCAAATATGCTGACCCAAGTCGTCGACATGGCGATTCAAATGTATGGTGGCGCAGGGATGAACCATGACACACCATTAGCAGGGTTTGCAACAATGGCCCGCAGTTTACGTTTAGCTGATGGACCGGATGAAGTGCATATGGCCATGGTGTCACGTCTTGAGTTAGCTAAGTACAAGTAATGGTGATGACTATGAAACCAATAACACAATCACAAAATGTAGTGATCACTGGCGCGGCATCGGGTTTAGGTAAAGCACTGGCACTAAAATGGGCGAGTCAGCACGCCGAAGTGTGCGTTGCAGATATTAATCAACCCGCTGGAGAACAGGTGTGTCAAGAAATCCAAGCGTTAGGAGGTAAGGCATTTTTCGTACCTTGCGATATTACCAACACAGACAGCATTACAGCGCTCGTAAAAGCACTGGACGAGCGTTGGCAACATATCGATGTGTTAATCAATAATGCCGGCGTAGCGTCAGCAGATAAAATTGAAGTTGAACCTATTTTACAATGGCGCTGGGTAATGGAAATCAACCTGTTTGGTATTGTGAATATGTGCCAACAGTTTGTTCCCATTTTTAAACAGCAAGGTATTGGCAGTATTGTCAATGTCGCTTCACAAGCTGGACTGACTCCAATCCCATTTATGTCTAGTTACAACGCATCAAAAGCGGCTGTGGTGTCGTTGTCAGAAACCTTGCGCTTAGAACTTGCCGATGACAATATCAATGTTAGCGTGTTATGCCCAGGCTTCTTTAAAACCAACCTAGGCAGCAGTCTGCGTACTCAACTGCCCACAATGGAAAAGCTGCTGGGTAAGCTATTTGATAAGTCACCCATAAATGCAACGCAAGTCGCCGACATTGCTTATCAAGGTGAAAGTAAAAAACAATTCCTCTTACTGACACATCAACAAGGCAAACGGCTTTATCAGTTAAAACGCTTATTGCCTTTGCATTGGTATTTTAAATTAGTATTGAAACAAACACATCGTCTTAGGCAATTGTTAAGGGAGGAATAAGCTTAATGAACCAACAATATCTGGATAAAGCCAAAGCGGTTCGTACCGGCGAGGAGCTTGATGTTGCGATTATTGACCTGTGGTTAAAACAACATATCGACAGGCTAGAGGGAAAATTAACCATAACCCAGTACACTGGCGGTGCATCCAATTGGACTTACTGCTTAAGTTACGCCAATCGCGAGCTTATTTTACGCCGCGCGCCCAAAGGCACTAAAGCTAAAGGTGCTCACGACATGGGGCGCGAGTATCGATTACAACAAGCACTTAAACCTGTTTACCCTTATGTACCAGCAATGCTGGCACATTGTGAAGATGACAATGTGTTAGGAACTGAGTTTTATGTCATGGAAAAGCTCAATGGCATTATCCCAAGACAAAACCTCCTTAAAGGCTTAAAAGTCGATAAGACGCAAGCCAGAACGCTTTGCACTAATGTAATTGATTGTTTAATCGAATTACATAAAGTGGATGTAGATGCCGCTAATCTTAACCATATCGGCAAAGGCGAAGGATATACGCAGCGCCAGATTGATGGCTGGAGCAAACGCTACACTCAAGCTAAAACCTGGAATGTGCCCTCTGGCAAAAAAGTGATGGCTTGGCTACAACAACATAAACCAGCACAAGAAAGCATTTGCCTAACCCACAATGACTTTCGGTTTGATAACGTAGTGTTAGATCCAAATGACATCAGTAAGGTCAATGGAATACTCGACTGGGAACTGGCGACGCTGGGGAACCCATTAATGGATTTGGGTAATACCCTCGCCTATTGGGTTGAAGCAGATGATGACTTTTTAGCACAAATGACTCGCCGCCAACCCACACACCTTGACGGTATGCTCACTCGACAACAAGTTGTTGAATATTATTGCGATAAAATGAATATCACCATTGATGATTTTCGTTTTTATGAGGTGTTCGGTTTATTCCGTTTAGCAGGCATAGTGCAGCAAATTTATTATCGCTATCACCATAAACAAACACGCAACCCTGCATTCAAACAATTTTGGATTTTTTCACATTATTTATTGTGGCGTTGTCATCAAACAATGAAGCAAAAAGGATAACCATGGCGAATATCTATTTAATCCGTCATGGGCAAGCCAGCTTTGGCGCTAATAACTATGACAACTTATCAAGTTTAGGCCATAGTCAAGCAAGGCATTTAGGTGAGTATTTTAACCTGCGCTTAATTCAACCTAGCCATGTTATTTGCGGCAACATGACTCGACATCAACAAACACGAGATGCCTGTTTATCGACGTTGTCACCGCCTTTATTGCATGAGTCATTACAGATAAGTCTCCCTTGGAATGAGTTTGATCATGAAAATGTGATTGCGGTTTATCGACCAGACTTGGCAACCCCAGATGCAATGAAGTACTACCTCCAACAACAAGCTTCACCCACAAGAGCCTTTATCGAATTATTTAGTCAAGCCATTCAACAATGGCAACAACAATCAAATTCCGCTAACGATAACAGTAACTACAACGAATCTTGGCAACACTTTACTCAACGAGTCAACCAAGGGTTACAGCAACTCATCGAGCAGACAAATGACAATGACACTGTGTTTGTATTCACTTCTGGTGGCGTCATTAGTGCCGCGATGATGCAAATATTAACAGTGCCAGAAGGTCAATTTTTTAATATCAATAAACAGCTAGTTAATTGCGGCGTGACCCAGTTACAGTTGAAACGGCAACGATTGAGTTTAATTACCTTAAATGAGCATAGCTTTTTTGATGGGTCACAACGCCATTTACACAGCTTAATTTAAGTTATATTCACTTTGTGAGTATCGTTAAGTGACGATGTTCAACACGTTTAGCAAAACAATTAAAACAAAAATAAAGAGCACATTATGAAACGGAAAAACATATTAATCACAGGGGCGAGTTCAGGTTTAGGCCGCGGTATGGCAATTGAGTTTGCTAAGCAAAATCATAATCTTGCTTTGTGCGCGAGACGAATAGACCGTCTTGAAGCATTAAAGCAAGAGTTACTAGTGATTAATCCCAATATCCAAGTATTGATTAAATCATTGGATGTTAATGACCATCCGCAAGTTTTCGACGTTTTCAGTCAATTCAAACAAGAGTTCGGTCAACTTGACCGCGTCATTGTCAACGCAGGCATGGGTAAAGGTGCCTCTATCGGTACTGGTTTTTTTGAAGCTAACTTACAAACGGCGCAAACCAATTTTATTGCTGCAATAGCCCAGTGTGAAGCAGCGATGGCTATTTTTCGTGAACAAAATAGTGGTCATTTAGTGACCATCTCATCCATTAGTGCCGTACGTGGGTTTAGACGTGCTATGACGGTTTATGCGGCGACTAAAGCCGCCTTAACGTCGTTATCTGAAGGTATCCGTATCGATGTGATGAACACACCAATAAAAGTGACCTGTATACACCCTGGCTTCATTCGCAGTGAGATTAATGAAAAAGTGAAAACGGTTCCGTTTATCGTCGACACCGAGACAGGTTGTAAAGCGATGGTGAAAGCGATTCAAAAAGAGAAAGCCAACGCCTTTGTACCTAGCTATCCTTGGGCGTTTTTACACTGGGTATTGCGTATCGCACCCATCAGCATTATTCGAAAAATGAGTTAACTCTGCGATAATAATTACACTCGTAATGAGTGATTAGCTGATTTATTCGTTACGGCATCTCACTCGCGAGTTATTATCACTGACAATAACTCGCAAAATGGAGACTCGCTCTACCCTTCAATAAATTCGCTTTTTACTATTTTGTATTTTGTTCGATGAGTAAAGCTTCGAAATCGCCAACAGAAAGTGGCTTTGCAAACAAATAACCTTGCCCAAAAGTACAGCCTGCATTAATGAGTAACTGCTTTTGTTGTTCGGTTTCTATCCCTTCAGCAATAACACTCATTTTCAGTTTACTGGCCATTACAATAATCGCTTCACACAGTGCGGTGTCTTTATTATTGGCTGACATGTTTTGCACAAACCGTTGATCGATTTTTAAGTAATCAAAATCAAAGTCTTTAAGGTATGCAAAAGAGCTATAGCCCGTACCAAAGTCGTCGATAGCGACAGACATCCCATGAAGACGAACTTTATCAAGAGCATCAACAGCTTCAAGTTGATTTTCCATTAATAAATGTTCAGTTATTTCAAGCGAAATAGCCTCACAAGGGATACCTCGCAGGAGAAGCGAATCTGCCCAAGCATTAATTTGTGCACCATTATTTTTATATTGTACAGGGGAAGTATTAATACTAATGGTTAACTCAGGGCAATAGGCTTTACGCCAAGTATTTACCTGTTGTGAAACTTCGTCAAAAATCCACTCACTCATTTCAACAATCAAGCCAATCTCTTCAGCGACATGAATAAAATCTAAAGGTGAGATCATCCCTTTTTGAGGATGTTTCCAACGAATTAACGCCTCAGCTTTGGTAATACGCGAAGTGGTTAAGTTAACGATAGGCTGGTAAACCATGTAAAACTGTTTTTGCTCAACAGCAATACGTAAATCACGCATGATCTCCATACGTTTAAGAAAATCTGTACTCATGTTCTCAGTAAAATAATGAATGCTGTTGCGACCGCGGGATTTAGCACGGTACATCGCTTGGTCTGCATTTCTGAGTAATTCTTCAATAGTTGATGCATCATTTGGGTAAAATGCCAAACCGATACTAGCAGTACAATAGACATTTTTATGATCAATGATATAGGGCTTAGCTAGTGTGCTTAAGAGTTTTTGACCTATTTTATCGATGTCCTCAGGGACCGTTGTACCAACAAAGGCAATAATAAACTCATCACCGCCTAAACGAGCCACAATATCATTTTTTCTAATGGTGCTTTTAATTCGATTTGCACACTCAATCAACACAGAATCTCCGGCACCATGCCCTAAAGAATCATTGACGTCTTTAAAGTTATCTAAATCTAGCATCGCGATCACTAATTGTTTTTTATCGCGCTCTGCATTGTCCACCGCATTGGTTAAATGCTCGTGTAATAAGTGTCTATTAGGTAAATTGGTTAAACTATCAAAATTAGCTTGATGCCAAATAATGTTATCAGCTTTGTCTCGCTCAATTGCAATTCGGGTTAGGTTGACAAATTGTTCAACCAAATTGATTTCAATGTCTGTCGGTTTTGATAGCCTATCAAAATATATCGCAATCGTGCCTAGCACGTTACCATGATGGCTAATAATAGGTTCAGACCAACATGAGACCAATTTAGCTTGGTTGGCTAAATGAGCTAAGGGCAACCAGTTAGGGTGGCTAGCAATATCCGCAACGATGATTCTTTTACCTAGTGCTACAGATTGAGTACAAGTACCGCTTGCGTCAGCAATATTGACCGTGTCAATTGCCTCATTATAAAAAGCTGGCAGGCTGGGCGCCGCGGCTAATCTTAACTGTTTACCAGTGTCATCTAATAATGAAATACTGCACATCGCCCGCGGCAACTCATTTTCAATCCCTTCTACAACCGCAGCCAACACTTTGGATAATTTGCTAGAACTGGCTATCAACTCCAGAATATTGTTACGGAGCTGACTTATTTTATCTTTTTCTAATAACTGGCGGTTTTTACGTTGCATAAATATTGAAAAAATTAGCGAAAAAATACCTGTTACTACCAAAGAGGCCATAATAAGCGGCAAAGAAAACTCATCAAATTGCTGATAGGTTAATACTCCGGCAATAGAAATGAGTAAGACATTGAGCAGGCAAGCAATAAACGTCGGTAATAAATAAAAACTGGCGATGATAATCGGAAACAACCAAAAAATTAAATCGTTACCAACGATGTAAATACCAAATAAAATATTCGCATGGGCAATAATGGCAAACAATCCACTAAAGAACTTAACCTTGCTAGTAAACCAAACACCAATAAAAATCACTGAAATCCCGCCCACGGCAACAAGATCGACAAGGGTCCGCAAATGATTATGTTGAAATACACTTTCAATCAAGAATGGCGATAAGATTAATATTGCAGCGGCTGTCACACCCAATAATATTTTTTCTTCAATTGTACGGTGATCCATTTTTACCGTCATAGTAGATGACTGTCCTATTCGTGTTGAGTCACTGGTAGCATTGAGACTATACTACTGTTTCAATTATGTACTTTAAACTTAAAATTGCAGAGGGCTAAAATTGCGGAGGGCTTTGGCACACTATTGTGCAATGGTTATAAGCTAACATACCGATAGAAGGGAGCATGCATCAACTTAACAGTATTCTATAAAGTAACGTAAAGTTATCAAGTTATACAAGCATTTCTGTGATTTTAGCCGATGATTTTGTTACACAAAATACTAAGGCATACGACATGATACAGGGTATTAACATAGCCTAAAAAATATATACGATGATAAGCAACTAAACCGATAATAGTCATCAGTGGCATGTCATAACATGAATGTGGGAATGGCTTTCTTACTGATGAACGAGTGTGAGTAACCGCATACTGGACTATGGCATTAAATAAATCGAAAAAGCGCTCATTGGAGCCTGTTATCTATTAAGCTGCCACGACTTGTCTGGCTTTACGTAATGGGTGCAAACGATTATGCATCACTTTAATGGTGTCGAATTGTACTAGCGACTTGCTATCTGATAACTGGCAGTATTGCGATAAAATCATCACTGTGGCAGCTTGTAAGCCATTATCAACGACTAATGCTAATACTTTTGAAGAGCCGCAATTAAGTTGAAATAATTTACCGACTTCGCAATAAACACATTCATCACTCACATCAAAAAACCAAGATTTCGGCATTTGTGATTGTAATAAAAAATGGGCTGCGGTGGCATTCAAAGCAGTTTGAACAATACCGGCATCAGAGATATGTAAAACCTTAGGAAGTGTTTCAAGCATTTTAATGTAGAATTTTGCGTGTTCAAGATTAAATTCAGTTGCGGTTAATGCATCTGGAATTAATAGTTTTGTCTTGTATGGGGTCAAGAACTCCATCTCGGAACCCAATGAAATACTTAGCTGCTTGCAAGTCTCATTGTATTCCCAATGCCAGTCCTTGTTTGGCATTAATAACATGGCAATTTGCACCTAAATGTTGAACACTTGTGCATAATAGTTTATTTTTCACCCAATATCAAAATTTAATTATAAATTATAACATAAATTTCATAGTGTTAGCGCGATCGAACGATCTAAAATTCGATCGCGGCATGATTTTTGATCGATAATAATATGTTTTAGTCGTTATTTTGCACAATAAGCTCTAGCGATCTGATCAACCAGTTTAGGTCCTTGGTAGATAAAACCAGAGTAAATCTGCACCATGGTTGAGCCAGCGTCAAATTTAGCCAAAGCATCAGCTGCACTATTGATCCCACCCACACCAATGATCGGGATCTTGCCTTGTAAGCAGATCGCTAATTGTTTGATCACTTGTGTTGATAAATCAGCCAATGGTTTGCCACTTAAGCCACCCATTTCTTCGGCATGTTTTAAACCAGTAACAGTATCTCGGCTTAAGGTGGTGTTGGTCGCGATAACACCATCAAACTGATTACTCATCAATGAGTCAGCTATCGCGCTGATTTCTTCTGAGGTTAAATCAGGCGCAATTTTTAGCGCAACAGGGACATATTTACCATGTTTAGCGGCTAATTCAGTTTGTTTGGCTTTAATTGAGCTAAGTAAGTCGTCAAGTAACTCACCGTATTGCATTGAACGTAAACCAGGAGTGTTAGGAGAGGAAATATTAACTGCAATATAGCTAGCATATTGATAAACCTTTTCCATACAAATTAGGTAGTCATCTTTGCCCTGCTCTACTGGAGTGTCTTTATTTTTACCTATGTTCACGCCAACCATAATGTCAGACTTTTTGGCCATTAAATTACGAACCAGATTATCGACACCTTTATTATTAAAGCCCATACGATTAATAATGCCTTTAGCAGGTTTTAATCGAAATAAACGAGGTTGATCGTTACCAGCTTGCGGGCGTGGTGTTACTGTTCCTACTTCAACATGGCCAAAACCCATCGCATGAAAAGCATCAATTGACTCGCCGTCTTTATCTAATCCTGCTGCTAAACCGACAGGATTGGGGAACGTCAGTCCCATACAGGTTACTGGGGAAGATTTAACCTGTTGACGGTAGAAACAATTTAACAGATTGTTTCCGGTTATTTTCAAACTGCCAATCGCGATATTGTGGGCTAACTCAGGGTCCATCTGAAACATTACTTTTTGCGCGAGTTTGTAAAACATGTTTTCTCCTAGACCTAAAAAAAACCCCGGCAATTGCCAGGGCTTATTCACATTATAAAAACTACTTCTGACCTTCGCAATGCAAAATCAGCAAGTTCAGTTCTCTTAAGGCGACTGAGAACTTAGCAAATTCATGGGTTTGAGAAACCTTGAAGTCCGCTAACATGTGATACCATCTTTCAAGCAATGGTTTATTTAATGTAATCCATTGATTGATAACACTATCTGCATCGCAAGTATCTGTACAAGTACGTAATACTGCAGAACTTAATGCACGTTGTTGCCAATCAAGTTCTTCTCTGAATGCAGCACGAGCCAGTGCTTGCCAATGGTTAGCTACAGGTTGAGCACTGATTTGTTCTAAGAACCAATGTAATTCAACTTTAGCACCGAGTTTGAAGTAAGTTTCTGATACTAGCTCAACTGACTTATTCTCGATTTGAGCAATTTGTGCAATATCTAACGCAGAGAATAATGTACTCATTTTAGCGACAACTTGTGCAACTGCTTTAGGGACATTCTCTTTCGTTAGTGCAGTAATTTCAGCAGAAATCACTTTCACTTCAGCAGCAATCATATACTGGTCAACATTGGCTTTAAGCTGTTCAAATACAGGCTTAAAGAATGCCACTGTTTGATCAATATCATGAGCACGATTGCGATGACGAATAAACCAACGACATGCTCGACGCATATTACGACGCAACTGATGTAGCATTTCACCCTGCACATGTGCCGGAGTAACACCGTTTAAGTCAGTAATAGAAGCGGTTAACTCATCAAGACCAAAGATTTCTCGGGCCATAGTATAACAAATAGCCGCTTCGGCAACTGTTGCACCGGTCTCATCTTGCATACGTTGTACAAAATTAAAGCCCATATCATTCACCAATTCATTGGCTAATGAGGTAGCAATAATTTCACCACGTAGAGGATGTGCGATCATTTTGTCAGCGTATTTTGCTTGTAACTTTTTAGGGAAATAAGCCACTAATAGCTTGCTTAAAAATGCATCTTCAGTGATTTCAGGTGTCACTAGTTGCTCTTTAAGCACCATTTTAGCGTAAGCAACTAATACCGATAGCTCTGGACGAGTTAATGCACGGCCGTTGGCTAAACGTTCTGCTAGATCGTCATCAGTTGGCAAGAACTCAAGTGCGCGGTCAAGTTTACCGTCTTTTTCAAGATACTGAATAAAACGAATTTGCTCTTTAAGTTGTGACACACCGTGTACTTGGGTAACCGAAATAGTACGGGTTTGGTCTTTACAATCTTTAATCACAATATCGCTGACTTCGTCAGTCATGTCTTCAAGTAAACGGTTACGCTGTTTAACCGTTAACTCACCTTCTGCCACTAACGTGTTTAAGAAGATTTTGATGTTAACTTCGTTGTCTGAACAATCAACACCGCCAACGTTATCGACGAAGTCAGTATTCATACGGCCACCATTAGCACAGTATTCAATACGGCCTAATTGTGTACAACCTAAGTTACCGCCTTCACCAATGATTTTGGCACGTACTTCTTTACCATTTACACGTAAGGTATCGTTTGCACGGTCACCTACTTCAGCATGCGATTCTTTGCTCGACTTAACGTAGGTACCAATACCACCATTCCAAATCAAGTCTACTGGCATTTTCAGTAGTTCTTTCATCAGTTCAGTTGGGTTCATGGTGTCTTTGTCAGTGTCTAGCATCTGCTTGATTTCTGGAGTCAATTTAATTGACTTAGCAGAACGTAAGAATATCCCGCCGCCTTTAGAAATCAGTTTGGCGTTATAGTCTTCCCAGCTTGAGCGTGGTAGTACAAATAAACGCTGACGCTCAGCATAGCTTTCGGCAATTTTTGGCGTAGGGTCAATAAAGATGTGCATATGGTTAAATGCAGCAACCAATTGAGTTTGCTCAGATAGCAGCATACCGTTACCAAATACGTCACCAGCCATGTCACCAATAGCCACACAACTGAATGGAGTGGTTTGACAATCAACACCAATTTCGCGGAAATGACGTTTAACAGACTCCCACGCACCACGGGCAGTAATGCCCATTTTTTTATGGTCATAGCCGTTACTACCACCAGAGGCAAATGCATCGCCTAACCAGAAGTTGTATTCAATCGCAATAGCGTTAGCAATGTCTGAGAATGTTGCCGTGCCTTTATCAGCTGCAACGACCAAATATGGATCGTCTTCATCATGACGTACAACATCTACGGGTGGAACCACTTCACCATTAACAATGTTGTCCGAAATATCTAATAACGCACGAATGAAGATACGGTAACATTCTTGTCCTTCCGTAAATAATGCCTCGCGGCCACCTTCTGTCGGCAGTTGTTTACACACAAAACCACCTTTTGCGCCCACAGGCACAATCACGGTGTTTTTAACTTGCTGTGCTTTTACTAAGCCTAATACTTCGGTACGGAAGTCTTCACGACGATCTGACCAACGTAAACCACCGCGAGCCACTTTACCGCCACGTAAATGCACACCTTCAACACGAGGCGAATACACGAATATTTCAAACTTCGGTAACGGCTTAGGCATTTCAGGAATTAAGCCCGGTGCAAACTTAAACGAGATATAGTCTTTCGCTTTTCCGCCAATGGCAGTTTGATAGAAGTTAGTTCGTAATGTGGCGTTAATTAAATCCAAGTAACGACGAATAATACGGTCATCATCTAAGCTTGAAACGTCATCAAGTTGTATGTTCACCTGTTCAAGGAACTTACTTAAGGTGCGCGTTTTTAGTTTAGGGTTAAACTTACGGATGAACATTTTCACCAATAAGTCCGCTAATTTAGGATAACGGCTAAACGTTTCTTCGATGTACGACTGACTGAATGTTGCATCAATTTGACGCATATACTTAGCATAAGCACGCAAAATAGACACTTCACGACCACTGAGGCCTGTTGACAGTACCATGCGGTTAAAGCCGTCATCTTCTAACTTCTTCTGCCACACTTGCAATAAAGCCGTTTGGAAACGGTCTTGGCTATCAGCTAAGTTTTCTGTCGCTGCACCCTGCACTGTCATTAAGAAATCTAAAATCCAGAATGTCGCGCCATCATTGGTTTTGACTTCGTATGGACGTTCATTAATCACACGTAAACCAAAGTTTTCAAGCATTGGTAGTACGTCAGACAAGTGAATAGGCTCGTCTTTATGGAACAGTTTCAGGCGGACTTTATTGTCATTCAACGCAGTTTCTTGCGGTTGATAAAACAACATACCTAATTTGTGTTCGTCATCCAATGCTTCAAGGTGCTGCATGTCAACAACAGCTGAACTTGGAAGCACATCATCTTTATAACTCGGTGGGAAAGCATTTAAATAACGTTTTGTCAGTCCCGTTCCAGCTTGCTCACCAACAGCATTGTTTAATGCTGTGTGCAGTTTGTCGTCCCATGAGCGAGCAGCTTCGATAAGATTTCTTTCAATGGCGGCCACATCAACATCCATATTGTTATTATCAACTTTGATAATATAGTGAGTTCGAGCCAATGTAGACTCTGAGAAGTACGTGGTGAACTCAACATCTTCTGTACTTTTAAAATGTTGTGCCAGAATGCGTTGAGTATCTTGACGTAATTTAGTGTTGTAGCGGTCTTTAGACACATAAACTAAACACGACAAGAAACGGCCATAACCGTCTTTACGCACAAATAACTTTAACTTGTCACGATCTTGCATTTCTAAAACACCGTGAGCGATGTTTGATAGCTCAGGATCTTTTGCTTGAATTAGCTCATCACGAGGTAAGTTCTCAAGAATATTCATTAACGCTTTATAATCATGAGAGCGCGGCGCTAGCCCTGAGTTATCAAGAATGCGCTGAACCTTTTCACCCAATAATGGGATTTCGCGTGGACTACGGTTATAAAGATTAGAAGCATATAAACCAATGAAACGATCTTCACCAATTACGTTGCCTTTTTTGTCAAAACGTTTAACACCAATATAATCTACATAAGCTGGACGATGTACACGGCTTTTAGCAGAGCTTTTGGTGAGAACGAGTAAGCTTTCATCTAACGCCTCTTTACGGGCTGAATCAGATAAACTTGAAAGTAATAAACCACGCTCACTATGGGAGGTTTTTGAACGGTTCATTAGCCCTAAGCTAGATTCAATGTTAGGAACAAGCTCAACATCACCTTCAACACGTTTTAGATCGTAATAACGATAGCCAAGCAAAGTGAAATGATGGTTGTTCAAGTAGTTTAAGAAATCAACTGACTCTTTCAGTTCCGTTTTATCACCCGGGAAAGGACGTGAAGGTAGTTGTTTAATAGTATCGGTTAATGTATCTGACATTAATTGCCAATCATTGACCGACGCAGAGACATCAGCAAGAACAGATTGAATTTCTTTTTCAATCGCCTTAATGTCAGCATCACTATTTTGCTTGTCAATTTCGACTAAAAATACAGCAACATTATTGCTGCTGTCTGTCGTGTCATTAACAAATGACACATCTGACACATTGTTGTTATTACCGCGAACTACGGCTAATGGCGTGTGCAACATCACATGAGCAGTGATGCCCATTCGATTTAACGCCATTGAGAGCGAGTCAACCAAGAAAGGCATATCAAGTTGGATAACCTCAATAATGCTGTGAGTTGACTGCCAGCCATGTTTTGCTTGGCTTGGATTAAATACACGGATGTGGGTTTGATCCTGGGCCGTTTTATTCAGCGCATTCCAAAGGCTCACTACAGCACCATATAAATCACTGTCATTACGAGCATTGAGATCGTCTTTTGACATATGGGCATAGAGGCAATTAGCAAATTGCTCAACTTGTTTGGCTTGAGAATTAGGGATTTTTGTGTGAATTAAATTGACTACATTTTCCAGTAGTACTGAAGGCATTGCATCTTTCAAGGCCATGTTGCAGATTCCTTAAGCGTCTATGGCAGCGCTCTTATCATTATATGGATGCTTCGGCTTGTTGATTCAGTCGGTCCGAGTCATTTTGTGTCTATCACGTAAATAACTGTTTTTCGTTTAACAATAGAAACTCATATTTGAGATCTGGTGCAAAGTTTATTACTAAATTGCTGCTATATCGAGGAAAATTTTAGTGGTACATCCTCTATAAATCCAGTAGACAGCATAGATTAGTGTTTAAAATGACATTTAAGTCGTTTGCATAGAGTAACTATGCAAAATAAAAAAGGGAGCTAAGCTCCCTTTTTTATTTAATTACATGTTTTAGTTACTTTTTTCGCCAAAACATCGCTGATAGTGCGGGTAGAATAATAATTGCTCCCAACATATTCACTAAAAACATAAATGTAAGCAAAATACCCATATCCATTTGGAATTTAAGATCTGAGAAGAACCAAGTACTCACCCCAATAGCTAACGTCAAGCCAGTGAAGATAACCGCACTACCGCGTTCAACCAAAGCTTCAAAATACGCTTGTTGAACCGGCATACCATTAGTGAGTTTATTAGACATCGTCGACAAGATATAAATACCGTAATCGACGCCAATACCTACACCCAATGCAATAACCGGTAAGGTACTCACCGCAAGTCCAATATCAAGCAGAGTCATTAATGCTTGCGCCAATGTCGATACCACATAAAGCGGTATAATGACGGCAATAGTCGCCTTCAGAGATTTAAAACTAATTAAACACAGTACAAACACTGCACCATAAACATATAACATCATTGGTAGCTGAGCTTCGCTCACGGCTTCATTTGTGGCTGCCATGACACCAACGGGACCTGAAGCTAACTTAAATTGCAGTGTGTCAGAGTTAAGTTGCGCAGCAACGGCTTTAACTTTATCGACAACCACCTCAATGGTTTCAGCTTTGTGATCCTTTAAGAACAAGTACACTGGCATCACTGAACAGTTACTATTGAGCAAACCTGACGTTGTCGGTACTTGACCAACGGCTTGTACTAAGCTGGCAGTGGTACGAGGTAAAATTTCCCATTTTGGGTTACCTTCGTTAAAACCGGCATTCACTTTTTTAGCAATAGATGCCAAGCTCGCCGTTGACTCTACACCAACGGTATTGGCCATCATCCATTCAAACTGATCTATTTGTGTTAGGACAGAATGATAAGTACAAGCTTCTGGTGTTGCTTCGACAATCACTGTCATCACATCGGTGGTAATAGAAAAGTGATCAGTAATAAAGAAGGTGTCTTGGTTATAACGAGAATCTTGGTGCAGTGCTGGTGCCCCACCTTGTAAATCACCTATTTGCATTTTTGAAGCTTGTTGAAAACCAACCATATAAAGAATTACTGTCGAAATTAATACTACAACGGCATATTTTGGCGTCGCAAACTTAGACAATGCTCGCCAAATATTTTCAATTTTTTGGCGTTTCTCAGGATTATCTTGCTTGTTGGGTAATTCAAAATATGAAATAACCAATGGTAGCAAAATAAGGTTAGTTAAAATAATGACTGCAACACCTAGCGATGCAGAAATTGCCAACTCACGAATAATACCAATATCAATGGCCAATAAGGTTAAAAAACCGACCGTATCAGACAATAAAGCAACACCACCGGGCACTAATAAACTGCGAAAAGCTGACGCTGCTGCGGCTTTAGTTGTTTGACCATCAAGCACCCGACGACGTACAGCATTGATCATCTGCACTCCGTGACTCACACCAATAGCAAACACCAAAAATGGCACTAAAATCGACATGGGGTCTAAACCAAATCCGACCACAGTTAATAGCCCTAACTGCCAAAAAACAGCAATCAAACTACACATTAATGGCAAGATAGTGAGCATTATCGATTTTGAAAATAAGTACACCATCACAGCAGTAATGGCTATGGCGATTAAAAAGAACAGCAATACGCCTTTAGCGCCTTCGGCAACATCGCCAGCCATTTTGGCAAAACCGATGATGTGAATTTTAATTTGATCGTTTTCAAATTTGCCGCGAAGCTCTTGTTCTAATTGATTTGCAAACGCAATAGTATCAATGGCCTCACCCGTTTGAGGGTCAAACTCCATTAACTGCGCAGACACCATGGCAGAGGTATAATCATTGCCGATAAGTCGGCCTACAATGCCCGCTTTTTCTATATTATCGCGAACTATTTTAAGTCCATAATCATCATTACGAAAATCAGCGGGGATCACAGGACCACCAGCAAAGCCATCCTCTACAACTTCGGTAAAACGTGTTGAAGGCGAAAATAACGACTTAACCTGAGAACGTTCTACACCTGGAATAAAAAATAATTGATCGTGAACATTTTTCAGCGCATCAAAAAATACCGGGTTAAATATATTGCCACTGGTATCTTCTACCGCCACCATAATACTGTTAGCACCACCAAAATCTTTTTGATGTTTGGTATACGTTTGCATGTACGAATGATTGAGTGGGATATTTTTACTAAAAGCGGCATCCATTTTTAATTGGCTGGCTTGATACCCTAAGAAAAAGGTAATAAAAATAAACGAAATGATGACCCATTTTCGATTACGGAATAAATGAGATTCAAATCCATTGACCAGTTTTTCTAACATCTTTTCGGCCCTATTATTGTTGTTTTAATTGTCCAATCTAACCTTAAGGTTAGTCAAGCTGGAACAGTCCCTTAGAACCGGCAAACCATAACTGGCCTTTACTGTCTTTAGCTATTGCCACTATATTCTCGCCTTGGCGTCTGGCCACAATTGTTGCTTTACCATCATCTACTGACAACACTATCCCAGCATTTCCGACTAGGTATAGCTCATTATTAGCGTTAATCAGTGCGCTATTAATTGATGATTGGACAGGTAAATCAACCTCTTGCCATGAAGATAGTGTTAAGTCTGATTTAAACACGTGACCGCGTAATCCCATGACATAAACATCTTCACCAACTTCAATGGCATTAAACATTGAACCATCGTAATCGAAGTTAGTTTTCGAGAATGTTTGGCCGTTATCACTTGATACCGCAACCATGCCAAGTTCACCCACAAGCAATAAGCGTCTATCCTTGAGGCGAATTAAGCGATTAAAATGGGGTAATAATGATGCTCGTTCAGACAAATATAATGCTTCATCTTCTGCTTTAAGTTCATTTAAATAGGCGATATCTTCTTCAAATAATAATTCTTGATGAAACTCTTGTTGCCATGTTTTTCCGCCATCTGCGGTGCGATAAAATAATCCATAAGCACCTACCGCAATACCATCGACAGGGCTATAAAAACGAATATCTAATAACGGTTTCTCAATTTCTGCAGATTGCATCTGCACAGACCACGTTAATCCACCATCTTGAGTATGGATAATGGTTGCATCATGGCCGACGGCCCAACCTTGCTTGTCATCGAAAAAAAACACTTTGGTTAATTGAGACAATACAGGAGTTGCAACTTGGTGCCATTGATTATCGTCTAATAGCAACACATTACCGCGTTGACCTACCGCGACAAGTTTGTCACCCGCATTAGCAATATCAAGCAATAAAGAGGATTGAGCTCGGGGTTGAATTTGAACAGAGAGTGGATCGAGTTGAGCATCTACTGAAGTAGTATATAAACATGCACTAATCCCAATCGCCACTACACTGCGAAGCATGCTAAACGTCATACAAACTTCCTTTAAAATTTATAGGGGCGCTACGGCGCCCCATTTTATCTATGGCTTATTAACGAATACCAGCACGTCTTAATGCGTCTGGGGTAAAGTTAGACTCTGAAAGTGATGCATCAAAATTATACATACGGCCTTCATTGTCTAGACCCATCGCTAAATAACGGCGTGATTGAAGATCATGGAACACTTCCAATGTACTCCAAAGCGCAGGCACTTCATAATAGTTGATAAGGTGAGCTACACCCACACGATAAAGCTCATCGCGGTTATCATATATATCAGTTACCGCAACTTGCCATGAATCTTCATCAATATAGAAAACACGACTTTTATAAGTATGACGCATGCCTTCTTTTAACGTCGCTTTGACTTCCCATACACGATGTTTTTCATAACGTGGATACTCAGGGTTAATATGACCAGGTTTTAAAATTTGGTCATACTTCAACGCATCTGAATGTAAACGATAATCATTGTAAGGAATGTAGATCTCTTTTTTACCAACTAATTCCCAGTTATAACGGATTGGAGAGCCGTTAAACATATCGAAATCATCTGTTGTTCTTAACCCATCAGATACAGTACCTGGAGTATCAAATGCTACGTTAGGAGCTTTACGAACGCGGCGCTGTCCAGTGTTGTAAGTCCAAGCTTGGCGTGGAAGCGCTTCTTGATCCATGGTTTCTTTTACAAGTAGTGCAGTACCTGCGAGTCGCGCTGGTTGAGTAACAACTTGTTTAAAGTAAAACAACGTATTTGTTTCTTTAAGCTTCTCTAAGGTCACCTCTGGACGAGAATATTCAAAACGAATTTCCTCAGCGTTTTCAACCAGAGTATAAGAACCATTTGACATAGGCGCGGCTTGGCTACGATATGTTTCTACATCGACACCTCGATAACGTAAAATATGATTCCAAATCACTTCTAAACCGTTAGCCGGAATTGGAAATGGCACACCAATGGTCGCCCCAGTAATACCGTTACCTTGTGAAACTAATTCAGCTCTAACAGCATTGGCTTTAGTCGCATCATAAACATATTGAGGTACAGCTGCAGTACGACGGCTTTCATAAACATTCATTTTGTAAGTATCTGGATATACTTCAAATAACTGTTTCTGACCCGGAGTTAAAAACTCAGCGTATTGGGCTTTATTTTCATTAGTAATGGTAAATAACACTTTATCAGTTGGGAATGGATCTGGATGATGCATACCCTTACTGTAGCCTGCAATAGGCTTGCTAATACCACCAGTCCAGGCTGGAATTGAACCATCGGCATTAGCCGCTTTTTCTGCACCCATAGGGGTTAATGTTGTACCCAATTTGTCTGCATCAGCTTGTGATACTTTCGCCAGCGCAGCAGGTGCACTCAGTGCTAGCATCACTGCTGCCGATAATATCGTCAGTTTCTTCATTATAATTATCCTTCTAAATCGAATACTTGACGTTGAAAGAGATGTAATCTCTGTCTGTCATCGCATTTGTTGTTCCTACACCACCAAAGAAGCTGTTGTAAGAAATGTCTGCGCCCCAGCGACTTTGATAATCAAAGTTCACACCTAAAGCCACAGATTTTCTGCCTTCGGTGAATAAGAACATTGGATCCGGTGTAATACCATCAACGTCGTGAGAGAAAATCACTCTTGGGTACATGTTCACACCAGCAAACACGTTGTTAAAGTCAGCTTTAGCCACTAAACGATAACCCCACGCAAAATCTGTTGGGAATGGATTGGTTTCTGGACCATTGTGCAGAGCGGCAATAATACCCGTCATTTCTGGGTTACCGCCAGAACGAGCGGTTCCTGGACCGTTTAGACGTAATTCGTCAAAACCAGGCATATCATGGATCCACACACCACCCACTTCAGCAAGCATGGTTAAGTTATCTAAACCAAGTGTTGGACCGAATAAATGAGTAAAGGTTACCTGTGCTTGAGTCGTATCGGTAAGTATATACCCCTCAGCGTTTGAGCCAGGTTCCACATTATCCATTTGTGAAATACCATCTAAATCAGGACGAAGTCCTGCATTTGCAAGCTGTTGAGGCATCGCTAAGAAAAGTAATTCAACGTCATCAATTTGCAATGGCTCATCAACACGGTGTGAAATTTCACCAGCAACAGATGTGTCACCCACTAATGTGTTAAAGCTAAAACCATATAACTGAATATCTTCAGGGTATACGATTTGCGACTTGGTGAAGGTTTCCATGCTTAACAACAGTTCACGGTCTATAACGCCACCACTTTGCGCCAAACGTCCATAATCACGACCTATAGCATCTGCGTTAAAGTTAGAGGCAGTACCACTGATGATTGGGCGACGGCTATGGTAATTCATGTAATAAAGACCGAACTCTGTTTCGCCTAGTTCTGGAGAGTAATAGCCTAATTTAACACCAAACTGGCCATCGTCACTAGGATCTGCAGCATCTTGAACTAAAGCAACCTTAGTTGAATAAGCAGTCATGTAAGCGGCATATGCCGGGTTAAACCCAGTAGCAGCTGCAGCTTCATATAAACGAGTGTATTCTGAAATTAGGAAGTCTTGGTTGATATCCGGATTTGAGTTGAAACCTAATTGTGCATTTTGGTTGTAACCACCATACCCAGCAAAATCATTGGTTGCAAAGTTAGAACCCGGTGTAGGGATCCAAATCGGTTGCCAATCATATTGATAAAATGCTTCAAGGTTTAGGTTTTCAGTTAACCCTAACGATGCCCAAACCATGCCTTGCGGACGAAATGCTTCTTTAAGCTCCGCACCTGGTGCATTAAGAATATTTAAATCTACAGCATTGATTTCGGCAATACCGTGAGAGATCAGGGTGCTTTCGCCCCATGAAACTACTTGGTTACCCACACGAACACTTAATGGATTAGCACCGTCATTTAAGTCCCAGTTACCGTAAACAAATGCATCTAATAAGCGAATGTCTTTACATTGCACTTCTGATGCTTTGTTATCTTCACAAGGATCGAATTCTTTTCCGGTTAATGGATCGTTAAAGCCATAATCACCGTCATTTAATTTGCGATCGTAAAAATACATGCCGCGTAAAAAGATACCGTAATTTTCGTACTTCAGTGATAACTCGTGAAGACCTTTAACAATCTCAGACGTCGTATCACCTTGCGCATACAACAAATTACTTAAATCATTGTTGCTTGAATATGAACCCGGCTGAGCCCAAATTTCTGCAGATGTATATTTGGTAGAGCCAAACGCGCCACCAAATGCAGAATAACCTGACCAATCAAATTGTGGTTGGTTCACCTTACCGATTTGGTTACTCCAATCACGGTCTGATACACGCCAACTCGCGCCTGCAGTCCATGTAGAGTCAAATGTACCTCGTACATCACCCCAATCAAAAGAAACTGCTGAGGCTGATGTGCTCATTCCCAAACACAATGCCGACACCACCCCCAAAGCGAGAGCCGACTTGTTAAATCTTTTTTTAACAATATTCATTTTAGTTCATCTCCGTAACCTGTTGGATTAGTTGTTATAGGAATTTAACCAACATCTTGTTAGCCCACAGGCAACACCATTGTTACAGCATTTAACTATATTGAGCAAGGTCAAAAAAAAGAAAATGTTCAAGAAAATTAACGATGTTTGGCTAAATATGACAAAATAAAACTAGCCTATATTTGAATTAACACAACCGATAAAATTACAACCATTTAACCATTAACGAAAAAAGTTTATTTTCATGGACTTATCAATCTTAACGGGTTGCTAGTTTACACATTACTAATCAATCAAACGTTTGAAGTAAATACTCTATAATTTATTGAGTGATTTGAAATTCCCTTCTCGGTTAAGGACTAATTTAAACTGTCCATGAATACCTTGAGGGGTTAAATAAGGTCTAAAATACTTACCATTTATGTGCAACACACGACCATGATGGTCCCTTACTTGCACTTTCTCTGCAAGTCCTTGGTAATATGGTAGAAATGCTTCATAGCTAACGTTGAGAGAAAATAATAACTCCATAATTTACTCCATAAAAAGGAGAGCAAGCTCTCCTTTTTAACATACTAAACAGTTTGACTATTCATACTAGATTGATAGTCATTTCCGTCATTATTCCGCCAATGATTTAGTGACTTTTTCGTATAAATCTTTCGATAAATCCGGTAAAGCTTTTAGTTCTAGTAAACATTGTTTCATTAATTGCTGACGATGTTGATCGAATTTTGAAAACTGAATTAAAGGTGTGATCATCCGTGATGCTATTTGTGGATTCGATTTATTCAATTTGACTAAAATTTTGGTCAAATAACGGTAACCTTCGCCATCAGCACGATGGAACTGATAAGTGTTTCCGGCGGCAAAAGCCCCAATCAATGAACGAACACGATTGGGGTTAGAAAAACTAAAACTACTGTGTTTTGTCAGCGTTTTAATTTGTTCTATAACTTCATCACTATTAACTAATGCTTGTAAGGTCAGCCATTTATCCATCACTAATGGCGTTGACTCCCACGTAGACTCAAAATCACTTAATAACATCGGTAAACAGGCTAATTTGGCTGTAGCTGCAGCTTTCAAAGCACCTAAACTGTCAGTCATATTTTTAGCTGAATAATATTGTTTTTCAACTAATGATTCATGAGTATCGGTCACTTGGCATAATAATGACAAGGCTATGTTTTTAAATGCACGCGCCTCTGCATTATCTACAAGTATAAGCTCCCTATAACGTACCAATAATTCATCTTCACAAGCGGATGCGAGTTCTTCAACAACAAACTCTCTGGCTTTTGCTAAAGCATCTAAATCAACACTATCTACCTGTTCAATTAAAGCTGAAGCTGTAGGAATAGACAGAATTTCAGCCACTAAAGCTTGGTCTATATTCTCATCTAAAATGACGCCTCTGAATGCTTCAACAACACGAGTATCAACCATCATGACTTGTTGCTTTTGTAACTGTGCAACGTTATTCCATATAGCTTGGCTGACTAACTGCACTGATGCTTCCCAACGGGCCACTTCACTTGAAGCATGACGCATAAGATGCACGAGTTGATCAATGCTAAAGTCGTAAACCAATTTAACGGGTGCAGAAAAATCTTGTAGCAAAGAAGCTATCGGCGCACTTTCTAGTCCATCAAACACAAAAGTTTGGTTGGCTTTGGTCACATCTAGGACTTTATTAACAATTGATTGCCCTGCACTGTCTAACAGCTCAACACTGAACGGTATATGCAGTGTTTGCCCCTTCACACCTTGTGACATCACTTGTTGAGTAATCGTTAAATGATACTCGCCTTTATCCGCATCAAAACTGTCTTTAACCGTTACAACGGGTGTGCCTGCTTGGCTATACCAACGACGGAATAAAGTTAAATCTTTACCGCTAGCATCTTGCATAGCGTTTACAAAATCATCGCAGGTTACCGCTTGCCCGTCATGACGTTCAAAATAGCACTTCATTCCAGCTTGAAAACCTTCTTCACCAAGAATGGTGTGCATCATACGGATAACTTCAGCACCTTTGTCATATACCGTCACGGTGTAGAAATTGTTCATTTCAATCACACTTTCTGGGCGTATAGGATGAGACATAGGTCCAGCATCTTCAGCAAACTGTTGGTTTTTCATCACTCGGATAGCATGAATTCGGTTAACCGCGCGAGACCCAACATCGGAACTAAATTCTTGGTCACGAAATACCGTTAAGCCTTCTTTTAAACTCAACTGAAACCAATCGCGGCATGTGACTCGGTTGCCTGTCCAGTTATGGAAGTATTCATGACCAACGACAGACTCAATACCATGATAATCTTCATCTGTTGCACTGGCTTTATCAGCTAACACGAATTTGGTATTAAAGACATTCAAGCCTTTATTTTCCATAGCACCCATGTTGAAAAAATCTACAGCAACAATCATATAAATATCTAGATCATATTCTAGACCAAAACGGGTTTCATCCCATTTCATAGACTTCTTCAACGATGCCATTGCGTGATCGGCTTTATGTAAGTTGCCTTTATCAACGAATACTTGCAGTTTTACTTCACGACCAGATTGAGTGGTAAAACTGTCATTAAGTAAATCAAAGTCACCGGCAACCAACGCAAATAAGTAACTCGGTTTAGGGAATGGGTCATGCCATTTCACAAAATGGCGGCCAGAACGAGGCATCTCACCTTTATCGATTAAATTGCCGTTACTTAACAAAAATGGAAATGCTTGTTTATCGGCTTCAACGCGCACGGAATAAATAGCGAGAACATCGGGTCTGTCTAAGAAATAAGTGATCCGGCGAAACCCTTCGGCTTCACATTGGGTACAATAAGCGCCGTCTGACATGTAAAGCCCTTCAAGACTCGAATTGGCCTCAGGATCAAGCAAGGTGACCACTTCTAATTCGAACTCATTTTGGTCCGTGCTAATTATCAATTGATTGTCATGTTGACGATAGTTAGCCGCGACACCATTAAGCTTTACAGTACTCAGCGAAAGTTGTTCACCATCGAGCACTAAATCATGCTGATGTTCACCATTACGGATCACCTTACTGACAGCTGTTACTTTAGTGTTTTTGCCATCTAGAATAACGTTCAAATCAACATGAGAAATGGTGAATGCAGGCTTGGTATAATCTTTTAGGTGTTTTTCTTGCGCTTGGTTCATACATGTTCCTCTTGAACGGTACTAATGCCAATATGATTAAATGCGTGTGAACTTTATCGAATTGGTACTATTTTTAGTTATTATGATTAAGAAAAAACGCGCCTAAGCGCGTTTTTTAACAGCAATGAAAAATTATTTTGAGTTAGTCTTAGCTATTTTTTCTGCGTCAGCCATATCTAGGGTGATATAAGCAGTTTCATCCAAAAAGGCATCAGGTAACTTGCTATCATCTGTTGTTTCAATATCGTCTAAAGACTTAACAACAGCTAAACCTTCATGAACTCGACGTGCATTTGCCCGATCTAAGGCACGTTTATCATCGTCTTCACGAGAGGCAATTCGTTCACTCTCCACAAGCGATATTGTTTTGTCTTTATGATGTTTTTTAAACTCATTAATATCTTGGTAAATATAACTGAACTCAACATCTTTGCTAATACGTTCTTTATGGTTAACATCAAGGCTGTTAATCAACATAGGGGTGATATTCCCCAAGGTATTGTACTGAGCAACAGGTACTTTATCCCATGGCAGAGCATTTTCTTCTTCCGACTCGCCATATTCACCAGGTTCTAAAGCACTCGGTAAACGCACATCTGGTGTAACACCTTTTAGCTGAGTACTGCCGCCATTAATGCGGTAAAATTTGGCAATAGTATACTGTACGTGACCAATTGGTTTTTCGTACATGTCATAAATCCGCCCCAAACTCTTATGTTGCTGAACAGTGCCTTTACCAAAGGTCGATTCACCAACAATAAGTGCGCGATCATAATCTTGTAAAGCCGCAGCAAAAATCTCTGAAGCCGATGCACTATAACGGTCAACCATCACAGTAAGTGGACCATTGTATGCGCTGGTACCATCATTATCACGATTTTGATTAACACCACCATTAGCATCACGAATTTGTACCACTGGCCCCATATCAATAAACAAGCCTGTGAGTAATGTGGCTTCGGTTAATGCTCCACCACCATTACCACGAAGGTCAATAATAATGCCTTCAACATTGTCTTTTTCAAGCTTAGTAATTTCTTTAGCCACATCTTGCGACAAATTCATGTAAAAACCAGGAATTTGTATTACCCCAACTTTACGATTGGCGTACTGGCCTTCTTTAGGCTCAACCACTTTTGAGGTTGCTGCGCGGTCTTCTAATCGAATTTTATCTCGAGTAATGACCACTTCAAAAGGTTTAGCATTCGCACCGCCTTTTTTCGGTAAAATCTGTAATACGACTTCGCTTCCTTTTGGCCCTTTGATCAAATCAACAACATCATCTAAACGCCAACCTATGACGTCAACAACTTCACCGTCTTTTTGACCAACACCAACAATTTTATCTTCTGGTGATAATTTCTCGCTATTGGCAGCAGGCCCTCCGGCCACTAAACTTTTGATGACGGTGTAGTCATCATCCATTTGCAACACAGCCCCGATACCCTCAAGACTTAAATTCATTTCCATTTGGAAACGTTCTGCATTACGAGGTGATAAATAACTTGTATGAGGTTCAACACTACGAGCAAACGCGTTCATTACTGTTTGAAACACGTCTTCGCTTTGTGTTTGGCTTAAACGCTTAATGGCATTGTTATAACGCTTCTCGAGCACTTCAACAATTTCAGGCCATTTTTTACCGGTTAATTTAAGATTTAACGCGTCATATTTAACGCGCTGACGCCAAAGTTCATTCACTTCGGCTTCATCTTTTGGCCATTGAGCATCTTTGCGATCGAATTCATACGCGTCGCCAGCTTGAGTAAAGTCAAATTCTTTATCAAGCAAAGACAAAGCATAAGCAAAACGCTCGTAACGACGTTTTTGTACTACGTCATACATAGTAAATGCAGGGCTAATATCACCTGAGGCTACCATGTTATCAAACTGGTTTTGATATTGGCTAAAGCTAGTAACGTCTGCCGCAGTCAGCACATTACGACGATAATCAAGCTGCTCAAGAAAGCGGGTATAGATTTGCTCAGAGAATGCATCATCAAGGTGAAAACGATGATAATGCGAGCGAGTAAACAAAGTCGTTACTCGCTTGCTAGCCACTTTATGTTGCGGCTCTTGTGCTAGTTTAGGTAACTCGCTGATTTGAATCGTTGGTGAAATTGCCCATGCCGAAAAGCCGACAAATAAACTGGCAATTGACGCGGCCAAGGTAAGTTTTCGCATCAACAAGTACTCCTTAAATTTCTATAATAGTATGTGCTCTGCACGTACTTTGATGGATAAGCCAGAATCTAATTGAACAAGCACATCCTCTTTATTAATATCAGTCACAACCCCTGGAACAGGTGTTGCACCTAATTTAACATTAACGCGTTGTTTTTGTTTTAAATCTTCTAGCTTAGCAGGCACAAGTTTTATCACTGGAGCGACTACGGGAGCAGGACGTTCCTTTTTAACTGCTGGAGCACGTTTAGGCGCTACTTTCTTTGCAGGCTTTTTAGGCGCAAGTGCTTGACGTTTTGCTTTGGCTTTATCTTGGCTTTCTTTAAGCGTCAAAATAGCATGGTCAATGTGCTCTTGTTCTAATTCAGCACATTCATTACCGTCAAGATCGATACGTTTAGCACCGGCTTTAACGCCTTTCAAATAGCGCCAGCTGCTTGTGTAACGACGAAGCGCTACACGTAATTGTGTTTTACTGACTTTAGAATCATCAGCTAACCGTTCAGCCAAATCTTGAAACAAACCAATTTTTAATGGCTTCGTTTCACCTTCTGCAATGAAGCATAAAGGAAAGGTTTCATATAAATACGCTAAAATTGCGTTGGTGTCGGTCAACTTGTCTGTTGATTCCATTTTTACTTCCACGTTAATAAAGGGACTGATTATGCGGCATAAAATTTGCCATGCAGTCGTTCATCTTTCGCTAAACCTTATCGTTAAGGCTCAACGTACAAAATATCACTATCCGCCAGTTTGCTAAAGTCATTGAAACAAACCTTAACAATTTAACCAAACTTACTCTCAGCTTAATCATCGCTCATCAGTAAATCCAGCACAATTGCGTATAGCGGCATATTATAAAGCCCGCGACAGCGAATGCGACCATGATTTAATCTAATTTGTTCGCTATTTAACCAAATAGGCAAGTTTCGAAACTTTTTACCATGTTTTCTAAACCAATTTGATCATCATGATCGAATCGATTCAGTAATGGGCTGTCAATATCTAACACTGCCACCACCTCATTTCCCTGTCTAACAGGGATCACAATTTCTGAATTACTGGCAGAATCGCATGCAATATGGCCATCAAATTGATGAACGTCTGCAACTCGCTGGGTTTTGTTTTCTGCTGCAGCGGTGCCACAAACACCCTTGCCCATATTGATACGGGTACAAGCCACTTTACCTTGAAATGGGCCAAGGACTAATTGTTCACCACGCTTGATATAAAAACCTGCCCAGTTTAGGCCTTCTAGGTTGTCATTTAGCAACGCTGAAAAATTAGCCATTGCCGCAATCAAATCATCTTCACCTGCAAGTAAAGCTTGTGCTTGACGATTTAATGTTTGGTAAAATTCGGTTTTCATTTCCATTCCTTAAGCTGACACCCACTCCAAGAATGAGTGATGAATAAGACTATTCTGCTGATGCACTTTTAGTCGAAGTCTTTTTAGTTTTCGCTGTAGGAGCGTTTTTAACCTGTACTAAGCCTTTTAGCAAGTTAGAAAGCTCATCTTTATTGTTTGCTAGATAAAATGCCAACTGTTCGCATTTAATTTCATCAAGTCCGAGATCTGCCTTAATAAGAAATGGCACTAGGTTATCGGAAATATCGAGCATCTTATCGTAGGCATCAGCCTCTTTCTTCGATATAAATGTCATCTTTTCCACCCCTTCTCTGACCACGACAAATTGGGTTATCACTGCCATGATGTAATCCTCACTGTTTTTATATACAGTGCATAGAATCTCACATAGTTAACTTATGATGCAAGTGTTCTGATTATTCTGATATTATCAAGCACAAGAAAATCGAGATTATTTAACAATTAACTCATTTTCTGCCAATATAAGGCAAAGCAAACGGCTTTGACTCTTTGCTACCCAATAATGCGCTTTACTATGGATTAGATTAATTCTTCATGCATGAATTTGATGATCATGATTCGATAATTTTATGCCAATCATGTGATTTGGCAGTGACAAAACGCGCTTTGCCTTCTAGCGCTCGCGCGCTTTGTCCTCGTTGCCACACGGCACTCTATGATTCACCTTATTGCTCCATTAATGGCATGCTAGCGTTATGCGTTGCGGCGTTAATTATTTTTATTCCCGCTAATTTATTGCCTGTACTCGAAATTCACTTTCTTGGCAGTGTACGGACCACAACCGTGCTGCAAGCGGCTTTTACGGTTTGGGCTGAAGGGTATTGGATAGTAGGCCTTGCGGTAATGGTTGCGGCAGTTATTGCGCCAGGATTATTGATATTGTCAATTATGGCCCAAGTTGTGATTGTGAAGTTAAAACTGCACAACTCATTTTGGCAAAGAACATATACTACATTATTAAAAAATCATGGTTTGATATCACAAATGACCATGTTAGAAATTTATGTGATCAGTTTTCTAGTGTCGGCATTCCAATTATCTGACTTTTCTGATGTGTATTTTGGTATGGGAACATTCAGCTTTACGATGTTGTTCATCATCATTTTATTTTTGCAACGTGAATATAACCTAGAACACATGTGGAGTTATGTTGATGCCTGATACTCCAATGACGACCTCCAATGAAGAAATAGTCGACAACACTGCGCAAGTTGGCAATATCAACAAAGAGATTACAACTAAGGTTTTGTCGCACGTTCAAGGCATAAAAATTGGCTTATGTTTATGCCCTGTTTGTCGAAAACTTAATGTGACCAGTAACAATCATTGTAAACGTTGTTTTAGCCAATTAAGCAGTCGTAATTATGCCAGTATCCAACAAAGTTGGGCTTTATTGGTGACTGCAACTATTTTACTTATTGTTGCCAATATCTATCCTATTACCTTGTTGACTAATCGTGGTGTGGTCACCAATGACACCATTTTTAGTGGTATTAGTCATTTAGTCAAAACAGGTATGTTCCCGATTGCTATCATTGTTTTCACTGCCAGTATTTTAGTACCTTGGCTTAAAATTATTGGCTTAGCGACCTATTTATCGGCTATTAGTTTTAACTTACCAATATCAAAAAGAAAATTAATGATTGGATTTCACATCATTGAATGGATTGGCCGTTGGTCAATGCTCGATTTATTCGTTATTTCATTAACAGTTGCCTTAGTTAATATGGGGCAATTATTAGACGCAAAACCTGCACCTGCCGCGACAGCATTTGCGTTAGTTATCTTGCTAACGCAACTTGCGGCAAAAGTGTTAGATACTCGATTACTCTGGGACCGCTTGGAAAACACTGATGACACAAATTGAATCACCTAAAATTGTGAAGAAAAAGTTATTCTCGCCAATATGGTTATTACCGGTTGTTGCTTTGATATTAGGAGCCTGGTTAGGGGTCAAAAGTATCAAAGAATCCGGCATCGAAATATTAATTCATTTCCCGAGTGCTACCGGTATTGATATTGGTAAGACATTAGTGAAATATCAAGGATTGACGGTCGGTAAAGTGACCGACATTGGTATTGACGATGATCTAAAAGGGGTTAACGTTAAAGTTGTTATGGATTACCGTGCCGACCCATTTCTCAATAAAAACACCCTCTTTTGGTTAGTAAAACCTAAAGCTAGTATTACCGGAGTTGAAGGACTAGATACATTATTTTCAGGTAATTACATTGCCCTGCAACCAGGCGATGGACGTTCAGCAACTGTATTTGAAGCACAACGTGAAGCACCTGCAATACTACCCGGCAGTGAAGGACTCATGATCGAATTAAAATCCCCTAAGCTGGGTTCGATTGATGTTGGCTCGCCGGTCTTTTATCGTCAAGCCCCTGTCGGAAGTATTATTAGTTATCGTCTAGATGGAAATAAACAAATTATTATTAGCGCATTTGTTCAAGAACAATATGCCCATTTAGTGAGTAAAGACTCCCATTTTTGGAATGTATCGGGCTTAAAAATTGATGCTTCTTTAGCAGGCATAAAAGTCAGCACTGAAAGTATCGCGTCTATTTTAGCCGGCGGGATCAGCTTTGATACCGGAAGTTACACTGAAAAAGCTCAAAATGGTGATGTTTATAACCTATACGAAGATGAACTCACCGCAATAGGAGGTGTTCATTTTAGTTTAACCGCACTTGGTAGTGATGAGGTTAATGAAGGCACTGCTATCACCTACCGCGGCATTGTTATCGGCGAAATAGAAAAAGTCAACTTAACTGATGCTGGGGTGCAGTTTATCGCTCGAGTAGAGCATCATTACAAAGCATTAATTACCAGTGATAGCCAATTTTGGATTAGTGGTGCCGAGTTATCATTAAAAGGTGTCAAAAATATCAGTAGACTGGTTACTGGCAGTGTTATTAATGTCTTACCAGGCACTCAAATAACCGAAGAGGCGATGCAGTTTGAATTGGCATCACATGCCCCAGATTTGCTCAATCAAGACAAACTTAAATTGACTGTAGTTGCCACTACCCACACAGGTGCCAGTAATGGTGCACAAGTGCGATATAAACAGTTGCCTATTGGGCAGATAACCAATATTGGTTTAAGTAAAGACTTTTCAACTGTTGAATATAATATTGAAATTCAACCCGAATTTAAGAGTTTGCTGACCAAGGGAAGTTTCTTTGTTCCTGAAAGTGCCCTAGCCATTAATGCTTCATTAGAGGGCATTAATGTTAAAACTCGCGACATCACTACCATGTTAGAAGGGGCTATTAGTTTAATTCCGGGTAACAGCGAAATACAGCTCGCGGCGAACAGCAGCTTAACACTACATGAATCAATAGAGTCGGCCCAAAGTCTTTACGCTCAACAACAGCTAACCCCCTTTACCTTAACCAGTATTGATGGTGCCGACTTAGCTGAAGGCTCGCCAATTTATTACAAAAAAATGCAAATTGGCTCAGTGAGTAAAGTCAATTGGTTGGCTAAAACAGATAAATTTAATATCGATATCAATATCGACAATAAATTTGTGCCATTAATAAAACCCACTACGGTTTTTTGGCGAAATGATGCTGTAGCCATCAATGCCAGTTTAGCCGGTGTCGATATCAATGTTGCTCCATTAAAAGGTGCAATAAATGGCAGTATTACGCTTGGACATATAGACGACAGAGTTGATACAGAAAGTAATCAACCTAATCTAAGACTATATGATACCAAGTCACTTGCACTTATGCAGGCTAAGGTCATTAACCTCACACTACCTGTGAGTACAAAAGTGTCAGAGAAAGCGGCTATTCGTTATCAAGGTCATAAAATTGGTGAAGTTTCGCAGGTTAAACTAAACCAAGATTTAAATACTCTTAACGCACAAGCTTATATTTATGGTCATTACGCGAATCATTTTAGTGCTAGCGATACGGAATACTTCATTGTCGACGCCCAAATCTCTTTAGCGGGTATTAATGCCCCAGAAACACTGTTAACGGGTCCTTATATTGGAGTTATTCCAGGTAACAGCACAGAGATTATCGATAATTTTGTTGCCCAACCTCACTCGAGCTTTGAGGCTACCGTACCTAAAGATGCGTTAGCATTCCAATTAGTCGATGACCAGCTAGGTTCAATTAAGGTCGGTACACCCTTGTTTTTCCGTGGAATTAAAGTCGGACAAATTGATGGGTATAGGTTGGATGACTCAGGTACAGAAATTACGTTGTTTGCCCATGTTAATGCTGAATATGGTCACTTAATTAACCAGACTAGCCAGTTTTGGGATGCATCTGGTATTAAGTTAGACGTTGGTTTATTTTCTGGTGCACAGTTAGAAACTGGCTCATTAGAAACAATACTCGCCGGTGGTATTGCATTTGCAACCCAAGATACCACATCAGACAGTAACCGTATCAACACCACCGACCGTTTCCCATTGCATGAGAACATGCAGGAAGAATGGTCACAATGGCGACCTACCCAAGCTAAGTAATTTCATCTAGCGATAATACAATTAGTACAAAAGCAAAGGCCGATAAATATATCGGCCTTTCTATTTATATTATGGTTAATCTCGATAATGATGATTAACCATAAAACCAATAACACACACCGATGGCGGCACTAATACCTGCAAAATCTGCTGCTAAACCACATCCCAGTGCATGACGTCCATTACGGATCCCCACTGAACCAAAGTACACAGCCAATACATAAAACGTTGTTTCGGTACTGCCTTGTAAAATAGCCGCTAGGCGGCCCGCAAAAGAATCAACTCCGTGATGGCTCATCGTTTCTAACATCATCGCACGCGCACCAGAGCCGCTAAAAGGTTTCATGAACGCGGTTGGCATCGCATCAATAAAGCGCGTATCTGCGCCTAATGCACTCACGCCACTCGCTAACAGCTGTAAGGCATAATCTAGCGCCCCTGAAGCCCTAAGAAATCCAATGGCTAATAACATCGCCAGCAAATAAGGGATTAGCTGAATTGCTTGGCTAAAGCCCTGTTTAGCGCCATCAACAAACTCGTCATACACGGCAGTTTTTCGATAACCCGCGACTAGAATAAAACTTAAAATCAGCAACAACAATATACCGTTACCTAACACCATAGACACTTGGCCTATCGCCTCGGCGGATAATGTCACCAAATAAGCGACCCCAGCCATGAATACACTCATAATGGTTGCAGCATAAGCCAAAATAACACTATTGATTAACGAGATTCGTTGCACTAACGCAACAACCAATAATCCCACAACGGTGGAGACACTAGTGGCTAATAAAATGGGTAAAAAGATATCCGCAGGATTAGCCGCACCTTGTTGGGCACGATAAAGAAATACTGTTACAGGAACTAAGGTAACTGATGAAGTATTTAACACTAAAAATAAAATTTGGGCGTTGGTTGCTACTGATTTTACAGGGTTAAGAGATTGCAGATCATGCATCGCTTTTAAGCCTAAAGGTGTTGCTGCATTGTCCAGTCCCAGCATGTTAGCTGTAAGATTCATGCTAATGCTGCCATAGGCGACATGTCCACGAGGAACTTCTGGCATCAACTTCGACAATAAAGGTTCAAATATGCGGGCAAACAACCCTACCACACCGGCCTTTTCACCGACTTGCATCAATCCCATCCATAACGCTAACACACCAATTAAGCCAAGTGATATGTCAGCGGCTAACTTAGCACTGGCAAACAATGCCGTCACCGATTCGCTTAATACATCGACATTGCCATTCACTAATTGAATCGTGATAGACAATGCTGCAATGATAAAAAATAATAACCACACTCTATTTAACACACACCACTCCATTAGCCAGTCGGTTTTATTAACGTCAATATACAGTAATCATTGCCGATCAGGGTGTACAATTCCGTGATATGATCGCTTCAATTACAGCAAAAATAACCTACCGTTTATTATTATGGCCCAATTAAATACAAACTTTATCAATCACATTGAGAAAGAGTTACCCGCTCACTTATCTTTACAAGAGTTTATTGCCTATTGCGATAAACCGCTTCGTAAATCCATTCGGGTGAATACGCTTAAAATCAGTACCGCACAATTTGTCCACATCATGACCAGCGCAGGCTGGAAAATGTCTCCAGTACCTTGGTGTGCTGACGGATTTTGGATTGAGGGTAAAGATGATATCCAACTGGGTAATGCTATTGAACATATTCAAGGGCTATTTTATATCCAAGAAGCCAGTTCCATGCTGCCGCCGACCGCATTATTTTCTAATGATAACACCGCTGAAATTGTCTTGGATGTCGCCTCAGCTCCAGGCTCCAAGACCACTCAAATAGCAGTCTTAATGAATAACAGTGGCTTATTAGTGGCTAATGAATATTCAGCCAGCCGCGTTAAAGTATTACACGCTAACGTATTGCGCATGGGAGCCAGCCACACCGCCCTAACCCATTTTGATGGTCGAGTTTTTGGTGAATATTTATATGAATCGTTTGATGCTATTTTATTAGATGCTCCTTGTGGCGGCGAAGGTACGGTTCGTAAAGATCCCTTGGCATTAAAACACTGGGATATTGATGATGTTACTGCGATTGGTGAAACCCAAAAAGATCTTATTGAATCTGCATTTTTAGCGTTAAAGCCAGGCGGAATTTTAGTCTATTCAACTTGTACTCTAAGCCAGTTAGAAAACCAACATATCTGTTATCACTTACAGCAAACTTACCCCGATGCAGTTGAGTTTGAGTCGCTGGCTGAATTATTCGATGGTGCAGACAAAGCGTGCACTGAAGAAGGTTTTTTACATGTATGGCCACAAATTTATGACAGTGAAGGTTTTTTTGTCGCCAAAATTCGTAAAAAAGCCTCGGTTGAACGAGTAAAAAAACAGCCTAAATTACAAAAAAACTTTCCTTTTAATCCCGCAAATGAAAAGCAAAAAGCGGAGTTAACACAATACTTTTATGACAGCTTCTGTCTCGAGTTACCTAGCGATGACGTAATCATGTTGCGTGACGATGAATATTGGTTGTTTCCAGCCCAATTTATGCCTTTTATCGGCAAAATGCGCTTTCAGCGTATTGGTATTAAGCTCGCTGATGCGATGAAAAAAGGCTACAAAGCTAAACATGAAGCCGTCATTGCTTTATCAGCAGCAACGCATAATCCAGCAAAAACTATGGAATTAAGTGCGGCGCAAGCACAAGATTTTTTAATGGGTCGTGATATTGCCACAAGTACTTTTGATCAACCGACACAGCAACAGTTAGCCATCATGCCGCAAGGCGAAATGTTAGTGAGTTATCATAAAGTCGTGCTTGGGGTCGTAAAACATTTAGGTCATAGACTGAAAAACAATTTACCGCGTGATTTGGTACGCGATAACGTTAACTTATATCTATAACACGCAACACTATTTCGATGAGCAAGAATAAAGAATATAAAACATTATTATCAATGAATTACTGTAAAACAGAGTGGAAAGCAGAGTGCTAAACCAATATTGTTGATCAAATTTTATGCACAACACAATTTGAGTGCCTATAATTAATCTATGTTCGATTCAGTATTTGGCATCCTAAGCTATCTTAAGATGCCACAACAGTAGCGCAAGGCTCTTAATCGAGCCCTTTCCCTAGGCCCAAAACAATTGGATAGTTTTGGGCCTTTTTTTATTATTTCAACCAACGGTACGCCCTAAAATGTGCTTAACTCATAGGTTCATGGTGGTATTTGAGTAACGTTAGCGCAATTATTTAAGCAACTGCGCTAACGTTATTTTGTTTGCCTGCACAGCAGGCATATCAGAACTTTATTGCCGCGAAGTAAGCCACAAATTAGATAATTTGCTGTTAGTCTCAGGATTGAACTAGCTGCAGATTTGATTTAGCGACCTACTAACTTAGCGGCATCTTTAAATAAATTAAAAAAGTTATCAGTGGTGTATTGAGCTAACTCTTCAAATTTTTCACCGCGCAGTTCTGCTACAAACTCGGCAACATCACGGACATAAGCAGGCTGATTTTCTTGGCCACGATGCGGTACCGGTGCTAAATAAGGTGAATCGGTTTCGACCAGTAATCTGTCTTTAGGTACTTGGCGAATAACACTGCGTAATTCACCTGCATTTTTAAACGTTACAATTCCTGAAACAGAAATATAAAAGCCTAAATCAATGGCGGCTTTGGCCATTTCCCAGTTTTCAGTAAAACAATGTAACACTCCGCCCACTTTGTCGGCGTGTCCAGCTTTTAGCATATTAATGGTATCTTCACGGGCATCACGAGTATGTACAATTAATGGTTTATTCACCTCAACAGCTAACGCAATTTGTTGTTCGAAACACTGCTGTTGCAAGGTTTTAGTATCATTTGAATAGAAGTAATCTAAGCCTGTCTCGCCAATGGCAACCACTCTAGGATCTTCTGCGAAACGTTTAATGTCTTCGATGTTCAAACCTTCTTGTACATCTAGAGGATGTACGCCAGAAGATAAAAAAACATTATTAAAGGCAGACATTTTATCTCGCATGGCTTCAAAGCCTTGCTGACGGACGTTAACGCACAATAGATAGTCAACGCCTTGAGCTTTGGCGTTGTCCATAATGGATTGTAAGCTGGCTGAGTCTGGGGCCGCTTTTAAGCGGTCAAGGTGGCAATGTGAATCAATTAGCATGGGAATTCTTTCGCAACTACATTAACAAATAAAACAGATGCGCAAGAATACCTAGCTACATAGTGCAGGTCAAATCGCTAGAGGCAAGTTCGCTTGATAATAATTTTTCAATATGATGTTTATGACTTTCAACATCAGTTTTAATTTTAATCCCAATACCTGCTGGGCGTCCACCAGATGCACCTAATGGATTAATCCATACCACTGTGCCTTTAAATTCATTTGTTTGGGTGGCATTAGGCAATCGATAAGCAATGGTAAGCTCTTGGCCTAAAAAATGACTTTCTGTAGTCGCAACGAATAAACCTGCAGGCTTAATAAAAGGCATATAAGCACGATAAAGTTTATGTAATGTATCGTAATTAACAACAAGATCGACCATAAATAATTATTTTCTTTCCATAAGCAGGTTAAAAATCAATATAAAAACGTTTTAATGGGTCAACTGTCTAAATGTGAGCACATATTGTTGACACAAGGCTGGCGCGTTCACACTCGGCATTGTTTCAAGTCTATGACACATGGTCATCACACGCCCAGCAAGTTCAATGACTTTTGATTGAACCAGTGGATTTAATGACTGACGACTCGTGTTTTCAGTTTTTAGCTTATTACTTTTTAACACATATTGGCGCAAGTACAAATACAAAACATTAAGTGCATCAACAATTTGTTGTTCAGACACCTTCAATAAACTGTTGCTTAAATGACCCGTTTGTAAACTTTGGGCCCAATCTTGGCGAAATGTCAGCAGTTGTTGATAATGCTGACTGGTTAAACTATTTGCTAACGCAAGAGGACCACCAACAACACTAAGACACCATGTAACATCATGGATTTTACCATCGGCGTTGGCTGGCGGTAACAACTGCTGCGCCGCTAACCACTGATGGATCTCGTTTTTAGTTGGCTCAACAAAATTAAGCGTTTGACAACGACTGGTAATGGTCGCTAGTAACTGGGCTGATGTATTGGTTTGCAAAATGAGTACAACATCATCGCCAGGTTCTTCAAGGGTTTTCAATAATGCATTAGCCGCTGCCAAATTTAAGCGTTCGGCATTAACGATTATAGCTACACGTGCGCCACCTTGCTGAGCCGTTTGGGTTAACGCTTGGCAGAGCTGACGAATTTGATCGACTTTAATTTGGTTGCCATCTGGTTCGATTATATATAAATCAGGATGATTACCTGCTGCCAATAACAAACAACTTTTACACTGGCCACAAGCACCAACCGGAGTGAGTTGCTGGCAAAGCACAGTTTGCGCTGCCGCCTTAGCGAGCTTATCGCCCCCTAATGCTTTATCGATGTTGAACAAATGTGCATGACTGCTCTTTCCACGATAATGCTGGTCAACAAAACGTTGATGTGGATCGGCTAACCAAGGTAGCTGGTCAATCTGATAATCACTCATGTCGGCACATTATCCTTTTTAATATCAATCACTGCTCACTCATAAGAGTGGATAAATGGCGTTGTAATTGTATACTAATATCATTATGCACTTGTTCCATGGATTGACTGGCATCAATCACCACAATGCTGTCATCTTCATGCGCTAATTGTAAGTAGGTTCGTCTGGCTCGCTCAAAAAAATCAATCGCTTGTTGCTCTATTCTATCAAGCTCGCCACGACTGGCTGCACGGCTTAAGCCTAACGTAGGATCAATATCCAAATATAAAGTGAGATCGGGTTTAAAACCACGTAAGCAAGCATCACTGACCGCTTTCACTAATGGCATTAACCCTCGACCACCACCTTGATAAGCTAATGATGACAGATTGTGTCTATCGCCAAGTACCCATTGACCCGCAGACAACGCTGGTTTAATAACATTGGCGATTAATTGTGTTCGCGCTGCATAAATGAGTAAGCATTCTGCTTCATCGCATAATGGATCTGTCTCATCGGCAATTTTAACTAAATCGCGCATTTTTTCTGCTAAAGGAGTCCCGCCCGGCTCACGTGTACACACAGGAGCCTGACCAATATGCTGCTTAATAATATCGTTAACGAGGGCTATCGCGCTTGATTTACCCGCGCCTTCTAATCCTTCGATTACAATAAACTTGCCTTGCTGTTGACTCATTTTCTTTTTCTCTGAAATTCGTTTACGGCATTATTATGGGCTTTCAACGTAGATGAAAACACATGACTGCCATCATTGCGTGAAACAAAGTACAAGTAATTTACTTTGGCTGGATTAGCGGCGGCAAATAATGATGCGCGACTTGGTGCAGCGATAGGCGTTGGCGGTAAACCATCAATCTTGTAGGTATTGAATGCCGTTGCTTCGCGTAAATCTTTACGAGTAATATTACCTTTATAACGTTCACCCATGCCATAAATTACCGTGGGGTCGGTCTGAAGACGCATGCCTTTTTTAAGTCTATTATTAAACACTGAAGACACCCAATCACGCTCTTCAGGTTTGCCCGTTTCTTTTTCAATAATAGACGCAATAATTAATAATTCGTAAGGTGATGATAAGGCTAAATCAGGATCGCGACCTTCCCATGCTTGCGCTAAGCTTAACTGCATCATGGTGTAACTGCGGTTTAAAATAGTCTGTAAGTTATCATCTGCATGATAATGGAATGTTTCTGGATAGAACTTACCCTCAGGCAAACCAGAGGTATCGCCATTTTGTAATAGCACTTGGTTAAAGTCGTCGGTATTGTTTGCTAAATGCTCGGTCGTGGTCAGTGCTTGCTGCCACTCGGCAATGGTTTTACCTTCGATTAAAGTGATGCTGAAAACCACTTGTTGGCCTAAGTACAGCCGTTTTAATAACGCTTCTAATGTATCGCCTGGGATCAATTGATACAAACCGGTTTTAATATGGGCAAACTTAGGTTCAAGTTTGACCAGATATTTAACTTTCCAGCTATCGGTAATCAATGATTGTTGCTCTAGTTGTTGCGCAAGCTTAATCAAACTAGTACCAGGTTCAACCATTAATGTTTGAATTTCAGTTAACTGTAATGGCTGTTTTTGGTAAGCGATTAAGCCAGATACAAGCCAATATCCTCCAAGACAAAATACTGTAAATAGAGGAATAAGACTGGCTAAAAAAAAGGTTTTTATGGTTTTAATCATGATGATAAATTTACACTCAAAATGTGCCTGAATCGCGGTGTTTGCGTCCAATGGCTAAATTGAAAATCGTCAATGGCAGTTACATCAACAATGCCAAATAAACTGTTCGTTATAAATATATTGTCCGCGGCCTGAATATCACCAAGTGTTAATTGTGTAGCCATAACTGAGAAACCCTGACAGAGCAGAGTATCAATTAATGTCTCACGCATCACACCACTTACGCCCGCATGGGTTATTGCTGGGGTAAACACATGACCATTTTTGACCACAAAAATATTGGCCATGGATGACTCTATCACATTACCGTCACAGTCAAACACTAACCAATCTTGATGAGTACTAGGCAGCGGCTGTGACTTTATGAGCACCTGTTCCAATCGATTAAGGTGTTTTATTCCAGCCAGAAGTGGTTGCCTGCCAAGACATATGGGTGATGATGCTAGCGAGATACCACTTTGCTGCCAATCAAGGTAATGCTCAGGAATGGGATGCACTGACACAACTTCTGTAACGTCTGCGCTCAAAGGAGCCTGATAACCACGGCCACCGACTCCACGCGTCAGCAATAGCTTTATACAATGTTGTGGGTATTGTTGGGCGAGTAGGATTAATTGTTGTATTAATAAGTCGCTTGGATGCCACTTAATACTTAGGCGCTCGCAACTTTGCTGCAAACGAGAAATATGCCCGTCAAGGAATAGGATCCCTGCGGGCATATCAGCTGATGCTGTGCGCATGGTTGCGAACACACCATCACCATAAGCAACACCACGATCAAATGGATTTATGAGTCCGTTTTCAACGTGATTAACCCAAACTGGTGCCATTATTTATCCTGGCTGATCCGGCTTGCCACAGCCTCTTGTTGATCTTTGTACTTCGAGCTTTTACGCGTGTTATATGGACGAGCAACCGCAGAGCTTAAGCGCTCAAAATTTAGCGCACCAATCGTCATACCAGGGCGAAGAGCCAACGGCAATTTGCCACTGTTAAAAAACTCAAGTACGATTTTACCTTGCCAACCTGGATCAATACGATGTGCGGTCACATGTACCATCAATCCTAAACGAGCAAGTGATGAGCGACCATCTAACCAACCCACTATATCAGCAGGTAAGGTTACACTTTCATAGGTAACGGCTAATGCTAATTCTCCAGGATGAAGGAAAAAAGCTTGATCATCAGCGATTTCAATTTTGTCGCTCATGATCCGATCAAGTGCTATTTGCATTTCTGCACTAGGACCACTTAAATCGATGTAAGGTGCAGTATGGTCTTTAAATACACGAAATTGGCTGCCTAAACGTACATCCACGCTCACTCCCGAAATGGCTTCAATACCAGGACGAGGATCGATAATAATGGTGCCATTATCTAAACATTGCTCAATTTCTATATCGGTTAAACGCATGCTGCACTCTCTTTTAGATAAGGCTACTTCGCCAATAAATGCTGAATTCTAGCTTTTAAAATATCAGTTGCGATGCGATTTTTACCGCCCCGGGGAACGATAATATCGGCATATTGTTTTGACGGTTCAATAAACTGCAAAAACATCGGGCGTACTGTTCGCTTATATTGTGAAATAACCGATTCCATTGTTCTGCCACGTTCAGCAACATCACGAGTTAACCGACGTAAAAAGCAAATATCTAATGGCGTATCCATAAACACACTGGCATCCATTAAATCACGTAATTTAGGATTGGTTAATAATAGAATGCCTTCTAAGATAATCACTTTTTTTGGTTGCATGGTCAACGTGTCGCTAATACGAGTATGCTCAGTATAGCTGTAACATGGAATGCTAGCTGGCTCACCTTGTTTAAGTTGAGTTAAATGAGACGCTAATAACTGATGGTCTAACGCTTTTGGATGGTCGTAATTAGTTTTGACACGATCTTCCATCGTCAAATGGCTTTGATCATGATAATAAGCATCCTCATTGATCACACCAATTTGATTTGTACCTAAATCACGACACAATTCTTCAAAAATTGTTTTAGCAATTAAACTTTTACCTGAAGCCGACGCACCGGCAATCCCAATAATGACACACTGCTGAGAATTCATCTCTTAACCTTACTCGTCTTCTGATATGCTAATTTTTACGGTTGATTGTACTTGTTGAAGTGCTAATTCTGCCCCAAGTTTGCGGGCAATTTCGCGATAGATCCCTGACACTTCACTTTCTGGTTCGCTCATCACGCTCGGCGTACCATTGTCCATTGATTCACGAATATTGATGTGTAATGGTAATGATCCTAATAATGGCACGTTATAACGTTCCGCTATTTGACTACCACCATGAGTACCAAATGGGTGTTCTTTATGACCACATTCAGGGCAAAGGTGAAAACTCATGTTCTCGATAATCCCAAGCACTGGAATGTTGACTTTGTTGAACATGGTGATGCCTTTCTTGGCATCAGCTAAAGCAATATCTTGCGGCGTTGTCACTATCACGGCACCGCTAACGGGTACTTTTTGCGATAATGTCAGTTGAATGTCACCGGTTCCAGGTGGCATATCGATAATTAAATAGTCTAATTCAGGCCACTGAGTTTCGTTAAGTAACTGTGCTAAAGCACCCGCAGCCATAGGGCCTCGCCACACCGCGGCTTCATCACCGCTTAGCATAAAGCCAATAGATTGCGCAGAAATACCATGCACTAAAGCCGGCGTCATGTGCTTGCCATCTGGCGATTGTGGACGAAAATTAGGAATTCCTAACATCAATGGAATAGACGGGCCATAAATGTCGGCATCTAAAATACCCACTTCGGCGCCTTCAGCTTTTAACGCTAATGCGAGGTTTACTGCGGTGGTTGATTTACCCACACCGCCTTTACCAGAAGCCACAGCAATAACTTGTTTTACGTTAGGAATAGGTGCAATTGCTGGCAGCGCGGAATAAACCCGTGGTTGGAAATCGATTTCACATTCCACTTCATCAATGGCGTCAAGTACAGCCAATTTATTGGTGATAGCCATCACGGTGTCGCGGTATTGTGTCATACATGGATACGGATAAACTAAGCCTAATTGTAGGCGTTTTCCTTCTATCGACAATGCTGTAACACATCCTGCACTGACTAAGCCTTTATGCAAATAAGGATCTTCAAATGCTTCTAAAATATCTAACACTGGTGACAATAATTCATCACTTAATTGATAATTTGTATGCGTATTGACCAAAACGGCAACTCCGAACCAGAAATTTGCACAAGTGTATCAGAACTTGGTAAAAAAATAGCGACTAATAAGCCTTTTTAAGTCATGTTTTGGTGAAAAAAGTCTGCTAATCAGTTAGTATCAGGCAATATTTTTGGTGTAATTTGATATCGAGACAAAATGACAAAATCACAGCGTAAAATACTGGTCACAAGTGCCCTTCCTTATGCCAATGGCCCAATCCATCTAGGCCACATGCTTGAATATATCCAAACGGATATTTGGTCACGTTTTCAAAAGTTACGTGGACATGAATGCCACTACATTTGTGCCGACGATGCTCACGGCACGCCGATTATGCTTAAAGCACAGCAAATGGGCATTACGCCAGAAGAAATGATTGCCCAAGTGCAAAAAGAGCACCAGCAAGATTTCGCTGACTTCAATATCCAGTTTGATAACTTTCACAGCACTCACAGCGAAGAAAACCGCATTTTAGCCAGTGATATTTATCTAAAACTCCGTGATGGTGGTTACATCAAAACCAAAACCATTTCACAATTATATGATCCTGAAAAGTTAATGTTCTTACCGGACCGTTTTGTTAAAGGCACCTGCCCAAAATGTAAGTCTGAAGATCAATACGGCGATAACTGTGACAACTGTGGTGCAACTTATAGTACGACCGATTTGATAAACCCTAAATCGGCAGTCTCTGGTGCGACACCAATAATGAAAGATACCGAACACTTCTTTTTTGACTTGCCAGCATTTGAAGGCATGTTAAAAGAGTGGATCCAATCTGGCTCTTTACAACAAGAAATGGCCAACAAGCTTAACGAATGGTTTGAGCAAGGGCTAAAACAATGGGACATCTCACGTGATGCACCCTACTTTGGTTTTGAAATCCCTGATGCTCCCGGTAAATTTTTCTATGTTTGGTTAGATGCGCCTATTGGTTATATGGGTTCATTTAAAAACCTATGTGACAAGCGTGATGATTTGAACTTTGACGATTTTTGGAGCCTAGACTCAACCGCAGAGGTTTATCACTTCATCGGTAAAGACATTGTTTATTTCCACAGTTTATTCTGGCCAGCAATGCTTGAAGGCGCAGGTATTCGTAAACCGACTAGTGTTTATGCTCACGGCTATGTCACCGTAAACGGTTCAAAAATGTCTAAGTCTAAAGGCACGTTTATTAAAGCGCGTACCTATTTAGATAATTTAGATCCGGAATACCTACGTTATTATTACGCGGCTAAATTAAACAGTCGTATTGATGATTTAGATTTAAATTTAGAAGATTTTGCTCAACGAGTTAACTCAGACTTGGTCGGTAAACTGGTAAACCTTGCATCGCGAACTGCTGGCTTTATCAGCAAACGCTTTGACGGCAAATTAGCCAAGGTAACAGACAGCAGCTTAACCGACATATTCTTAGCTAAAAGCGAAGTGATTGCCGAATTATATGAAACTCGCGAATTTGGCAAAGCGATGCGTGAAATTATGGCATTAGCTGATATTGCCAACGCCTATGTTGCCGACGCAGCACCTTGGCAACTGGTTAAGCAAGACGATAAACAAGATGAAGCACATCAGGTTTGCAGTAATGCATTAAACTTGTTCAGAATCTTGGTCACTTACCTTAAGCCTGTATTGCCTAAATTGGCCGAAAATGTTGAAGGTTTTTTACAGTTAACCTTAACGTGGGACAATTTAGGTCAAGATCTTGCTGGTCATGAAATCGCGACATTCAAAGCATTAATGCAGCGTATCGAACCTAAGAGCATTGAAGCTATCATCGATGCCTCTAAAGAGAACTTGCAAGCGACTAATACGGATGCACCTAAAACCGAAGCGCCGACACAAGCTGTTAATCAATTAGAACTCGATCCAATTAGCCCTGAAATAAGCTTTGAAGATTTTGCTAAAATTGATTTACGTATTGCTCGAATCAGCAAAGCGGAACATATTGAAAAAGCCAACAAATTACTGCGTCTTGAATTAGACTTAGGCGGCGAAACTAAACAAGTATTTGCGGGTATTAAATCAGCTTATGCGCCTGAAGATTTGGTTGGTAAACTCACCTTAATGGTGGCTAACCTTGCCCCACGCACGATGAAGTTTGGTGATTCAGAAGGTATGGTATTAGCTGCCGGTCCTGGCGGTAAAGATTTGTTTATACTAGAACCTCATGAAGGCGCACAGCCTGGCATGCGAGTTAAGTAATCCAGCATTAAAACCATAAAATAAGACCGCTTCGGCGGTCTTTTTATATCTATTGAGTTTTCAATCTAGCGGATTGCAAACAAACAAAGCGACTGAAATTTAAAACGTGGTTAGCCAGATGTGGTAAGTCGAGCATTAGCTCTGGATATCACTATTACTATCATTTGTTTGCTTTGCATTAGCGTCGTTTTGATTATCGATATCTTGTTGGTGAGCGGCATTATCTTCATCCATTGCTTGCTTTAATCGCTCTTCATACAACATAAACAGTTTAATAAAATCGTTACTAAAGCGTTCACCCGCTGATTCTTTCAACCAAAAATCATATAAACGTTTTGAAGCTTCTTTTTCAACCCGTTTATAGGTTGCCTTTCGTCTCAACACATATTCTTCTGAATGACCTAATAACTGTAACGATGACAAACTCAATTCCAGTGCTGAATGATGCGTTTCCGACTCAACCACGTCTGCCCCTGCTTCTTTTAATAAATGTCCATGGCCACGGTCAAATGCTCTGGCAACAATCTTAAGTTTGGGGTAGGTATTATGTAAGTATTTAACTAACTCCACACTACTTTCTCTATTATCGATGGCCACCACAAAAAGCGAGGCTTGTTCAATGCCAGCGGTTTTTAATAAATCTGGACGAGTGGCATCACCATAATAGGCCTTAGTATTAATACGCCTGATAGTGTCGACCTGTGACACCTGATAATCAAGCACTACCGTTTTAATATTATTCGAAATTAAAAAGCGATTAACCACTTGGCCAAAACGACCAATACCCGCAATAATCACCGTGCCTTCATCATCAATACTATCTTGTTCACGCTGGTTGGTTTTTACCTGAAAGCGTGGATAAATGACTTTATCAAATAAAATAAATAATCCTGGGGTTAAAAACATCGATAACGCGACCACGATTGATAACGTTTGCGCTAAATCAGTTGGAATAACATGCTGTTGAACACTAAAACTCAGCAGTACAAAACCAAACTCTCCCGCTTGAGCCAAACATAATGCAAACAGCCAACGATCGCTGCCCTTAATTCTAAAAATCAACGCTAATAAATACAGCACAAACGCTTTAATCAACATAACGCTTAAGGTGATAGCTATTATTTCAGCAAAATCAGCAAACAGTACCGTAAAGTCAATTCCGGCGCCGACAGTGATAAAAAACAATCCCAATAATAAACCTTTAAATGGACCAATATTGGCTTCAAGCTCATGCTTAAATTCACTGTTTGCCAATACAACGCCGGCTAAAAAGGTGCCTAATGCGGGTGATATACTCACTAAACTCATTAATGCTGCAATACCGATAACCAGCATAAGTGCTGCGGCGGTAGATATTTCACGCGCACCAGATTCGGCAACCATTTTAAATAAAGGTCTACTGAGATAATGCCCCCCTAATACAACAGCACCAATCGCTAATACCAGTACAATGGCATATGCCCAACCGGGTAATGAGGCCACGAGGCTTAACTGCTCGTGTTGCTCACTCATACTACTCACCGCAGCTTGGGCTTTATCAACTAATTCAGGTAAAGCTAATAACGGAATAAAGGCCAACATGGGAATAACAGCAATGTCTTGAAACAACAATACCGAAAATGCGTTTTGTCCGGCATGGGTTTTATTAAGGCGTTTTTCAGATAAGGTTTGTAACACGATTGCGGTAGACGAAAGGGAAAAAATTAATCCAATTGTTAATGCAATACTCAGTTGATACCCAGCATAAATGGCACAGGCCATCACAGCTACAACCGACCCCACTACTTGTAAGCCACCAAGCCCCAGTAAACGATTACGCATCGCCCACAACATTTTAGGTTCCAGCTCTAAGCCGACCAAAAATAGCATCATCACCACACCAAATTCGGCGAAGTGTTGAATGGTATTAGTTTCACTGCCCACTAAACCCACAATGGGGCCAATGACCACACCCGCAATCAAATACCCCAGCACGGAACCCAAGCCCAATTTATTCGCTAACGGAACAGCAATGACTGCCGCTGTGAGATAAATAAAAGCCTGTAAAAAGTACTCGGTCATTGGGGGTCCTTATCGGGTGAAAAAATTAATATCGACTTTTACACTGCAATTACAAGTGCAAGTGTACGCCAATGTTTAACGAGGCCTTTAATCCATTAAACTGGATTAACGATATCAATGAAATGATGGGTTAAATCAAACTTACTGGCTAAATGCTGCCCTAATGCCTGAATACCAAATTGTTCAGTAGCATGATGCCCTGCGGCAAAATAGTGCAGCCCTTGTTCCGTTGCTGCATGATAAGTACGTTCAGACACCTCACCACTTATAAACGCATCTACACCCATTTGGGCTGCATAATCAATATAATCTTGAGCACCACCAGTACACCAAGCAAGGGTTGAGATAGGCTTACTGTTATCGCCAATATGTAATGGTTCACGTTTAAGCACCTTAGTCAGTAATTGACTAAATTCGCTGGCGCTTAATGGATGTTCTAAATGACCATGCCACAGTAAATCTTGTGCGACTGGTTCATATACTCGAGGGCTAATAACACCTAATTGGTAAGCTAGTTGAGCATTGTTTCCAATTCCGTGATGGGCATCAAGTGGTAAGTGGTAGCCGAATAAACTCATATCATGGTCCATTAATGCTTTAATTCGGCGATACTTCATCCCGGTGATAATTTCTGGCTCATTTTTCCAAAAAAAACCATGATGAACAAGAATTGCATCGGCATTAACAGCCGCCGCTTGCTCAATTAATGCTTGGCATGCAGTTACACCCGTCACAATCGTGCGGATATCAGACTTACCTTCAACTTGTAATCCATTAGGAGCGTAGTCTTTAAAGGCTGACACATTTAAAAAACTGTCTAAATATGAGCTTAACGCTTGGCGAGTAATGGTAGAAGAGCCTTGATGATGTGTCGACATAGTATTTTCCTAACAAAAATGGATAAAAGCCTCTGAAACTAACTCAGGAAATAACGGACCGTTTATTACTTACAATCCGATGTTGAACTGCAAGCGAATTAACCACTGAGTTGAACGCTTTTTTAGGAGTTGATGCTCATCAACCTCAGATCTGGATTATAAACGGTATCGAGCTAATTTTAGCTTATTTATTCAATACCTTCACTAGAGATGAACTTAATAATTTAGGGTAACTCATGCTCAAAAATTTCAACAATAGCAGTCATAAATGCTGATAAATCGGTCTTTATGAGTGAGAAACCGACAATTTGCGCCACTAATTGGACTTTTGTAGCCTTAACACATTAAAATTAGTAACAACCTTAATTTAACATGATAACAAATAGGTTATTAACTATGACAACATTGACTAAAGAAGAGGTCATCGGCCAACTACAAATGGCTATTGAAAAGCAGTCTGGACAAGCAGTTTCTATTGAGCAAGCTGGTAGCTGGTACAAAATTGACGGCGGTAAATCAGTGCGCTTTAGCGAACTTGAATCCATGCATGCTGAACTAACTGCATCGTCAGTAAAAAAAGCACCTACTGCGAGCAAAGCAGTTATTAAGCCTGCAGCAAAGGCAACCGCAAAAACTGCACCAAATAAACAACCGAGTAAAAAAGCACAGTCAAACTCAGGCGGATTAACGCCTAAGCAGTTATGGCGTAAAAAACTCGAAAGCGCAGCGGGTAATCAAACTTTGCCTCGTGGTTTCTAATTAACGAGCACAGATCAAACTGTATTGTTAGCGAATATTGACCACAGTGTGTAAACAAAAGGAGCCTAGGCTCCTTTTGTTTTAGCTGTATAATCACACGGCGAATAATCTCACCGTAAATAATCACATCGCTAGGTCGACCCTGACATAACCGGTTAAGTAAACCACCCTAACCTCATCTCCGGCAGTAAAACTCATGCCTGGATCCGCATCTTGGATCACCATAACTTGGCTACCATCTTCTTGCTTTATCATTAGTTCAACTAACTTAGTTTCAAGATAATAGTGTTGGTTACCGTGCTGGCTGCCAATTCCACCGCCAATCAACGCCCCCAAGACTGTGGCAACATCTTGACCTGAACCTCCACCAAATTGATGACCGATAACACCACCAATTAAAGCACCGCCAAAGGTTTTCCAACCACTTCGACTGTCTTCTACTAGCTGTTTCTCTGTTACATGTTTCACAGATTCAATGTGTCCATATAACACTTTTTCAACTGGAACGGCTTGATTACGCTCGTAAGCAGCTTGGCTTTGACCACAAAACAAACAAATAGTCAGCAATACTGCAAAAATACTCTTCACACTTACAGTTATGATTTTAAACATGGCCATTTTCCGCTAAGTTAACGATAAGGTATTACAAATAATATACTCAATTGTGAACTCACTGTCTTATTTAAATCAATCCATCGGCTTCCCGCCGCCAGAGCAAGCTCTTACCGATCCGAATGGTTTATTAGCTATCGGAGGAGACCTACGTCCAGATCGCCTAGCACAAGCCTATTACCAAGGTATTTTTCCTTGGTTTAACGCTAATGACCCCATTTTATGGTGGTCACCCGATCCTCGAGCGGTGTTCACACCGAGCCATCCTTTTGGCAGTAAAAGCTTGATAAAATTTCTTAAAAAGTCTGCATGGCGTTTTACCATTAATCAGGCATTTTTAGATGTTGTTGCCGGTTGTGCTGGGCCCCGTAACACCCAAGATGGCACTTGGATTTCGGCCGAAATACAAATGGCCTACTATGAACTGCATCTTCAAGGGCATGCTCATTCTATTGAAGTATGGGATGGCGAACAGCTAGTGGGCGGATTGTATGGTATTCCGGTGGGCGGTATTTTTTGCGGTGAATCGATGTTTCACCGTCAAACAAATGCATCAAAAGCAGCCTTTGCTATACTGAATCAACACTTGGTGAAACACGATTTTCAATTGATTGATGCGCAAGTAATGAATCCTCATTTAGTGAGCCTTGGGGCTAAAGCCTTACCTAGAAGCGAGTTTTTAACGATACTTCATCAGTACAGAGATCGTGCAACTTCAGCGTCAATGTGGAACAAACAAGAGGTGTTTATTGAATTCTAAATCTGTCAGCGTAGGAATAAGCCAGCCTTTTGATTGCAATTATATTGAAGGTAATAAAGAGCAATTGCTGGTGATCCAAGAACCGCAAATAGACGCGGCGCTGTTTGAACAACTTCTAACGATGGGGTTTCGTCGTAACGGCAATGCTATTTACAAACCTCGTTGTCCGAGCTGCCAAGCTTGTCAGTCTATTAGATTGAATGTTAATGATTTTATATTATCAAAACGACAAAAACGAACCTTAAAAAACAATCAAGATTTGCATTGGAAAGTCACTCATACCTCACGGCCTGAGCACTATGATTTGTATCAACGTTATATCAATGAACGTCACAATGATGGGCCAATGTTTCCTGCATCGCCAACCCAATATGATGATTTTTTATTATCGGATTGGTTACCGCCCATGTTTATTGAGGTGTTTGATCAAGACCGATTAATTGGGGTTGCCGTAACCGATGAAATGATGAGCAGCTTCTCGGCAATTTACAGTTATTTTGATCCTGATTATTCCGACCGTTCATTAGGTTCGCTGATGATTTTAATCCAATGCCAATTAGCAAAATCATTGGGTAAACGTTTTTTATATTTGGGCTATCAAATTGATCAAAATCGGAAAATGAACTACAAACGCCAATATCGCCCATATCAAATTTTAACAGCACTCGGTTGGCAAGTTGGTGAAAATCTTACAGCTCTTTCTCGTTAACGCCCTTTACAGTTCAGTGTTTTTGGGGCATGATACGCCCGATTTTTTCATATTTGAAGGCTAATGGGATAACTAATTAATGGCGAAAGAAGACAACATTGAAATGCAGGGCACTATCCTTGAGACCTTGCCAAATACAATGTTCCGCGTAGAGCTTGAAAATGGACATGTGGTGATAGCCCACATCTCTGGCAAAATGCGCAAAAACTACATCCGTATTTTAACGGGTGACAAAGTCACTGTACAGTTGACTCCTTATGACCTATCAAAAGGTCGTATCGTCTTCCGCGCACGTTAATCGCTAGCCTCAACAATGTAAAAACCGACTGCCTGTCGGTTTTTTTGTTGTTATACCAAACTGCATAAATAAAGTGTATTCAACGTAAAGCAACACGCATCAAACAAAACGAATGTTCAACGTAATGGGTATCCCTTTATCAGAGCATTCAACCAAGCATCGCGATGGTTGTAATCCGTTTTGCAGAAGCACCTCATACGATCCACTACTATGTTTATTGATTTAAAAAGGGAATACCCATTTTGCTATCAATACCCATTGAATTGAACAGTAAGAAATGCTTTGTGTTGAAGGCTTATTTATAATTATTGGTAATTGGGCGCAATTAACAAACATAAAAAAAGATGACCCATGGGTCATCTTTTTTAATGGCATATTTTCAAGCATATGGATTGATTATTACGAGACTTTTTCTAACGACTCGCAATCAATATTGATCTCACCTTCTTTAACGTCAATATGCGCAATACCACCTCGTTCAAGCACACCAAACAGAATCTCATCTGCTAACGGACGTTTAATCAATTCCGTGACAACACGTGACATTGGGCGCGCGCCCATCGATTTGTCATAACCTTTCTCTGCAAGCAAGGTTCGTGCTTCATCACTGACATCCAGCGTGACATGTTTATCATCAAGTTGTGCCTGTAATTCAACTAAGAACTTATCAACCACTTTGGCGATAACGGTCATATCCAAATGATTAAACCATACGATCGAATCCAATCGATTGCGGAACTCAGGTGAAAAGACTTTATTGATTTCAGCTAAGGCATCTTGAGTGTGATCTTGCTGTCTAAAACCAATCGATTTACGAATAGTTTCTTGAACGCCAGCGTTGGTGGTCATCACTAAGGTGACATTTCTGAAATCTGCTTTGCGACCATTGTTGTCGGTCAATGTACCGTGATCCATAACTTGTAATAGCAAGTTGAATACATCTGGGTGCGCCTTTTCGATTTCATCAAGTAGCACCACACAATGTGGGTTTTTAATCACGGCATCGGTAAGCAAACCACCTTGGTCATAACCCACATAACCTGGAGGAGCACCGATTAAACGCGATACGGTGTGACGCTCCATATACTCAGACATATCAAAGCGAATGAGTTTGAGGTTGAGACAATTAGCCAATTGATTGGTTACTTCGGTTTTACCTACCCCAGTTGGGCCAGCAAACATAAAGCTACCAACAGGTTTCTTTTCTGAACCTAAACCACTGCGAGACAAGCGTATAGCCGCGCTAAGGCTCTCAATCGCCTTGTCCTGCCCAAACACCACCATCTTGAGGTTGCGTTCAAGGTTGCGTAACATATCCTTGTCAGTCGACGATACCGACTTCTCAGGGATACGAGCCAATTTAGCAATGATTGCTTCAATTTCAGCTTGGCCAATGGTTTTCTTGCGTTTACTTTGCGGCATCATCACCATTCGAGCACCCGCTTCATCAATCACATCAATCGCTTTGTCAGGTAAATGGCGATCATTAATGTGTTTTGCCGAAAGGCTGGCTGCACTGCTGATGGCAGCTTGGGTATAACGCACCCCATGGTATTCTTCGTACTTAGATTTAAGCCCCATTAAAATTTTGGTGGTTTCGGCAACTGAAGGTTCATTAATATCAATTTTTTGGAAGCGACGTGCTAAAGCACGGTCTTTCTCAAAAATGCTTTGATATTCTTGGAACGTGGTTGACCCCATGCAACGTAACTTACCACTCGATAGCAATGGCTTAAGCAAATTAGATGCATCCATCACACCGCCAGAAGCGGCACCAGCACCAATAATGGTATGAATTTCATCAATAAATAAAATGGCATGCTCATCAGCTGCGAGTTCTTTTAATAAGCTTTTAAAACGCTTTTCAAAATCACCACGGTATTTAGTGCCCGCTAATAATGAGCCTAAGTCTAACGAATACACCGTCGCGTTGGCCATAACATCAGGTACTTGCTTATTGACGATACGATAAGCCAAACCTTCTGCGATAGCCGTTTTCCCCACGCCAGCTTCACCCACAAGTAATGGGTTATTCTTACGTCGACGACACAAAGTTTGAATTGCGCGCTCAATTTCAGCATCACGACCAATTAATGGGTCGATACTGCCGTCTTGGGCTAATTGGTTTAAATTGGCAGCAAACTGCGCCAACATGCTGCGGTCTTCGGCATTTTCAGATTGATCGTCAATGCGCTCTTGATCTTGTGGTTCGCCAGAATCATCTTCTTTTGACATGCCATGAGAAATAAAATTAACCACATCTAAACGGGTAATATCACAACGACGCAGTAAATATACCGCTTGCGACTCTTGTTCACTAAAAATAGCAACGAGTACATTGGCACCAGAAACTTCGTTACGACCAGATGATTGCACATGGAACACGGCTCGTTGCAAAACACGTTGAAATCCCAAGGTGGGTTGGGTTTCACGTTCTTCGGTTGATTCTGCAATAATGGGCGTGGTTTGTTGAATGAAATTAGCCACTTCTTCTCGTAAACGATTAACATCCGCCCCACAAGCAATTAATGCTTCATAGGCCGAAGGATTATCAATCAGCGCTAATAATAAATGTTCTACCGTCATGTATTCATGACGTGAATCTCTAGCTTGCTGAAACGCTAGGTTCAAGGTGACTTCCAGGTCTTTGTTCAGCATAAGCACCCCCTAAATTTAACCACAGACTGTGAGATATCGATTTTATACTTTCTCTAAAGTACACAGTAACGGATGTTGGTTTTCTCTTGCAAACTGATTTACTTGAAAAACTTTTGTTTCTGCAATCCCAAATGGAAATACACCACACAATCCTTTGCCTTGGTTATGGATCGCTAACATAATATCGACAGCTTGCTGTTCATTTTTCTCAAAGAAACGTTGTAATACTTCTACCACAAAGTCCATCGGGGTGTAATCATCATTGTTTAGCACCACTTTATACATATGGGGTGGTTGTAGTTCAGATTCAACCTTTTCTTCAATATGTTCTACATTGCCTAATTTAGCCATTGTTTAATACTAGCCTCTCGTTTGGTTCCCGACCACTTGATATCATTAAATTAATTAAATGTTGGTTTTTTGTTAATTACTGCTTGACATATTTTCGTACAAATTTCATTCTGTTTGTTAGGCGGCGAATACTAGACCGCTGGATAATAAGTTTTACTATCTTACTGGTAAGTAGACAACAGAAGGAAGTGGAAGTATGGCAAACGGAACTGTTAAATGGTTCAACAACGCCAAAGGATTCGGGTTTATTTGCCCTGATCAGGGTGGCGAAGATGTATTTGCGCACTATTCAACTATCGAAATGGAAGGTTATCGTACCTTAAAAGCAGGTCAACCTGTGTGCTTCGAAGTTGAAGAAGGCCCTAAAGGAATGCATGCTTCAGCCATCTCGCCAACAATTTAATTGGTGAGACTATAAAACAAAAAGACAGGGATTTTAATCCCTGTCTTTTTTATTGCCTAAAAAAACATCAACTCAATCAATTTAATACACCTTCAATTGAAGATGTATTCATTAACAGAATAACTAACACCTAGTTAGGAGAGCTCTTGTGCAGATTAACCAATTACAAACTGGTTTAATGTTGCACTAGGGCGCATTGCTTGTTCGGCTTTAGCAGCATCTAAACGGTAATAACCGCCTAAATCAACTGCAGGGCCTTGAGCACCGTTCAATTCAGCAAGAATAACGGTTTCATTTGCAGCCAATGACTTAGCTAAAGGAGCAAAGTGTGCAGCAAGCTCTGGATCAGCCGTTTGCTCAGTTAATGCTTGTGCCCAATACATCGCTAGGTAAAAGTGACTACCGCGGTTATCGAGTTCACCTACACGACGAGACGGTGATTTATTGGTATCAAGAAACACACCAATAGCAACATCTAAGGTATCTGCTAATACTTGTGCTTTAGCATTGTTGGTCGTTTGGCTTAAATGCTCTAAAGACGCAGCAAGAGCTAAAAACTCACCTAATGAATCCCAACGTAAATGACCTTCTTTTTCGACTTGTTGCACGTGCTTAGGCGCTGAACCACCGGCACCTGTTTCAAATAAGCCGCCACCATTCATTAACGGCACGATAGACAACATTTTCGCACTTGTTCCCAGTTCAAGAATTGGGAATAAATCGGTTAAGTAGTCGCGTAACACGTTACCCGTTACCGAAATAGTGTCTTCACCTTTGATGATGCGCTCTAACGTAAAGCGAGTTGCATCTTCTGGTGACATCACTTGTATGTCTAAACCAGCAGTATCTTGTTCAGCTAAATATTGAGTGACTTTTTTAATTAACTCAGCATCGTGAGCACGGTTGGTATCTAACCAGAATACCGCAGGCGTATTGCTTAAACGTGAACGCTTAACCGCAAGTTTAACCCAGTCACGAATTGGTGCATCTTTGACTTGGCACATACGATAGATATCGCCAGCTTCAACGTTATGGCTCATTAACACATCGCCAGCTTGGTTAATCACGTTAACCGTACCAGCAGCTTTAATTTCAAACGTTTTATCGTGGCTACCGTATTCTTCTGCTTTTTGAGCCATTAAGCCCACGTTAGGCACGCTGCCCATAGTCGTTGGGTCAAATGCGCCGTGCTTTTTACAGAACGAAATGGTTTCTTGATAAACACCAGCGTAACAACGATCTGGGATCATCGCTTTAGTGTCTTGTAACTGGCCGTCAGGGCCCCACATTTTCCCCGAAGAACGAATTGCTGCTGGCATTGATGCATCAATAATAATGTCACTAGGTACGTGTAAGTTAGTGATACCTTTATCTGAGTCGACCATTGCAAGTGCTGGACGAGCAGCATAAACAGCAGCAATATCAGCTTCAATTTCGTTACGTTTAGCTTCTGGCAGCGTACTGATTTTGGCATAAACATCACCAAAGCCATTATTTACATCAACGCCTAGCTCAGCAAATAATTTACCGTGCTTATCGAACACATCTTTAAAGAACACTTTAACTGCAAGACCAAATAATATTGGGTCTGACACTTTCATCATGGTCGCTTTAAGGTGCAAAGATAATAAAACATCTTCAGATTTTGCCGCTTCAATTTCACGAGCATAAAAATCCACTAATGCTTTTTTGCTCATCACTGCTGAGTCAATAATTTCGTCAGCTAATAACGCTAAGCCACTTTTCAATACAACGTCTTTGCCGTCTTGTTGAGTCAACACGATATTGACTTTATCAGCTGCTGCTAGAGTGACAGACTGTTCACTACCGTAGAAGTCGCCTTCATTCATGTGAGCAACGTGAGACTTAGAGTCGCTGGCCCATTTACCCATTGAATGTGGGTTTTTCTTGGCGTAGTTTTTCACTGAAGTCGGTGCACGACGATCTGAGTTACCTTCACGTAATACTGGGTTTACCGCACTGCCTTTAATTTTGTCATAACGCGATTGAGCTTCAACTTCTGCGTCATTTTTAGGCTCATCAGGATAGTTAGGAATGTCATAACCTTTTGCTTGAAGTTCAGCAATACAGGCTTTTAACTGCGGAATTGACGCACTAACGTTAGGTAATTTAATGATGTTAGCTTCTGGCTTATTAGCCAATTCACCTAATTCGGTTAGCGCATCAGCAATTTTTTGCTCTGCTGTTAACTTTTCAGGGAAGTTAGCAATAACACGACCTGACAAAGAGATATCGCGCGTTTCAACTTTTACGCCAGCAGCGTTAGTAAAGGTACGGATAATCGGTAATAAAGACAGCGTGGCAAGTGCCGGTGCTTCGTCGGTTTCTGTGTATATGATCGTTGGAGTGTTATCTTTCATTTTGTTTCCTACATTATTGTAAATTTATAATTTATTAGAATAAATTGCGTAAGCATTTGACGGGCTTTGGTGGATAACACTCGCACAAGTTAACCGTGGTCAGCGACCATGGCACACTTTTTTATAAGCCAAGTATGTGAAATCCCCTATCCCTTTATTATTATATTTTGTTCTCAAACCTCTGAGATTTAGCGGTTAAAGCCGATATCTCAGAATGATAAATTAGGTACAGATCACAATTTTTAGGCGGACATCATAGATCATTCTTAGTAATTTTCAAATTCCACTAAGGGCGAATACGCAGTAAACTACCATAAATAGATTTATATTCGTTCACTTTTCACTCACTTGTATTAGCAAAGGATGTTAACCATACCTTTATGTCAAAAATCGGTAAATTCAGTCAATTTAAAAAAACATCTACTTACAGAACTGGCGCGTCTACAAAACCAGTTAATTCAGAGGCAACAAGTGCGACAGCCAATCGTGGCAGGGCAAAATCGCGACCGCCACAAAAACCACTGCCTGAAAATCCCGTCATCGTATTATTTAACAAGCCATTTGACGTGTTGTGCCAATTTACCGATGAAGCAGGCCGACAAACATTAAAAGACTTTATTCCGGTAGCCGATGTTTACGCAGCAGGACGTTTAGACCGTGATAGTGAAGGTTTGCTATTGCTTACCAACGACGGACAATTGCAGGCAAAGCTTACCCAGCCATCGCAAAAAACCTTTAAAACCTATTGGGTTCAAGTGGAAGGCGAACCGTCAGATGAGGCAATCAATGCCTTATGTAATGGGGTTGAATTAAAAGACGGCATGACATTACCGGCTAAAGTTTGCGTAATGACATCTCCTGATATTTGGCCAAGAACCCCGCCGGTGCGAGAACGTAAAGCCATTCCAACAACCTGGCTTGAAGTGCAAATTTGTGAAGGTCGAAATCGCCAAGTCAGAAGAATGACCGCACATGTGGGCCACCCAACCTTAAGATTAATCCGTTATAAAATAGGTCAATGGTGTCTAGATGATTTACCTAATGGTGAATACAAAGTGATCAGCACGGCAAAGTAATCGCTGGCAGATGCTTTATACAAGAGGGAAATATGACCGAACGTTATAAACCTAATACTACTGTAGCTTGCGTGATCCACTGCCAAGGTAAATTTTTATTGGTTGAAGAATGCATTAACGGTGCGGTTAAATTTAACCAACCAGCGGGGCATTTAGAGGCCAATGAATCGATTATTGCAGCATGCGCTCGTGAAATTGTTGAAGAAACAGGGCTTGAGCTGACACCACAAGCCTTAGTAGGGATCTATCAATTTCGGGCAGCTGCTGATTTAGCCTTTGTTCGTTATACATTTTGTATTGAGCTGGCCAAGCAACAACACGCCACACCTCGTGATAATGCCATTACAGCTATTCATTGGCTTAATCTTGCAGACATCACCGCCCTTGGCAACCAGCTTCGTAGCCCATTAGTGCTAAAAAGTATTGAAGATTTTTTACAACAAACGGATAAAAACCATTCCGCACAGCACACACCGTTATCGTTGCTCAATGTCGATTATTTTTAATGGCTTGTCTTAGGCTATTTGTATGCGCCTCAAGATAGCCCATTAAGTGAATGCGTGATAGAATACGGGCCGCACAAATGTCGTATTTATTGGCCGTTTACCAATTAATCTCTTCGATATGTGCAACTATAATCTCTGCGATATTCGCAATTAATAGTATTCAGATTCACTACTAGCAAAAATCTAGCACAATCGCCTTGAAACATCGGCATTGCGGCACAATATATACATTATCTTTCTTCAAGGTTTTTAGGATTTATGACATCACTCAGCCCTACTTCAAACGGTAAAAAAGTCATTGTCGGCATGTCCGGCGGTGTGGACTCTTCAGTATCAGCTTACTTGTTAATGCAGCAAGGCTACGAAGTTGAAGGTCTATTTATGAAGAACTGGGAAGAAGACGATACTGATGAATATTGCGCTGCAGCAGATGATTTAAAAGATGCTCAAGCGGTTTGCGACAAGCTAGGTATAAAAATGCACACCGTCAATTTTGCTGCCGAATACTGGGATAACGTATTCGAATATTTTTTAGCAGAATACAAGGCCGGTCGAACGCCCAACCCCGATATCATGTGTAATAAAGAAATCAAATTTAAAGCATTTCTTGAATTTGCCGACGACATTTTAGACGCCGACTATATCGCCATGGGCCATTATGTTCGTCGTCGTGATAATAGCGATGGCAGCGTTGAAATGCTCCGCGGGGTTGATGGCAATAAAGATCAAAGTTACTTCTTATACACGTTAAGCCACGAACAAGTTGCCCGTAGTTTGTTCCCTGTCGGTGAACTTGAAAAACATCAAGTACGCGAAATAGCCCAAAAATTGGGACTCATTACTCACGACAAAAAAGACAGCACCGGCATCTGTTTTATTGGTGAACGTAAGTTTACTGACTTCTTAGCAACTTATTTACCTGCTCAGCCTGGTGATATCGAAACATCAGAAGGTGAAGTAATTGGTACACATCAAGGGTTGATGTACCACACGCTTGGGCAACGCAAAGGCCTTGGCATTGGTGGACTGAAAAACAGCAATGAAGACCCATGGTATGTGGTCGAAAAAGATTTAGTCCGTAATGTGCTTATTGTGGCGCAAGGCGGTAATCACCCTCGCCTAATGTCAACAGGTATGACTGTCAATCAACTCCATTGGGTTGATCGTAAGGGGCCAGCCAATAACAGCACGATTACTGTAAAGACCCGTTATCGTCAACGTGATGTTGGATGTACCCTCACCTATGACGACGCAGACAATATTACGGTGATGTTTGATGAACCTGTTGCTGCTGTTACGCCTGGGCAATCAGCGGTGTTTTATGATGGTGACATCTGTTTAGGTGGCGGCATAATCGATACTTTAATTCGAGGGTAATCCGTGAGCCAAACTCCAGACAACATCTTGTTTGAACGCACTATGGCCTTCGCGGGTATTTTACAAGCGATTGGCCAAGTACAGTATTTAGCTCGCCACGGTGAAAGCGACAAAGACGCCCTAGCGGCTACGCTTAATACTATTTTAGTCACAGAGCCTGAATCAACAGCTGACGTATATCAAGATAAAGCCATTTTAGATAATGGTTATCAACTGATTCAAAATCAGCTCGGCGATGGCAGTAACAAAGATGTCGAAACCACTCGTTACTTAGTTGGCGTATTAGCGCTTGAACGTAAGCTTGCCCGCTCACCCAATGGTTTGGGTATGTTGGCAGAGCGCATCAATCAAGTGCATCGCCAACTGGCACATTTTGCGATTACCGATGAACAAGTACTTGCCAATTTTGCTAGTATTTACAGTGATATCATCAGTGAGTTAGGCCCTAAATTACAAATATCAGGTAATCCCGATTGCTTAAAGCAGCCTCAGGTGCAAAACAAAATTCGTGCGTTACTACTTGCTGCAATGCGCAGTGCGGTATTATGGCGCCAATTAGGTGGCAAACGCCGCCATTTAGTGTTTGCCCGTAAGGCCATATTTGATACAGCAAAACAAAGCCAAAATAACAATTAATCGAATCACCCTACAACAAAGTTCATCAAGGAGCTTCAAATGGATCTTTCCGCACTAACTGCTATCTCTCCGGTAGACGGTCGTTATGGTAGTAAAACCGCCTCATTAAGAGGGATTTTCAGCGAGTTCGGTCTTACTAAGTACCGTGTTCAAGTTGAAATCAACTGGTTAAAGCTATTATCTAGCTGCCCAGAGATTGAAGAAGTTCCCCCTTTTAGCGAAACTGCCCTTGCCGTGCTAGACAGCATTAAGGACAACTTTAGCGAACAAGACGCTCTACGCGTTAAAGCGATTGAAAGCACCACCAATCACGACGTTAAAGCGGTTGAGTACTTTATTAAAGAACAAATTGCCAATAATGCCGAGTTAGTCGCAATTGATGAATTTGTTCATTTTGCCTGTACCTCTGAAGACATTAACAACTTATCTCATGGCTTAATGTTAAAAGAAGCGCGTGAACAAGTGCTAGTGCCGCATTGTCAGCAAATTATTGATGCAATCAAAAAATTAGCGCATGACAATAAAAGCGTGCCATTAATGTCACGCACCCACGGCCAGCCAGCATCGCCATCAACGTTAGGCAAAGAAATGGCTAACGTTGCGGTACGTTTAGAGCGTCAATTAAACCAAATCAACGCTGTTGAGATTATGGGTAAAATTAACGGTGCAGTCGGTAACTACAACGCACACATTTCAGCATACCCAGAAGTAAACTGGCATGAGTTGTCACAGCGTTTTGTCACCAGCCTTGGTATTAATTGGAACGCATATACCACTCAGATTGAGCCGCATGATTACATTGCTGAATTGTTCGATGCCATTGCTCGTTTCAACACCATCCTAATCGATTTTGATCGTGATATTTGGGGTTATGTTGCACTAGGCCACTTTAAGCAGCGCACTATCGCTGGCGAAATTGGTTCATCAACGATGCCGCACAAAGTCAATCCAATTGATTTTGAAAACTCTGAAGGTAACTTAGGTATCGCTAACGCGCTAATGCAGCACTTAGCTGCTAAATTACCCGTTTCAAGATGGCAACGTGACCTAACTGACTCAACCGTATTGCGTAACTTAGGTGTCGGTATGGCTCACTCGTTAATTGCTTATCAAGCAACCTTGAAAGGCATTAGCAAGTTAGAAGTGAATGAAGCACAACTTTTAGCAGAACTAGACAAAAACTGGGAAGTATTGGCAGAGCCAGTGCAAACCGTAATGCGTCGTTACGGTATTGAAAAACCGTATGAGAAGTTAAAAGAACTGACGCGTGGCAAACGTATTGATGCAGCACAACTTGCAGTATTCATCGATGGTCTTGAATTACCAGAACACGTAAAAATTGAATTGAAAAAGATGACCCCAGCAAACTACATTGGCCGCGCAGAAGCCTTTGTTGATGAGCTAAAATAGTCTTATAAGCTTATACATAACATTAGCGGTCGCATATGTGGCCGCTTTTTTATTGTATTACCACTCGTTAATTATCTCGACCTGAGGTCAATGATGTACACATTAAATATTGATACCCAAGCCTTTATTAAACAGCATTGGCAGCAAAAACCACTTGTTATCAAACAGGCTTTTATCGACTTTGAAGATCCTATCGCCGCAGATGAACTTGCAGGCCTAGCCTGTGAAGAAGAAATATCATCACGCGTTGTGGTCACAAAAGGTGATGACTGGGACGTAGTCCAAGGTCCATTTGAAGACTACGACCAATTTGGTGAAGACAACTGGCAGCTATTAGTTCAAGCCGTAAACCATTGGTACCCTGACTCACAGGCTTTAGTCGAAGCATTTCGATTTTTACCAGACTGGCGCTTTGATGACTTAATGGCATCATTTGCCACGCCAGGTGGTGGTGTTGGGCCGCATATCGATAACTACGATGTGTTTATCATTCAAGGCGATGGCGAACGTCGTTGGAAAGTGGGCGACAAAGGTCAACATAAGCGTCGTGGTGATAACCCTAACTCACCGCTAGTTGACGACTTCGAACCTATCATCGATGTGGTATTACAAAAAGGCGATGTACTTTATATTCCACCAGGATACCCACACTGCGGCGAAACATTATCGTTAGCCTTGTCATATTCGATTGGTTTTAGAGCCCCTAGCCAGCAAGAATTATTAACTGAACTCGCGGATAGTTTAATCGACAGCAACCAAGGCCACAAACGCTTTAATTCTGTGGATGAGCCAGCCACTCCAGGATTGATTAGCCAATCACACCAGCAAGGTATTATGGATTTATTGACCCAATTGGCTCAAGATCCGGTCAGCTATCAAACCATGCTAGGTAAACTACTGAGTCAAAATCGTTTCGAACTTGATATCTGTGAAGGCGAAGAACCATTAACAGCCGATGAGTTATTGGAAGCGATTGAGCAAGGCGCGATAATTCAACGCATTGGTGGTTTGAAAGTATTGCAGTTAGAAAATGATAATGAGCAGCGTTTGTTTATCAATGGCGAAGTGTACACCTTTGCTAATCTCACAAATGACATGTTACAGCTATTGGCTAACCAGGTAAGGATCACGCCTGAAGAGGCAAGTGTATTCACAGCCAACGAAGCGGCATTGGATATTCTGACTGGATTACTCAATCAAGGGTTATTCTACTTAGCCGAAGACGATTGCGAATAATCGTTAGCATATAAGTCACTGAGCTTGATGGCCGCTTTCAACAAGATCTCATCAATATGATCCACCAAGCTCAAGATAACAAAAAAGGCACTGTGAGTGCCTTTTTTATGTTTATTACGTCAAGTTACTCACTGGCTTAGGGCATTACCCCCACAGCTTCTCATCTTGATTCATTTTATATAAGCTTTCTGCACGCGACACCAATAATTGCGCAAACTTAAGTTGAGTAGGATCTTTGGTGACACCCGACTTATGCAAGTTCTCAGCTTTAAGTTGCCACATCATAGAAAAATGTCTAATCGCATCACGAGCCGTCGCCGCGACTTTAACATCAACATAATCAGAAGGTAAATCACCTGACATTACCCAAAATGTTTGTTTTTTAGGTTGCTTCGATTCCATCTTCCAAATGGCTAAATAAGGAGCAAGATAACGGCTTTCGTCAGCAAGTACTTTGCTTGGGATCACCCCTTTCTCAGCCAAAAAACGGTTCGCCTTTTGAAATTGAGTACGAACCCACTCTTGTCTTAATGCCTCTGGATCTGGTGTTGGCTGTGCAACCGACTCTGCTACTTCTTCAGTCATAATACTTCCTATCTTATTGTTATATTGCAGGTTAGAACAAAAATGCAACCTGATATTCAATCTCAAAAACACTGATGCAACATACGTTACTTTACGTTTACGTAAAGTGGCAAGCTAAATTTCCACATCAATGACAAAAATAACTAAATCATGCTTTGTTGAGAGTATCGCTAAATGCTATCGTGCTGCAATAAATATAACAAGCAGTCGTTTGCGCCTTTTGTACTCAATTAACAGAAGGTGTGAGAACTTTACTTCAACAAGCTAGCAAGCGGAGATATCACGTGGCAGTTTTTAATCATGTTTCGTTCGATGAACACGAACAAGTGGTCTTTTGTCATGATAAACAAAGTGGTTTAAAAGCCATTATTGCGGTCCATAACACTAACCTAGGCCCTGCCGTAGGTGGTTGTCGTATGTGGAACTATCAATCGGATGATGAAGCCTTAACAGACGTATTACGTCTTTCTCGTGGAATGACTTATAAAAATGCGTTAGCGGGTCTCACCATGGGTGGCGGTAAAGCAGTGATCATCGCCGATCCTAAAACAACCGACCGCGAAGCGTTATTTCTTGCATTCGGACGCTTTGTGAACAGTTTAGGTGGCAAATATTATTCTGCTGAAGACGTTGGCGTATCGACATCAGACATTATGATAGCCAGCCGTGAAACTGAATTTGTTGCCGGTCTTGAAGGTAAATCAGGCGACCCATCGCCACTAACCGCCTTAGGCACTTATCTTGGTATTAAAGCTGCCGTAAAGCATCAACGTGGCATTGATAGCCTAAAGGGAATTAAAGTCTCTGTGCAAGGCGTGGGACACGTTGGTTATTACTTATGTAAGCATTTACATAATGCTGGCGCTGAACTGATTGTTACCGACATTCATCAAGCCTCGCTTGACCGAGTTGCAACCGAATTTGGCGCAACCGTTGTTGCTCCGCAAGATATCTATACCCAGGATGTTGATGTCTATGCACCTTGCGCATTAGGTGCAACACTTAACGACACAACCTTGCCATTATTAAAAGCCACCATCGTTGCCGGTTGTGCTAATAACCAGTTAGCTGAAGCTCGCCACGGAGAAAAACTCAAGCAAATGGGTATTCTGTATGCACCAGATTACGTCATTAATGCTGGCGGTATTATCAACGTGTCATTTGAGAAAAACTATGACGCTGCGGCTTCTACGGCCAAGGTTGAGCAGATTTACAACACCCTACTGACTATTTTTGAACGTGCTGATACCGAGAACCGCACTACTGGTTCTGTAGCCGATGAAATGGCTAAAGCAATTATTGAAGCCGCAAGATAGTTAATCAGCTTGATATTAAGGCTTTTGAATCCCTTAATATGACTTTATAAACATGCATTTATAAACATGAATTTATAAACATGAATTATAAAAAAAGCTAAAAAGGAAATGCCTATGCATTTCCTTTTTTATTACCCCTCTCTCCAGATATTGTTGATGACTGGTTCATCAAGTTGCAACAAATCGTTCACCTTATCGTCAAATAGCTGCCCTACTCTAAATCAACACTGACGCAATCTGTGTATTAGGGTGAATGACGGATGATCTCACACAGCAAAAAAAGCAATCAACAACGCCAACCTTTATCGCACTTAACTCACAGCGACAAAGTTCAGCATTTTCATGCCTTGTGGATATCGGATGTTCATCTAGGCAGCATTGATTGTAAAGCCGACTTTTTATTACATTTTCTCAATCACAGCCAATGCCAATACTTATATCTGGTCGGCGATATTGTTGATATATGGGCGTTGAAAAAACGTGTTTATTGGCCTGATAGCCACAATAAAGTCATACAAAAAATCCTCGAACTGGCCAGTAATGGCACCCAAGTATTTTATATACCAGGTAATCATGATGAGGCTTTCAAAGCTTATGCCGACAGCCATTTCAGAGGCATTACCCTTGCCAAGCAGCATATTCATCAATCCCTTAGCGGCAAAGGCTTTTTAATGCTACATGGCGATCAATTTGACTCACAAGTGTGTGTTAGCCGTACCTACGCAAAATTAGGTGACCATTTATATGATGTCTTACTGTGGTTAAACCGGCTATTGCATGTAGTAAGAAGCCGTCTTGGCTATCCGTACTGGTCATTAGCGAGCTACATCAAACTTCGCGTCAACAAAGCTCAGCAAGCCATAAACCAATACCGAGATGCTGTACTGCGCTATGCCATTAAAAAACAAGTCGACATGGTGATATGTGGCCATATCCATCAGCCAGAATTATCACAGCATACGATTAATGATCGCGTCATCACTTACGCTAATGATGGTGATTGGGTTGAAAATTGTACTCTCATTGCAGAAACAGAATCTGGAGATGTGCAGTTACTCAAATGGGATGAACAAACGTTACAAGCTACCGCAGTAAACACGATTGATTTTGGCAGTTCAGAGGCGACATCAATCATCACGCCCCAAAAACAGCACGTTGCATAAATAAGGCTAAAATATGATATTTACTGTCGATAATGTGGTTGAAAAAAACCTGCCAAATGTGCATAACAAGCCTTGGTTAGCCGTGCCGACTAAAGCCATGTTGCGCTACTTACTTCATGAAAAGCAGTGTAATGACATTGCGAACGAACACGCGCATTTATCCGGGGTCGATTTTGTTGAACAAATTCTTTCCTGTTTAAATTTCAGCTACAGCGTCCCCAATAACGAAATTGAAAATATACCCATTGAAGGCCGAGTGGTGATCTACGCTAATCACCCTATTGGTTCGCTTGATGCGCTGGCATTAATCAAACTGATTAGCCAAGTGAGACCAGACATAAAGGTCGTTGCCAATGAATTACTTATGGCCATTAAACCGCTTCACTCCATTTTATTGCCTGTACGTAACATGACTGGTGGAACACCGAAACAACATTTAAATGAAATTCATCATCACCTTAAACGTGAAGGTGCGGTATTGATTTTCCCCTCGGGTGAAGTGTCGCGTTTACGCCCTACTGGCGTCACAGATTTACATTGGCACAGCGGATTTTTAAAAATGGCTCGCGCCTGTAATGCGCCGCTTTTACCCATGTATGTGGATGCGAAGAACTCTGCCACATTTTATGGTGCTTCAATGATTTACAAACCATTAGCGACGTTATTGCTGGTCAAAGAAATGTTTAAACAAATGGATCATGTCATGCCAGTACGGATTGGCCAATTGATTGCAAAAGAAGTCGTCAGCACTCAAGATTTCCCACTTAAAACCAAAGTGAATCTGCTTAAAAATCATTTATACCGCATTGGTAAAAATCGCAGTCCGTTATTCATTACCCAAAATGCCATTGCTCATCCTGAAAAACGCAGTGAGCTACAACAAGCATTACAACAATGCGAATTGCTCGGTAAAACCCAAGACAATAAACAAATCTATTTATACAAGCATACCCACAGCAGTGCGATTATGCGTGAGATTGGCCGACTTCGTGAAATCGCATTCAGAGCCGTGGGTGAAGGTACCGGTAAACGTCGCGATACCGATAAATATGATAATCACTATTTTCATTTAGTGTTATGGGATAAAGATGAATTAGAAATTGTTGGTGCCTACCGTTTTGCCAGTGCAAAAATGATCCATGACACCGTTGGTGAAAATGCTTTATATAGCCAATCACTCTTTGAATATCGCGATGCGTTCGCCCCTTATTTTGATCAAGGCCTCGAACTTGGTCGCAGCTTTGTCCAACCTAAATATTGGGGTCGCCGAAGTTTAGAATATTTGTGGCAAGGTATTGGTGCGTTTTTGATTAAAAACCCGCAGTATCGTTACCTCTTTGGGCCCGTGTCGCTAAGCGATAGCCTGCCGGTACCAGCCAAAGAGATGTTAGTGTTTTTTTACCAACATCACTTCGCTACTAAACACGTTTTAGCGACTTCATTTAATTCATATCAATTCACCGACGAACGTCAGCATCAATTACACCAGTTATTCAATGGCAATGACTATGCTGATAATTTTAAAATACTCAAACGGACGCTATCGAATATGGGTGTATCAGTACCGACGTTATTTAAGCAGTATGGCGAATTGTGCGACAACAATGGCGTACAGTTTCTCGATTTTGGTATTGATGCAGAGTTTGGCGACTGTATCGATGGTTTAGTATTAGTCGACATTCATCAGTTAAAGCCGATTAAATATCAAAAATACTTGGCGGGACATTTACCCGAAAACAAAATTGCATCTTGACCAAATACAAGCTGCTAAGCTTAATAAGAGGTTGTCATTAGGCGTTAAATGATTGTTACACTGATGTTTATCTGATATAAAAGTATAAATACGTGGAGAATCGCTTATGACAACTTCTACTGAAATGTTAGCTGAGACATTACCTGATACCCCGACTAAACATCTCTGTGTCGCGGACATCATGACTACGCGAGTGGTTACCATTGAAATGGATGATCGGTTAATACTGGCAAAAGAAATTTTCGACAACGTCAGCTTCCATCATTTATTAGTGGTTGATAACGAGCAACTGAGTGGAATATTGTCTCATCGGGACTTTCTACGAGCGCTCAGTCCTAATATCGGTACCGCTGCTGAATTAATGCGAGACACTGAAACCCTGCAAAAAAGAGTTCATCAAGTCATGACTCACAATCCATTCACCATCGCCCCTCATTGCGATATCAATCAAGCAACCAAGCTTATTTTAGACCACGATATAGGATGTTTACCGGTATTAGACAACAATGTCATCGTGGGCATTATTACTTGGAAAGATCTATTGAATGCCTATTACGTTAAGTAAATGGTTAGCTTTTCATTTATGTAATCGTTAACAAAAAAACAACCTGTCTGTTACTACAGTATTTTTGAACGGCCCTTTTAAGCTGTCGTTTAGTTCGAATACTCATCGTATAAGTTCCGTATATTAACCGTATATTAACCGTATAATAACCGTATAATCTGACATTCAATCTGCTGCTTTATTTATCATCAACCGCTAATGTTGAAGTGCCGAAAAAACACATTTTGGCAATAGCCTTTTCAAAAAATAAATATTACTAAGCCTGCCAACTAGATAGCTTCATTTCGTAAATTGTTCATATTTATATGCTGGAAAATGTCACATTACTCTGCTTTTATTAGACACAGGGCTCGTGGCTATCATGTGATAAGGACAGCATTATGATTAAGTTTACATACCACCTCAATCAAGACAATATTGAGTTGCAAGCGAGTAATTGGTGCGGACTAGAACGGGTATTTATTAATGGTAAAGTGGTGTCACGCAAGTTCAATTTTGGTTTACAAAGCATGCATGATGTATTACTCAATAATGGTAAAAAGTGTCGTTTTCAATTAATTGTCGATCCACAAACAGAATTAGTCTCTTGCCGTATTTACAAACAAAACCAATTAGTGACTATTTTAAATCAAGGTAAAAAACAGCTACAAAAAAGCCAGTTCCTTATCGAAACTAGCTTCGTTGTTGCATGTGTCGGCATGCTCAGCTTGTTTTGGTTAAGTTAAACATAACCAATGAGATTGGTATAACACAAGCAGACTTGGGTATTAACCTATGGTGAAATCAAGCTGAACGGTAGACTTTGCTTCTGTTGGCTTACCATCAACAAATTTAGGTGCATAACGCCATTGACTGAGCGCTTCTATCGATTCTTTTTCAAACTGGGTGCCACCTTTAGAGTCAATGATCTCAGGTGATTTAACAAAACCATTTTCATCTACCGTAAACTCAACTTGCACCCAACCAGATTTTCTTCTTTGAGCATATGATTGCGGGTATTTTGGTGGTTTTCTAAATAACGGGGTTTGTTCTTGTTGGTCACTCCATGGCGTCATTTTACCAATCGCAATGCAATGCTCAGTGGCTTTATCGCCTAGGCCTTTTTGCTCATACAGTTTCACTAACAAGGCATGCGCACGAAGCTCATACGGATGGCTATAAGGTAATGCCCGATATTGTTTGATAACTTCAACTAAATTCGTAATAGCTTGAGTTGGCTTACCCATAGTCTCATATAACGCACCCACTAGATAAGTAGCATCAACTCGTTTAATGGCATCTTCTGGCAACTTACTGGTATAAATATCGTAAGCGTCAAACGCCAAAGTTCTCACGGTGCGAGTATAATACTCGGTGTGCGATAAACGATGAAACGTAATGAGTTTGACTTCGGCAACCGTTAACTCATTGTCAGAATTCTCAGCAATCTCTATTGCCTCAAATAATAACGTTTTCGCGTATTTATCATCTGTTGTCGATTCAGCTAATCCAATCAAAGGATCGATTAACTCGATAGCATTATCGGTCACGTTTTCACGGTATACAGCTAATGCAGAAGTAAATAATTGATGCGCCTTAAGCGTCGCATCATCTTCAATAACACGGCCTTGATTCTTTTTCTTAGGTTCAACCATTACCGCATTTGCATAATTAATGGCTAACTTAGCGCTATCAAAGCTGTCTTGACCGAATTTAATTTGACCTAACTCATAGGCTTGCTGCGCATATTTCAGCGTATCTTGGTTGTTGTTACTTTCAACAGAAGCATTGTACTGTTGATAAGCTTGTGAAAAATCCTCTACATCGGTTGGTTCAGCATAAGCTACGTGGCTAACAAAAGCCGCCGCTATCGATAAACGTAAGAGTGTTTTCATTGTTGTCTAAATCCTTTTTATTTTTATCCTTGACCCTTTCTTATGCGATGCAAAATACTGGTCGAATATATGTAGAACAATATGAGTCTCAGTTTAAATCATTTTCATGACTTACATCAACTTAATGATTTTTATTGTAAATAATATGTTGCGTAATCATCATCAAAGGCCAAACTGAATATAACTGCTTACGATGTTGTTAGCAGGCTATACAACAATGACAGCCATTGTCACCCACTACAGGAGCCAAGATGTCAGCCATCATCAAATTGCTCCAAGCGATGTTAAGTAGCTTCAAAGACCTTATTCCGATTATCTTAGTGGTCAGTTTTTTTGAAATATTTGTCCTTCATCAAGCGCCTGCACAACTTGGTTCTATTCTTGTGGGTGTGGTGTTTATTGTATTGGGACTGACCTTTTTTGTATTTGGTTTGGAAATGGGTTTATTTCCGATTGGCGAATCTCTGGCTGAAGCATTAGCACGCAAAGGTAGTGTATTTTGGTTAGTTATTTTCTCATTCTCGTTAGGTTTTGGCACCACATTAGCAGAACCAGCTCTTACGGCTGTTGCAAACGAAGCGGCACAGGTTGCCGCGAATGCTGGTGCGATCGAGTCAAACGAACAAGCCATGAGTTCTTATGCGATGGGCTTACGGTTAACCGTCGCGGTCTCGGTTGGCCTAGCCATTTTACTTGGGGTCATCCGTATTCTTAAGGGATGGCCAATCCACTACCTCATTATTGGCGGTTACGTGTTGGTAATGATCCTCACCAGCTTTGCACCTGCCAACATTATCGGCATTGCATATGATTCTGGTGGCGTCACCACATCGACCATTACTGTGCCTTTAGTGACAGCACTTGGGGTTGGCCTGGCAAGTGTGATTAAAGGCCGTAATCCGATGGTAGATGGCTTTGGATTAATTGCTTTTGCAAGCCTTAGTCCAATGATTTTTGTATTACTGTACGGCATGGTGTTTTTGCAGTGATCGCAATCGCGAACTATATGAGGAGTTGTTTTGCTCAATGAACTGATTAGCACTTTATTACTGACTGCTCGTGATGTCATACCTATCGCGATAATTTTGTTTGGCTTTCAGCTGGGCGTGCTTAAACGTCCAATAAACCAATGGCGTAAAGTATTACTCGGATTTGTTTATGTGATTATCGGACTCACTTTTTTTCTCGTCGGTTTGCAATTGGCGCTATTCCCTATCGGTGAGAGCATGGCAAATCAACTGACCACCAGCGAGTTTTTACACCCTGATGGTGGTAATGAGCCGTTTATTTGGCAAGACTACTTTTGGGTTTATGTGTTTGCCGCCGCAATCGGTTTTAGCACCACCATCGCAGAACCGTCATTAATTGCAGTGGCAATCAAAGCCAACCAAGTTTCGGGTGGCACCATTGGCATCCAAGGCCTACGAATGTCTGTGGCGTTTGGCGTGGCGATTGGGATTACGTTGGGTTGTTTTCGTATTGTGGTTGGCGATCCCATTCACTATTACATTATGGCCGGCTATGTGGTGGTGGTCATTCAAACTTTTTATGCCCCAAAAATGATTGTCCCTTTAGCCTATGACTCTGGTGGCGTAACCACCTCAACGGTAACAGTGCCATTAGTTGCGGCATTAGGACTTGGGCTTGCCACCAATGTTGAAGGCCGTAATCCATTAATTGATGGCTTTGGCTTGATTGCCTTTGCCAGTTTATTTCCGATGATCACTGTAATGGGTTACGCCCAAGCAGTTGACTATTTATCCAAACGAAAAGCCACTAAGGAGTAACCTATGCGCTTTAAATTAATTGTCGCTTTTGTCGATGATGACTGTACCGATAAGGTGCTTGATGCAGCGCGTATTGCAGGCGCAACGGGTGCCACGGTAATTAATCATGCTCGCGGGGAAGGCTTAGAAAAAAAGAAAACCTTTATGGGGCTTACCTTGGATGTTCAGCGAGATGTGATTTTATGGTTGGTAGAAGAACACATGAGCCGCAACATTCTCGAAACCATTTCTAACGTAGGTGAATTTGACACAAATTCAGGCAAAGGTATTGCGATTCAAATTGATGTTGAAGATGCCGTTGGTGTGGCCCATCAAGTTCAAAAATTGAGTAAAGACATTGAGGATCAAATATGAGTAGCACAACCCCTATTCGTAATCGCGACGTCATGAATAACCATTACGTCATGGTTGATGGAATGCACACTGTGGCCGAAGCGATCCAAGAAGCCATTAGCAATAACGTCAATATATTAGTCGTTAATAAACGCAATGATCATGACGAATTCGGCATGGTACTCATGAGCGATATTGCTCGTAAAATATTAGCCAAAGACAAGTCACCTGAGCGCACCAATATTTACGAAATCATGATAAAGCCAGTGCTTTCGGTGCCTTTAGATATGGACGTTCGCTACACAGCAAGGCTTTTTGAGCGCTTTAATATCAATAAAGCGCCGGTGATTGAAGCGGGTGAGATTTTAGGATTTGTCACTTATGACAATATTGTGCTTAAGGGCATGATAGCAAAGTCATAATATGCATCTACTTATTATGCACATGTGGTTATTCGAGCTGGCGAATAATAAAATCAATCAAAGTTCGTGTTTTTAATGGCAGATTTTTGTCTTTATATAATAAGTGTATTGGCATCGCATCTGGAGGTATTAATGCGCTGACATTTATTAACAATCCAGCTTTAATTGCCTCTTCCACCACAATCTGTGGCTGTAAAATTATACCCAATCCATCTATCGCGGCTTGGGTTAATACTAAGCCACTATTGGACAACAATCTAAAGCTGCGTTTACCAAACAACTGGCTATGGGCAACCGCTAATGAAGCACTTTTAGAATAGCTAAAGCCTAAACAATCATGATGAGGTAAATCGTCAATTGACGCTATTGGCGGGTGTTGAGCTAAATAGTGAGGTGAAGCACAAAATATCATTTCATAATTCATGATATGTCTGCCAATTAACGCAGAGTCATTAAGAGTGCCAATCCTAACCACTACATCAGCATGATCTACCATGGGATCGATAAGATTATTATCAAGTCGCAATTCCACATCAATTTGCGGATACTGCAGTAAAAATTGATTCACTATCGGTGCCAGCACAATATTGCCAAAGCTCACTGGAGCATTAATTCTAATGGTGCCTTTTGGCTTCGAACTCATCGACTGCAGCGTGTTTTCAGCTTGCTCAATAGCCATCAAGATTGGCTGGCATTCTTGGTAATAAACGAGGCCCGATTCCGTTAATTCTTGTTGACGAGTGGTACGGTTAATCAACTTAACCCCTAGGTAAGACTCTAACTGATTAATGTGCTTACTCACCATAGTTCGGCTGATGTTAAACCGATGAGCTGCTGCAACATAGTTGCCCTGCTCGGCCACATGACTAAACACCTTCATCGCGGTTAATTTATCCACCAAACGTCCTTAATGCATTATCAATTCAGTGTTAATTATAAACCTATAGTGTTTTCTGTAAACACCATTAAACCATTTAGGAACACGCTTAAGTGGTTTACGATGACGTGATATTAATTAGGAGTCGTTATGAACAACAAACTGAACCAACAAGGCGTGTTTATCACTGCCGAAATTCACATTAAAGATGAGGTGCCATTGGCACAAGGCATCGCAGCTGTCCGTCAATTCTGTGTGGATATGAATAGCGAACCAGGTTGTTCACTTGCAATGGCTCTGCAAAATAAAACCAATCCTAAGCAATTTGTGTTTTGGGAGCGTTATAACGACCAAGCTGCATTTGATGCACACTTTGCAGCGGATCATACTCAAGCATTTATCAAATCGGCGTTAACCGATCTAAAGCAAGCGTTTGACTATCAACTATTAACGACTGAGGGATAATCAATGTGTGGATCGATTAAATGGGCAATACTAGGCACCAGTTTTATCTCTGGGGTAATGGCTGATGCGATTAAAGCACAAGGTCAAAGTACAATTTATGGTGTTGCCGGACGCAACACCATAACATTGGCAGAGTTTGCCACTGAGTATCAAATTCCACATCAATTTACGGATTTTGATGCGTTAATCAACAGCCCTGAAGTCGATGTTATCTACATTGCTCTGCCAAATCACTTACATCATGAATACATAATCAAAGCGGCTAATGCTGGCAAAGCGATTTTATGTGAAAAATCATTGTCTGTAGATATGCCAAAAACCATCGAAAGTCTTGCTGCAGTAGAGCAAAACAAGGTGTTTTTCCTTGAAGGCTTAATGTATTTAGCTCACCCCTTTATGCAACAGCTAAGCAAAACATTAGCCACTGGTGTGATAGGTGAAATAAAAAATATTCGCGGCCAATATTGTGCAGCCATAAGCCAATTTGTTAACCCTACCAGCCTTGGGGCATTATTTAACTTGGGTTGCTACCCAGCATCGTTAATGCAGTTAGTCATGCAACAGCAATTTGGTACCGAGCAAAGCCAACAATACCAAATTGAAGCGACGGGTAGACGCGGCCAAGACGGTAATATTTGCGAATCAACCGCCATTGTCAGTTACAGCAACGGCGTGCAATGTCATCTGCATACCGCTGAAGACTATGGTCTGCACGCAGGCTTTACTATTCTAGGCAGCTTAGGAAGTATTGAGTTCACATCGAACCCTTGGTTGCCAGAATCTCAGGGTAATCAATTTACGGTGAGATTATATGAACAACAAGCTGAAGTTGTAGATGTTGAAGCTAAAGGCAATGGGTTTTACTATCAAGTAGAAGCTGTGCTTAACGCATTAAAAACTAAGCAATACACAGTACCTAGACCTTTGGTACAGCTCAGTGATTCTGTTGATATTATGCAAATGCTAACCACATGGCATAACGCCGCCTTAGAAAGCCGCGCTGCGAACCACACCACTGAACGCTAAACATTCGTTTACTCGCTGTTGCTGAATGTTAGATAATTCAGTAACAGCAACGAAAGCGTACTCGCTGTGTTCATCGCTTAAACGTATTGTCGCTCCTTGGGGTAACTCGCAACGAAAGATAAACACTTGCGATTGATACGCACTGTGAAAATACACCCCAGACAGATATTGCACATCCACCTCACAGCCAATCTCTTCTACGCATTCACGTTGTAATGCTTGATGAATCGTTTCATTAGGATCTAACCCGCCACCCGGCAAGCCCCATTGTTTGTCACCATAAGTGGCTTTTAACAGCAAGACTTCCCCTACTGTATTGGTTATGACCGCGTGAGAACTCAATCTAAATAAGTCATTAAATGCCATGATGGTTTCCTGTTATAAATAGAGGCTTGTTATTTGCTCTTTAAAAACTACCGCCATAACTGCTTTGTTCCAAGTAAATAGTAAATACCATAGATGCAACAAACTGTTGAGCTAACTAACCAAAAAGCCATAGAGTTTTGATGGATCTCGGGGGCTGACGTGAAAAAAGGCACAATTAACCCCGCCACACCACGAATTAGGTATACAGCAGTGATTAACACTAAACATGTTTTTAGAAACGGTAACTTAACAATTAAGCCCGCGCCCGAAAATGCATAAAGCCCCCAGACACAAAGAACAGCAGCGATAACCGATGTGACAATGGTGGGATATATATCACCGGCAGCAGCCATTTGAGCCATTTGTTCACCAGCACCAAAAAAGAGGTACCAGTCTGGGCCGCCAAATATACAACTGATGTGTAGTAAGGCTGCAAAGAGACTTAAGCAACCTGCAATAACGAGTAAACTATTCCTTTGCATTCAAAATCCTTTTGGCACCAGCTCCACTATGGAGTTAGTAATAGTGAGTTAGTTAAAATGTGTAGCAAATTGACAACGAGTTCCGCATTAGTTGCTTAATAGCGATGACTTTTTAAATTGTTTGTATAACTTGCCTTGATGGTAGCTCATTTGCCACCACTCATTATTCAGTGACCATATAGCACTACGCAGTGAAAATATCGGCGTTGGTTTAAGCTATGGCCTTCGGCCACTAATATCCTAATTGAACTTTTAATAAGTTTAACTGAGCACTAAGCGTTTGAGGCGTAATATGCATGAATTTTGATGCCTGAGCGGTACTGCCAAATGTTGCTATCGTATGAAAATACTGTAAGTGATGATAATTAAACTTACCATATGATTCCCTAATGTACTTTCTCTCATCTAATGTTTATTTTCTCAAAATACATTATCAATTTTTTATTGATGAAAAAAAAACTAAAATAGACTTTTAGTACTATGATTAATTGTATAAAGTTAAGTCATTAGAGAAAAAGGATTTATATGTCAAAAAGTAGTTTCCCCTTAATGGTTTTCGCTTTCTTGGCCGTTCAATTATTGTCAGTATCACCAGCTAAGGCTGTAGAGGTACTGACGGCTCAAGAACTTTCATCGCACTGCGCACTGTTTAACTCTGAACCAGAAAGTGTTGATGGTCAGTATTGTGTCCGCTATATTCAAGGCTTTATAGATGGTGCAATAGCGACCGATGCAAGAGTCATGCTAAATGCGGAAAGTGCCCTTGCAAGTAAAGAGACTTTCACGGAACGCGCGATTCGCACTCGTATGCCAAACCGTTTAGACCGTTCCAGAGCAGCAGGCCTAGCCGGTTTTTGCCTCGGAGATCCGCTGCCATTGCGCGATGTTGTTAACGTTATCGTCACCGATCTAGCAGCCCAAACAGATAACAGCGAAGAAAATGAACCGGCGATGGAAGTCGTCTATAAATCATTACTGAAAAACTATCCCTGCAAACTATGAGCTTAACTCTAACCCAGCATACGTTTCAACGCGGCGAAACAAGACTCTCGTCTGTTTTGCTACTTCTGCTTATTTTAGCAATATCTTGGCTTCTCTGGTCCGGACTCTACAAACCACTGGTCATGAGTTTGGGGGCTTTGTCCTGCTTGCTCAGCGTTTACTTGGCACATCGTATGGGCTTTTTCCGGCATCATACAAATTTGCTTAGACTTATGCCTCGCCTGCCTGGCTATTGGTTGTGGCTGTTGCGAGAGATTATTATTTCGAGTCTGGACGTAGCCAAGCTAATCCTGAAACCCTCTATGCCTATAAGCCCCACCGTGGTTGTACTTGAAGCGGAAGCCAAAACGGACGTGGGCCAAGTAATTCTTGGCAATTCCATTACCCTGTCTCCTGGAACCGTCACGTTGGATTTACACGAGGGGAAAATATTGATTCATTGCCTAACCAGTGAAAGCGCAAAAGAATTACAAAAAGGCGAAGCGAATCGTCGAGTAGCAGCTCTGGAGCCCCGCTAATTATGTATATTGTTGTCTCTATAGCCATTTTGGTGACTATGGTATTGGCCTTAGTGAGAGCACTTAAAGGGCCAAGCGTTTACGATCGCGTACTGGCAGTCAATGTGTTTGGTACCAAGACCGTATTGTTATTGTCCGTCATTGCATTTCTTTACGGTCGGCCTGATTTTCTTGATCTTGCGTTGGCCTACGCCCTGGTCAATATGGTCGGGATTCTTGCAGTATTAAATTTTTTCCAAAATCGTTCCCGAAGAAAATCTGACACCGAGGCAGAAAATGATTGATGTCGCGCTAGATATTCTGAGTTGGATTTTACTCGTTCTAGGTGGTGCCTGCGTGTTAATCGGCGGTATAGGCGGCCTGCGCCTGCCAAACTTTTACACCAGAATTCATGCCGCCAGTCTTACTGATACCATGGCGACTATCTTAATTTTTGTTGGTATGATCCTACAAGCAGGTTTGTCTCTAGCCGCTATTAAACTGTTTGCTATTATGCTGTTTTTGCTGCTGACTGGCCCAACTGCTACCTATGCGTTGGCCAATGCCGCGCTATTATCCGGTCTCAAGCCAGACGATGGAAGCGCTAGCGACGCACCCAAGGCTAACAACTTACCCAAAGAGGGGGCTGGAGAATGATCTTAATTTTTGCGCTATTCCTACTGACCCTTCTCGTCATTACCGCTATTGCTATAGTGCGCACCGACGACCTGTTTGTCGCGGTAATGCTGACATCTATTTTCAGTTTACTAATGGCGGCCAACTTTTTTATTTTGGACGCTGCTGATGTAGCACTAACAGAAGCCGCGGTGGGTGCTGGAGTGACAACGGTAATCTTCCTCTGTGCATTGGAGCTGACTGGTGACCGGGAAAAAGCGCGAGTTGGAGGTCGGTGGATAGCTCTAAGTACTGTGGGCGTTCTGGCATTGCTAATAATATACGCCACTTTCGACAAACCACGGCTCGGCGACCCTGATGCCCCAGTGCATCAGCATCTTGCGCCTTGGTATCTAGAAAAAACGCCTGAGTATATTGATATTCCCAATGTGGTCACCGCAATCCTTGGCAGCTTTCGAGGCTATGACACGCTGGGCGAAGTGTTTGTTGTTTTCGCTGCTTGTATCGGGGTTTTATTCATCCTTGGTGTGAGCCCTTCACGAAAAAATCAGCCAGTGATTAAAAAAAGTAGTGGTCTACGCCACCATCTGATCCCCCAAGTAGTCGGCCGACTGCTGATACCATTTATCGTGTTATTTGGTCTTTATGTACAATTCCATGGCGAATATGGCCCGGGCGGAGGATTCCAAGCTGGTGCAATTATTGCCACAGGCATAATCCTTTACGCGCTGCTCGAAGGCGAATCCGAAGCATTGCGCGCAATACCTCGTGGGGTGCTGTTGGGCATGGTTATAGGCGGTGCATTGCTATATGGCGGCGTGGGTGTGGCTTGCATGTTGATGGGAGGAACATTTCTAGATTATTCAGTACTAGCCGCTGACCCTGTGTTTGGGCAACAGCTGGGTATTTTAATTATCGAGGCTGGCGTTGGGATGGCGGTATGTGGTGCACTTCTGGCTATTTTCCATGCGTTCGCTGCCCGAGAGAGATTGTCATGAAACTATTAGAACTGCTGGGCTATTTCAATTATTGGGTATTCGCTATCATTTTAACGGTGGGACTGTATGCCGTGATTAGCAAAACCAATTTGATAAAAAAACTCATTGGATTATCCATATTTCAATCTGCTGTATTCCTTATGTATATTACTATGGACAAGGTAGAAGGCGGGACAGCCCCCATCATACAAAGCGGTGTAGAAGATCAAATATTTTCAAACCCAGTACCACAGGTACTGATACTAACAGCCATCGTTGTGGGAGTATCTACCCTCGCATTGGGACTGGCCATGGTTGTACGTATCAAAGAATGTTATGGCACGATCGAAGAAAACGAAATTTTGGATGCCGACTGACTACTATGGATTTATTAGCACACCTTCCTGCTTTGCAAGTTGTGATACCGATGTTGTCGGCACCACTTATCGTCATGCTACAACCGCGAGGTTTAGCTTGGGCCGGAGCAACTGCTTCTGCACTAGTTAGTTTTTCTATCGCCGTTGCGCTTACTTTGGCTGTTTTAGACGGACAAACCCTCCAATACGCGATGGGGGGCTGGCCGGCACCTTATGGCATAGCACTGTCGGTTGATACGTTTAGTGCCATTGTTTTGCTGGTGATCACGGGAGCCAGCACTGCTGCCTTACTCGCTGCCAAACCAAGTATTGATCAGCAAATAGAATTAGAACGCCAACCACTTTTCTATGCGGCCTGGCTTTTGGTTTTATCTGGACTGGTGGGTATTGTCGTATCAGCAGATGCCTTCAATATTTTTGTTTTCATGGAAATTTCATCTCTTGCCAGCTACATATTAATAGCTGGAGGTCCAGACCGTCGGGCTCTTCCAGCCGTTTTCAAATATCTAATGATGGGCACTATTGGCGCAACCTTTTATCTAATTGGTGTAGGTCTAATCTACATGATGACCGGCACGCTTAACTTAGCCGATATTCAAGATCGCCTCGGTGATGTGACCGATATAAATCCAGTTCTAGTTGCTGCTGGATTCATCACTATTGGGTTGGCCCTTAAAGCTGCTGTGTTTCCTTTGCATGTATGGGTTCCAAACGCTTATACACATGCTCCGCACATGGTGACCGTGTTTCTCGCTGCTTGCGCGACCAAGGTTGCACTGTATGTACTTATCCGATTTGACTATATGGTATTTCAAGCCACGCTTGAGGATCACGAAGTTCAGTTCGCATTGTTTGCGATGCCATTGTCAATTCTCGGAATACTTATTGCTTCTGCAGTTGCGATGTTCGAAGGACATCTTAAAAGGCGGCTTGCTTCATCATCTATAGCACAAATAGGCTATATTTTGCTTGGTGTTAGCTTTGTAAGCATGGCTGGACTAAGCGCCAGCGCAATGCATATGTTCAACCATGCACTAGCAAAAGGTGGGTTGTTCCTGGCAGTTGCTTGCCTAGCTTATCAGTATCGTGACTTGCGCCTAGATCAACTCGGTGGTGCTGCAGCTCGTATGCCCTGGACTTGTGCTGCTTTTGTTGTGTGTGGTTTGAGCTTAATCGGCGTGCCTGGTACTGCAGGGTTTATTAGTAAATGGCTCCTTATCACCGCAGCTTTGGAAAGCGGTCCTTGGGGGGGTGGGCTAGTAGCAATTATTCTAGTCAGTTCCTTGATGGCGGTGGTTTATGTTTGGCGCATCGTTGAGGCGCTTTACTTCCAAGCTCCTGTCGAAGGAGAAGGCCCAACATCTGAAGCACCAATACAAATGTTATTAGTTACCGGTTTTGTTGCACTACTCAATATATACTTCGGACTGTTTCCACAGGTTCCATTAGAACTCGCAAATAGTGCTGCAGCCCTTCTATTGGAGGGTTCAAAATGACACCAGAAACTACCATATTAGTCGCCATTGGTCTTCCAATAGTAGGAGCTCTGGCTATTTCTCTTGCTGGGCGAATAGGCCCTAATATTCGCGAAGCTGCAACGGCTATTACATCTGTTTCACTAATCTGGGTTGTTTGGGGGCTCATTCCTACTCTTATGGAAGGCGGAAGACCCTCAATAGAAGTAAGCGAGGTGATGCCAGGGCTAAGTATTGCATTTACTGTTGAACCTCTGGGCATGCTATTTGCAGCATTGGCATCTGGGCTTTGGCTTATCAACTCGATATATTCCGTTGGCTACATGCGCGGTAATAAAGAGAAAAACCAAACTCGATTTTTTGTATGCTTCGCGTTAGCTCTTTCAGCCACTGTTGGTGTTGCTTTCGCTGGCAATCTATTCACTCTATTTTTATGCTACGAATTATTAACACTCTCGACATACCCCCTAGTAGCACATAAAGGCGATGCAGCGACGATACGTTCGGCAAGGATTTATCTGGGTGTTTTACTGAGTACATCTATTGGTTTGTTCCTTCCTGCTATCATCTGGACTTATACAGTGGCAGGTACAGGTGATTTTACTACCGGCGGGATCCTCGCTGGTAAGTTGAATGACCCAGAAATAGGGTTGCTTCTGGCACTATTTGTATTTGGTATCGGTAAAGCGGCTGTCATGCCGATGCATAAATGGCTACCCGCGGCTATGGTAGCCCCCACCCCAGTGAGTGCCTTACTACATGCCGTTGCGGTAGTTAAATCCGGTGTTTTTGCTATCACTAAGATAATCATTTATATATTTGGGATTGAATATCTATTTGAATCACCCAGCTCAGAATGGCTTTTATATGTTGCGGTATTTACCATCATTGTTGCTAGTCTTGTTGCGATGCGCCAAACCAATATCAAACGCCTGCTAGCCTACTCCACTATTGCCCAGTTATCTTATGTAGTCATGGCCACAGCCATTCTTAAACCACTCGCAGAGGTTGGCGCCGCCTTACATATGGTCGCTCATGCTTTTGGTAAGATCACATTGTTCTTTGCTGCTGGCGCAATTTATGTTGCCTCTAAAAAGACCGAAATCCATCAATTACGTGGTATTGGTAGACGTATGCCATGGACAATGGCGGCGTTTACAATTGGTGCATTAAGTATGATTGGTGTCCCTCCCACTGCGGGGTTCGTCTCCAAATGGTACATTTTGGCCGGAGCTTTCGAAGCTAACAATCTAGTGGCAGTATTCACCATAATTGTCAGTACCCTTCTTAATGCAGCTTACTTTTTGCCTATTTTATACATAGTTTGGTTTGAGCACGAAAAAGAAGGTGACAAGGAACACGGCGAAGCACCGTTTTTAGCTGTGTTGGCATTGACTCTGACCGCCATACTGACACTCGCTTTCTTTTTGTTTAACGGTCCAGTAATTGAATTGGCAAGCCAAGTAGTTAAGGGGCTCAGTTAAAATGAATGACGAAAAACAATTACACTGGTTAGTACGGCCGTCAACTATTCGTAAACTCTGGATTGGTTTCAGTGTTGTACTGACCTTGGTGGTTCTTGCGCAGACAGTAATATACGTTAAGGGTTATTTCGGCTTTGATGCCTGGTTTGGGTTCGGTGCCGTTTACGGATTTGTCAGTTGTCTGGTGATGGTATTAATAGCGAAATTATTAGGTCTGTTTCTAAAACGTCCACTGGATTATTATGATGAACCAGAGCAAATAAAAACCTCAGAACCTAGTCATGACAAGGTAAAGGAGAATAGCAATGGGGTTTGAATTTTTCTCTCCAGCATTTATCCTGCTAATTGCTGCTGTACTGATATGTTTTGTTAAAGGGCACGCACGAACAGCAGTTATATTAATCGCCCCAATTATTACCCTGTTGGCCATATGGCAGATCCCTGACGGAGTCCAGAGTACGGTAAAATTTCTTTCGTACAACATTGAACCTGTCGAAGGTAGTCCGCTAAGGCGATTGTTTGCGACTATTTTTACAATAATGGTCTTTGTTGGAGGTCTCTTTTCTTTTCGTATAGCACGTTGGTATGAACTTGCCGCAGCCTTTACATACGCTGCAGGTGCTATAGGAGTCTGTTTTGCCGGCGATCTTATTACCATGTTCGTCTACTGGGAACTAATGGCGATATTCTCTACTATTGTGGTTTGGTGTGGTGGTACGCCCGATTCACGCGCAGCTGGAATACGGTATGCCATAATGCATTTTCTCGGTGGCGTAATACTTAAAGTTGGAATTGTAGGTGTTGTACTTGGGACTGGTTCTATCCAAATCCAACCTATGCTGGCAACAGATTTCAGTACATGGATGATACTTATTGGCATATTGATAAACGCCGCGGCACCACCAGTGTCAGCTTGGCTAGCCGATGCATACCCAGAAACCACACCCACTGGTTCAGTATTTCTGTCGGCATTTACAACTAAAACAGCTGTATTGGCACTGATATTATTATTCCCAGGCGAACCTGTGCTGATTGGCATAGGTCTGTTTATGGTTATGTACGGTATTATTTTCGCATTATTGGAAAATGATGTGCGACGTATCCTTTCCTACTCCGTGGTTAACCAAGTCGGTTTTATGGTTGTTGCCGTAGGTATTGGTACCGAAATGGCACTTAATGGGGCTACGGCTCATGCTTTTGCACATATTATATATAAAGCGCTACTGTTTATGAGTGCTGGGGTTGTTATATACCGCACTGGGAAAAATAAATGTATGGAGCTGGGTGGTCTATTTCGCACCATGCCACTTACCTGCGTCTGCGGTATTATTGGCGCGCTAGCAATTTCAGGTTTTCCACTGACGTCAGGTTTTACCACAAAGAGCATGATTTCCCAGGCCGCTGTCGATGGGGATTTAGTTTGGGTTTACATGGCGTTAACCGCCGCGTCGGCCGGTGTATTTCTTCATGCTGGCATCAAATTCCCATGGTTTGTGTTTTTCCAAAAAGACTCAGGTTTAAGGCCAAAAGATGCGCCATGGAATATGGGGTTGGCGATGATCATTTTTGCTAGCATGTGCATTTTACTGGGTGTATTCCCAGAAATGCTTTATGCCCTATTACCCTACCCTGTTGACTACCAACCATACTCTATTGGTAAAGTGCTGTTCTACCTGCAGTTGCTACTATTTTCAGGATTGGCTTTCTTCGTATTATTGCCACTAATGAAACGTACCATGACGATAAGCCTCGACACAGATTGGCTTTGGCGACGTGCGGCCTTTTCATTGGTTAAGTTGATCGAACGAGCACTTAGCTCACTAGGTGACATGGTTACGCAACAACGAAACCGCTTGCAGAAATTCTTACAACGTATGGCAGTGCGTTATCTAGGCCAACCGCATACAGCAGATAGCCAAGAGCGCGGCGTGTTCGCGCGCTCTTGGCCCGTGGGCACTACTGTGCTTTGGATCGCTGGGTTGCTATCAGCCTACGTGTTGTTGTACTACTTGTAGCTGCACTGGGAACAAATTTTTCACTTGACTCCATTTAGCATAGTTATTTTTCAGATCAGATAGTGACTCTTACACGCGTTGAAGATAGATATTGTGAGGGCAGAAGGCTAGGGTCTGTTGATCTTTGCAGGTTAAATTTTGTTCGAGATAAAAACGTTTTAATCGAGGCGAGCGGATTGCTGCCTAGCAATCTAAGCACCACTTGATTTACAAAGAATCGCTCAACAAAGAGTAAAACGTTTTTAGCCGAACCCTTCGGGCAGCGTTTGTTGGTCATTTTTACTGCGTTATCGACTTTTTATGTAGAATAACTACACCACAAAGTCTCTGCCGCGCAGTTATAAATGTGAGAAATGACCCACAATTCGCTGCAAAAACAACCTTGAAAGATCAACAGGCCCTAGGGTTAAACATGCCATTACTAACATTTCTGTGTTTTCATAACGATAAACTTAGGCGAAGTTTTAGCACAAATTAATTTATAACAGTACAAATAAACATAACACTCTATGGGAAGGTTTTATGGTGCTGAAACGTAGAAAAAGATACCATTTGCTAACGACTAACTCAAAATGAACTAGCCACTTATATCCGCTTTACCTTTGGTACTAACCTTACTTTATAAGCTAAGTAAGGTTAGCCATTTCTTTAGATTCATTCTTGTAAATTAATTGATATTGAAACCAATCCCATTGCTAGCATGAGTAAATTTATGGCTAACTGATATAAGTATATTGTGAATGAATAGTCGCTCTAAATTGCTTTGAGGCAGATCTTGGCTAGCCATGCCAGCGAGCAGAGAGATGGAAAAAAGTGTGTTTGAGGTATTGATTAACCCAGCTTACTTGGTATTGGTTTAGCTTGATTTATAACGTAGCTTCATTTGAACTTATTGCGTGCAGCATGTGAGCTACAGGACGTTGTAAATGTAGCGATCACAGGGAAAAGCTCAAATCTAATTAGTTGACATATTTTGGACAAATTCAATATTTAAATTGAGGCCGTTGAAGAAAATAGAAAAATGTTGCAGGGCGGCTGGGCCAATTTTTTTAGAAGAGTTAAGAGGAAACATCCGTTGAGTTCCTCTTGTTCTGGTGTGGCAAAGCGCCACGACGTTAGTGGCCGCAGGCCATCGCGGTAACGCACTATCCATATATAACACTATGCGTAAATAACACCACGGCGCATTAACCATTTTTCAATCTCGACGGCAAACAAAATAAGTGAAGACAACAACAGACAGACAATAAGATCGACCATTGGCAGAGGCTGTGTATGGAAAATGGTGTTTAACGCAGGTGTATAAATCACGACCATCTGAAATAACAACGTTAACAGAAAAGCCCCTAACATCGGTAAATTACTGAACAAACCAATACGCAATAATGAAGCACTCTCACTGCGAACCGCTAGGGCATGAAACAACTGCGATACCGTTAATACCGTAAACACCATTGTCTGCCAGTAAACAACGTCACGAGAAATAGCCCACGCCATAGTCGCAATGGATATTCCACCAATAAACAATCCTACCCAGAGAATATGTTGCCACATACCATGAGAAAAAATACTTTCCTTTGGAGGGCTGGGCGCACGACTCATTATATTCGGTTCGGCTGGCTCAGTGGTTAATGCAAGACCCGGCAGGCCATCGGTCACTAGGTTAATCCACAGGATATGAATCGGCAGTAAAGGAATAGGCAACCCGAGAAACGGTGCAAGGAACAAGGTCCAGATTTCACCAGCATTGGAACTCAAAGTATATTTAATAAATTTGCGAATATTATCGAAAGTGCGTCGACCCGACCGTATCGCTCGCACGATTGAAGAAAAGTCATCGTCCAATAACACCATATCCGCAGCTTCGCGAGCCACATCGGTTCCCTTCTGGCCCATGGCGACACCAATACTGGCACGCTTCAATGCCGGCGCATCGTTGACGCCATCTCCAGTCATAGCGACAAATTCGCCTTTGTCCTGCAACGCTTTGACGATACGTAATTTTTGTTCCGGTGTCACCCTTGCATACACCCGTATTGAGTCAACTAGGCGGGAGAATTCTTCATCGGATATTTTAGCGAGTTGATCACCACTTAGCATCGCCCTATCGTTATCTATAATGCCCAAACGTTGTGCTATCGCAAACGCGGTACCCGGATGATCGCCAGTGATCATTACCGGAATAATTCCCGCTGTGAGACAATCTTTTACGGCCTGAGGCACTTCGGGTCGCGGCGGATCGATCAACGCCACCAGCCCCAAAAAGGTGAGCTCTCGCTCCACCACTTTAGCGTCCAACGGATCTGGCAAACAGCTAAATTCACGTTTTGCAAATGCCAGTACACGGTAACCTTTATTCGCTAACTGTGCTGCTTCAGCCAGTATGGCCGTCGCTTCAAATACTGCAACCCCATCATTACTTAATCCCTGAATACATTGTTGTAGCACCTGCTCCGGCGCGCCTTTGATGTACGCAGTTATAACATCGGATGTTTGATGCAAGGTTGTCATCTGTTTTCGTTCGCTATCAAACGCAATAACGGCTATACGAGGCTTTGCCTGCTCTAAGATGGACTTATCAAAACCGACCATGTGAGCGGCTTCGAAAAGTGCTAGCTCGGTCGGCTCACCTGCAGGTTTGCCGTCTTTATCCATGATGTCATTGTTTAGTGCCATGGCTTGGCCAAGCTCTGTCCATGGAATACTGGCTTCTGACTCAGGCATTGATTGTCGCAGTTCTCCAGCGACAAAAAATAACTCCGCTGTCATGAGATTTTGTGTCAGGGTACCGGTCTTGTCTGTACATATATAGGTAACTGAACCTAGGGTTTCGACAGAGGGTAAGTTACGCACGAGCACATTATGTCGGATCAGCTTACGTGCACCCAAAGCAAGTGAAATGGTCACCACCGCAGGGAGTGCTTCCGGTATCGCAGCTACACCCAAGCTCACCGAGGTTAAAAACATCAATAATATTGACTGTCCTTGCAGCAAGCCGACAACAAACACCACTATACATATTGCCAGTACAGTCAAGGCAAGGTATCGACCAAAACGAGACAATCGTGTTTGCAAGGGGGTTTTTACACTCGTTTCATCTTGTAGCAGTCCAGCTATTTGGCCTATCTCGGTTTCCATGCCGCTGGCAACTACCACACCTTTACCACGTCCACGAATAATCATGCTGTTCTTAAAGACTAGATTCAAACGATCACCAATGGCTAACTCTTTATCCGCTAGCTGTTCTGTTTGCTTTTCTATTGCATGTGATTCACCAGTCAGGGTTGATTCATCGACCAGCAGTTCTTCCTCTTCCAGTAAGCGCACATCAGCAGGCACAATATTTCCGGCTGCAAGCATAACAATATCACCCGGCACTAATGCTGTTGCGTCAATAGTCACTTCAAGTGCATCGCGAAATACATAAGCATCTGGCGCTGCCATTTTTCGCAGTGCCGCCACAGCGCGCTCTGCCCTAAATTCCTGTACTGTGCCGATAATTGCATTAAGTAATACGATCACCATAATAGCAATGGTATCTTGTGGCTCACCAAGAAAACCCGAAATCACGGCTGCTACCAACAACACAACTATCATGAAATCAGAAAACTGCCCGAGTAAAATGAACAGCAAGGTACGTCGTGGTTTTTGGATAATAGTATTATGACCATATTCAATCAGGCGTTTTTTTGCTTGTTCTGTAGTCAGGCCCGTTAGCGAAGAATCAAGCCGCTGTAGAACATCTGCAGATTGTAAACTGTGCCACTTTGCTGAGGACATTCTAGTTTCCGACAAAGAAGTAAATAAGCGAGGCGGTTATTACCGCAACTAGCGAAGCTTGTATGCCACTGCGTAACCATGTGACCCCTGATATCCGGCCAAGAAATACCCCCAATAAAAAAGTGAGTAGCAGTGCCACTAAGATGGCAGCATAAAGAGGTGGAACAGGAAGGTTGATGCCGGCAATAGATAGCCATAGTGGTGACAATATTAACAGTGAAATGACCAGCGGGGCTAAGCCATTCACCAATGCAATCAACAAGGGTACCCACCGCGAGGCGACGCCATGCGCACTATTATGGAGATCACTAATCATTGCCTTCTCCAGCTCCCCCAAAGCATACTTTCGCTCGGCAGATTCACTGATGTAAGCACTGCTAATACCACTCATGCTTAGCGCAATCGCCGCCCCCAGACAGACACCAACAACCATTGATAAATCCGTGGGTGCACTGACAATAAAACCCATTATCAGCCCTAGCATGGTAAGTGCACCATCAAAACCGTTGACCACAAAATAACGACGCACAATACCCCGAGTACGAGTGATATCTAACAAAAAATTGGCCTGCGTTAACAGACTCATAATATATTAACCAGCAACCGTTTCATTATGTACTTCAACCTCATCAATACTGTGAAGAGACCCTCCCATATTGGTAATGGCAGATTGAATGGTATTAAAATCGATTTCGCTCCCAAACAGCTGTATTTGAACCGTTTCGGTATTTTCATCTATCTCAAGAACAATCAGTTTAACTCGATAATCGACACCTGTTTCTGCAATGGTTCGTGCAAAATCAAGTGCATTAGGTTGATGAGGTTTAAGCACATCCAGAACAATCCTTTTGACGTTAACCATAATAAATAGTCCTATAATCTTTTGTCTTGATAAGTATAGTAAAACCCTCATCAATTTGTGGTGAGATGTCTACTATTTCTGGGTAATTTGGCAACCTAATACCTTGGGCAATATTTGAAGCCATACTGTTTAATATGCTCCCATTTAACTAGCAGTACTAGGGTAGTCAATATAGAAACCTGCAGCCTAGATGACATAAGCTTTTTATGATGATTTTAGGCCGAAAAGATAGATTTTAATAAGTAATGACTTTTAAGAAGTTTATTTTTAATCAATAAGATTCATTCAGTACAACATGCATCAGCGCAAGCGTTAGCATTTTAACGCTTTACAAATAAGGTGACCCGAGGATATTAAAAATGAGGGTAAAAGTGCTAGCTAATTCCATCGCGAAACTTTCGTATCTGTTGTTTAAGTAACGAGGGGGAATGTTGCCGAAATGGTTGGGACTCCGAGGGGGATAACGTCCCTTTTGATCTGTACATCAAATGTAGCAAGGGCCAAGACGTTAATGGTCGTAGGCTATAAACAATAAAAAGCGGCTACAGCCCTGAGATATGATTAACTCAACTGATTAATTAACCTTATCGACTCTATTTATTGGCTAAACTGATTTACTTTATTCAACAAACGCATAAATTCATCTTGCTCACTGACTGTTAATGCGGCTAAAAAGTGTTGGTTAACCCACTCGGCCTCATGAATTAAGTCTTGCTCTAAGGCTTTACCATTATCAGTTAAAAAGATTTGAAATGCGCGGCGGTTGTCAGCTTCTTGATGACGGGTAATAAACCCTTGAACTTGTAAGTTATCCAGCAGCCGCGTCATGGTGTAGTTGGCCACATCACAACGCTTAGACAACTCAGTTTGGCTTAAGCCTTCCTCTTGCCACAAGGTAAATAGCACCGGCCAAAGTTTACTGTCTAACTCGTAGCGCTTTAAACGCACATCAAGCTGTTGCTGCAAGGCAATATTAAGATGGGAAATCAGGTAACTTAAACTTTCAAAGCGTTTCAAATGATACCTCCTACATCGTCATCCGTATGCTCACTTTCGGTTAAAGACTTTACTGACTAAACAGTGACAGCATCAACACGAAGTCAAACACACCTGAACATGAATTAGATTACCATCTCTATACGTTAATAGAAGCTATTTTAATCTTAACTCGAGATAAGAGATGGGAAATACGAACTTAAACCAATGTATTTAGAACATTTCATATCAAACTTGTCATTTGTTTTGCTAACTAGGCGCATTGATGCGTCAATAAACGGCTGTTTGATAAACGTTTATTATTTTGAGCTAAGGTTAACCGAATCAAAAGATAAGTACTCGTTTATGTAGCGGTAATAACAGGCTCGGTTTAATTGCCCTACCAAGCCTCTGATTAATGGTGCGTATATACCATCGTCTGTGACAATAATATCTGCGATATTAATGGCAGGAAGCTGAGTCCCTATACTGCTGAAAAATATCAACTGACTATCATTTGACTGAGCTTCCGTTGATGCAGCTTGATGATAGTCCACCAGTAATAATGGATAGGCTTCAACGGTGACTTTGACTTTCTCGACTGGTGTAATTAACAAATACTCATTGTCGATACAGTGCAAAATACTACTGAACAAAGCCGCAAATTTTGCTGGCAACGGACTGTCTAGATACAGCCAATCGCCATTGGCTTGAATATGAAACAGAACATCATCACTGCACAGTGCCACACCATCAGGTTGAGTAAATGTACTTAATGTCGCTGTTTCATCTGTCATTATACTTACCTACTCGAGTAATTTAAGTAACGCTTCAATAGGATGTTGCGGCTTAAAACCTGCAAAACGTTTTACTTGGCTACGACATGAATAACCCGACACCAACACTTGGCTATTTTCAGCAATTTTTTCAATGCTTGGTTGCCAAGACATTTCAAATAACTGTTCTGAACGCTCGAGGTTTTCAAGTTCATGCCCATAGGTGCCGGCCATACCACAACAGCCTAAATTAACGCTGTTGAGTTTAGCACCAAAATGGCTGAATATTGCTTTCCATTCGTTGGCCGTATTAGGTTTGGCGGTCGATTCAGTACAATGACTAAACCAAGTAAACTGTGGTGCATCACTATCAACGACTGGCGCATCATTGCGGCTTGCCACAACATCGGTTAACCATTCATTAGCCAATAGCACCTCAAATGGACCACGACGTTGACCTAAGACCTCTTTGTATTCGTCGCGATAACATAACACTAATGCAGGGTCTAACCCCACCATCGGCATACCTAGCGCATGAACTCGGTTTAAGAAATCAGCACTGTTTTGCGCTGTTTTGGCAAACTTGTCTAAAAAGCCTTTAATATGAGTCGGTTTACCGTTTGGTTTAAAGGGCAGTAATACCGGTTTAAAGCCTAGCTTTTCGATTAATTGAATAAAACGATAAACCAAACCTGCATCGTAAAAGCTGTTAAATGGATCTTGTACTACTAATACATATTGGCTGCGCTGCGCTTGTGGGATCGCGCATAGCGCATCTAAGTCATAACCACGGCTAGCATGACCATCTAAACGCTGTTTTAGCGTAGGTACAGATAATTTAGGCGCATCTACATAACCAATGGCTTTTTTAATAACCCACTGGCTCAGCGGATTTTGCGAGGCCAAATTGGTTAATTTAGGCATTGCGGCCATCAGTGGTAGTGAGTCTTCGATACCTGCAACTAAATAGTCTTTGGCTGGGCGTAAATAGCGTTTGTAATAAATATTAAAGAACTGGGCTCTAAACTTAGGCACATCGACTTTAACCGGGCACTGACCCGAACAGGCTTTACAGGCTAAACAGCCTTTAAGTGATTCCATGACTTCATGCGAATAATCATAGTCACGCTGGTTATTGAGGGTATTTTGAGTACGCTGCATCCACCCTAGTGGTTTAGATTTTGCTAACGCGTCAACATCAACACCTTCGGCTTCAAGTAATCGCAACCATTCGCGCATTAACCCAGCACGGCCTTTAGGTGATTGCACTCTATCGCCAGTGACTTTAAATGACGGACACATGGGTGAATAACTACTGTAATTAAAACATAACCCATTACCGTTACAGTTCATCACATCAGGGAAAGCATCACGCACTTGAACAGGGATTTGTCTGTCGAAACTGCCGCGTTTTGCGCTGTCGACATTAAACATTAATGGACCAGATTTAGGTGGCGCCACTAATTTGCCTGGATTAAGACGGTTATCTGGGTCAAATAACCCTTTAATTTGCTCAAGCACGGCATAAAGCTCATCACCAAATACCGCAGGCCCGTATTCACCACGAACCCCTTTACCGTGTTCTCCCCACATTAAGCCGCCATACTTAAGCGTTAATGCGGCAACTTGATCTGATATCACTTTCAGTAATTGCTCGTCGGCAACATCACACATATCTAATGCGGGTCGCACGTGCAACACACCAGCATCCACATGACCAAACATACCGTATTGCAAATTATGGCTATCGAGCAGCGCACGAAACTCCATAATATAGTCGGCTAGGTTTTCTGGTGGTACGGCGGTATCTTCGGCAAACGCTAACGGTTTACGGCTGCCTTTTGTTGCGCCCAATAAACCCACGGCCTTTTTGCGCATGGCATAGATACTGTCAATATCCGTTCTGTCGGTAATAACTTGAAAACCCACTAAACCAAATTGTTGTTGGCTTAGCTGCTCACTGAGCATCTCCTCAAGCAGAGCGACTTTATGTTTAACATCGTCATCTTCGCCAGCGAATTCAACCATATTAAGACCTTCGATGATCTTATTAGGTACCGCTTTAATTTGATCGGCAACCGAATGCCAAATAATGTCTTCGCGAGCAAGGTTAAGTACTTTTGAGTCAACGGTTTCAACTACCGTTGCTTTAGCCTGTACCAATGACGGAGCATGACGTAACGCGGATTCAAATGAATCATATTTGATGTTGACCATCATGCGGGTTTTCGGCAATGGGGTCAGGTTTAGCTTGGTTTCGGTGATCACCGCAAGCGTACCTTCTGAGCCCGTTAAAATACGCGATAAATCAAACTGGCTTAAATCATCATTCCACACATGCTTTAAATCATAGCCCGTGAGAAAACGATTCAACTTCGGAAAACGCTCAATGATGGTGTCACGCTTTACGCGGCAAACTTCTGCTATTTGGCTGGCAATGATATTGCCGAGTGAGTTGTCACCAAAAGGTTGCTCGGCCAACTTGTCTTGGTCAATTGGTGTGGTGGTTAATACGCTGCCATCAATCAGTACACTGGTTATGCCTAATACGTGATCGGAGGTTTTACCGTAAACTAATGAACCGGCACCAGATGCATCGGTATTGACCATACCACCAACGGTTGCACGGTTTGAGGTTGATAAGTCTGGACTGAAAAAGAATCCATGTGGACGTAAGGCATCATTTAACGCATCTTTCACTACACCGGCTTGCACCCTCGCCCAACCTTCCTCGGCATTAATTTCTAGCACTTGGTTTAAGTGGCGTGATACATCTAAAATTAATCCGTGGGTAAGCGATTGGCCATTAGTCCCTGTTCCGCCGCCACGCGCACTAAAGGTCACTTGTTTATATTGTGGTTGTGCTGCTAACGATAATACCAACTCAACATCTTGTTGATGTAGAGGGTATATCACCGCTTGAGGCAAAAATTGATACACCGAATTGTCGGTTGCCTGAATAAGCCGCGCACTGTAACGCTTGTCTATTTCACCTTCAAACTCGCTTTGTTCAAGCGCGTCAAGATACTCAAGATAGATAGGTTCTAATGTTTGTTTATGTGATAGCAAAGGTAACATAGAGGACTTATTATTTATTGGCATATTGCAGCCATTATAAACAAAAAAAAGCCGCTAAAAAGCGGCTTTTATTACAACTTGATAAAAATGCAGGTTGGAAAATAAATCTACCTGCAAATTTTACTCTTATTTAGCCATGTGCTTCAGCTAAATATAACCAAGTGTCAATTACGGTATCAGGATTAAGTGATACAGAATCAATACCTTGCTCAACTAACCATGCAGCAAAGTCGGAATGGTCTGATGGGCCTTGGCCACAAATCCCCACATAAGCACCTTTTGCTTTAGCCGCTTTAATAGCCATTGAAAGCAATGCTTTTACTGCATCATTACGCTCATCAAACAAGTGACTGATGATTCCTGAGTCTCGATCAAGCCCTAATGTTAACTGAGTTAAGTCATTTGAGCCGATAGAGAAACCATCAAAATGCTCAAGGAACTGGTCAGCTAGCAAGGCATTTGAAGGTAGTTCACACATCATGATAACGCGTAAGCCATCTTTACCGCGCTCTAAACCTTGCTCTTTCAGTAACTCAATCACTTGAGATGCTTCGTTTACAGTACGAACAAATGGAATCATCACTTCAACGTTGGTTAAGCCCATTTGATTACGAACACGTTTAATCGCTTCACATTCAAGCGCGAAACAATCGCGGAATGCTTCAGAAATATAACGGCTAGCACCACGGAAGCCCAACATTGGGTTTTCTTCATCTGGCTCGTAACGGTCACCGCCGACTAAGTTTGCGTACTCGTTCGACTTAAAGTCAGACATACGTACGATAACTTTCTTCGGATAGAAAGCCGATGCAATAGTGGCAATACCTTCAACTAAACGCGCAACATAAAACTCAACAGGCGAATCATAACCCGCTATCATTTCGTTGATTTCATTTTGCAGTTCAGCAGTTTGACCGTTGAAATCAAGCAAAGCTTTAGGGTGAATACCAATCATGCGGTTAATGATGAACTCTAAACGCGCTAAACCGACACCTTCGTTAGGCAAACGTGCAAAATCAAATGCGCGATCTGGGTTACCCACGTTCATCATAATTTTCATTGGCAAAGGAGGTAATGTATCAACACGGTTAGTGATGATTTCAAAATCTTGTTTACCTGAATAAATTAAACCGGTGTCGCCTTCTGCACAAGATACTGTGACGATGTCGCCCGTTTTGATGCGGTCAGTCACATCACCACAACCTACAACAGCCGGTACACCTAATTCACGTGCAATAATTGCAGCATGGCAAGTACGACCACCACGGTTGGTCACAATCGCACTAGCACGTTTCATGATAGGTTCCCAATCTGGGTCTGTCATGTCGGTCACTAACACGTCACCTGGTTCAATTTGGTCCATTTGATCAATCGAGGTTAATACCTTCGCGATACCGGTACCAATTTTATGACCAATTGCACGACCTTCACAGATCACGTCACCCTTCGTTTTTAAGTGATAACGTTCAATTAACTGGACATCTTCACGACTACGAACTGTTTCTGGACGAGCTTGAACAATATACAACTTACCGTCGTTACCGTCTTTTGCCCATTCGATGTCCATCGCACGGCCATAATGCTTTTCAATCACCATTGCTTGCTTAGCAAGTTCCATGACTTCGTCATCGTTAATAGAGAAAATACGACGCTGTTCAGCAGAAACATCTTCAATTTTAACTTGCTTGCCATGGCCAGCATCATCAGAGTAAACCATCTGAATCAACTTACTGCCGATATTTCGGCGCACAACAGCTTTATGCCCTTGCGCTAAAATCGGTTTGTGCACATAGAATTCGTCAGGGTTAACCGCGCCTTGTACAACCATTTCACCTAAACCAAAAGATGAAGTGATAAAGACAACGTCATTGTTTCCTGACTCAGTGTCCATGGTAAACATCACACCAGAAGCTGCTTTGTCTGAACGTACCATACGTTGTACGCCAGCAGATAAAGCCACACCTTGATGTTCGTAACCTTGATGAACACGATAAGAAATTGCACGGTCGTTAAATAGTGAGGCGTATACATGCTTAATTGCTAGCATGACCGCATCAAAACCTTTAACGTTTAGGAATGTTTCTTGTTGGCCTGCAAAAGATGCATCTGGCATGTCTTCAGCGGTAGCTGATGAACGCACTGCAAATGACGCTTCTTGAGTTTCATTCGACAACTGCTCGTAAGCTTCACGAATAGCGTCTTCTAATGCCGGCTGGAATGGGGTTTCAATAACCCACTGTCTGATCTGCGCACCTACTTTTGCCAGTTCATTGACATCATCAACATCCAATGTCGCCAGAATGTCAAAAATCTTCTGGTTAACTCCACTTTGTTCAAGGAACTCATTGAACGCATGCGAGGTCGTTGCAAAACCGCCAGGAACTTGAACCCCTGCATTAGCCAGATTGCTGATCATCTCTCCAAGGGATGCGTTTTTACCGCCAACCTTGTTTACATCGCCCATGCCTAATTCTTGATACCAGAGTACGTATTGCTGCACAGTTTTATCTCCGCAAGTTTTTATTTCAGTGGCCACTTCACACGAGGGCAAGAGCATCTTACACTCCCATACAACAAGCGTAAATCTATAATTTTATTTGTAATTTTATTACTACAAGAGGTCAGAATGACACCAAAAGTATTCTATATTTCAGATGGGACCGCGATCACAGCGGAGGTTTTTGGACATGCGGTACTTTCGCAATTTCCTATAGAATTTGAAGCACTTACGATTCCGTTTGTCGAAACCATTCAAAAAGCTCAAAAAGTTAAGCAACAAATAAATGATTGTTTTATTACAACAGGTGAAAGACCACTTGTGTTCCACTCGATCATTAATCCTGAGATCCGCAATGTGATTTTTTCGAGTGAATGTGTTGATTATGACTTTTTGAACACCTTTGTTGCGCCACTAGAACAACACTTAGGTGTACAAGCTAAGCCTTTATTACACCGAACCCATGGTAAAAGTAACCATGGTTATGAAACCCGTATCGATGCGATTAACTACACCATGGAGAATGATGACGGCCAAACCATGAAACACATGGATAAAGCCGACATTATTTTATTAGGCGTGTCTCGTTGCGGTAAAACACCATCAAGTTTATATCTGTCAATGCAGTTTGGTATAAAGGCCGCAAACTACCCGTTTACTGAAGAAGACATGGATAACCTCAAGTTACCTGAAGCATTGAAACGCAATAAATCAAAGCTCTTTGGCTTAACCATCGATCCACATCGTTTGCATGAGATACGTCAAAGCCGCATGGAAAATAGCCGCTACTCTTCATTAAGACAGTGCCGACTTGAGGTAAAAGAAGTCGAAATGCTGTACAAAAAAGAACGTATACCCTTTGTAAATACCACTAACCATTCGGTTGAAGAAATTGCCACCAAAATTCTTGATATCACCGGTCTAGAGCGTCATATGTTCTAATTCATAAACAATCATTATTTGCATGAAAGAGAATGAAAAACCAGCAAAAGACGAACTTAACTCAGGTTGATTCGTCTTTGCCTTTTACGGCAATCTATTTTTTAACCGTTAGAATCCGAGGCTAAGCCTCGCATCTTGAACTTCTTTGGGTATATAATCCCGTTCAATATGATGCAGATGCATCTCACGATTTCTCGGTAATATGCATGACAATTAAAACAGATGAACTCAGAACAACCTTATTAAGCAAAGTTATTTCTCCTGCTCAGTTGGCTTCAGAATATCCATTAACGCAAAATGCTGCAGACTACTTGGTCGCACAACGTCGTGAAGTAGAAGCAATTATTGCCGGTGAAGATCAACGTTTGCTGGTCATTATTGGCCCTTGCTCAATTCATGACACTAAAGCAGCACTCGAATATGCAGAACGTTTGTCAGCCTTACATCACGAACTAAAAGATGACTTGTGCATATTAATGCGGGTGTACTTTGAAAAGCCTCGTACCATTGTCGGTTGGAAAGGCTTAATTTCAGATCCTGATTTGGACGGCAGCTTTAGCCCGAATAAAGGCTTGCGTATGGCGCGTCAGTTATTACAACAAATCACTGAACTCAAGTTACCTATCGCCACTGAGTTTTTAGACATGGTGAACGGCCAGTACATCGCAGACCTTATTACCTGGGGTGCTATTGGCGCACGAACCACTGAAAGCCAAATTCACCGCGAAATGGCTTCTGCATTGTCTTGCCCTGTTGGCTTTAAAAATGGTACTGACGGTAACATTAATATTGCTGTTGATGCTGTACGTGCAGCTCAAGCTCCGCATATTTTTTACTCTCCAGATAAAGATGGCGCAATGGCGGTTTACCGTACCCACGGCAACCCATTTGGACACATTATTTTGCGTGGCGGTAAAACGCCAAATTATTCAGCTGAAGATATTGAAGTTGCACGTGCACAGCTTGAACAAGTGGGTGTAACTCAACGTATGGTGGTTGATTTCAGCCATGGTAACAGTGAGAAACAACATAGAAACCAGCTAAATGTTGCCGATAGTATTATGGCGCAGCTGCGCAGTGGTAGTACCGCAATTGCCGGTATTATGGCAGAGAGCTTTATGATTGAAGGTAATCAGAAAGTGGTTAAAGACGAACCATTAGTGTATGGCCAAAGTATTACTGATGCGTGTTTGCATTGGGCTGATTCTGAAAAGCTGTTACGTGATTTAGCTCAAGCTTCGAAAGAACGCAAAGCGTTACTAGCACAGTAACCGCCCTGCTACGGGTTAATAGCTAGCACACCAAAGCTAACTCAATCCTGTTTATATATTGGCTGATATCGACACTGTATAATATTGTTTCATAATGCCAGTCCCCAGGACTGGCATTATTGTATATACCCTTTCATCAAAGGATTAATCCTCTTCGAGTAAAGATGCTTTTGACAGCACTGCAAATTGCTCACTAATGACCATAAAGCTATCGACCAATTTGGGGTCAAAGTGTTTGCCTTTTCCTTCAAGAATTAACGCCATCGCTTCTTCATGACTAAAAGGCCTTTTGTAACATCGTGGTGATGTTAATGCATCGTACACATCGACTAAGGCTACAATTCTGGCTGATAAAGGGATAGATTCTCCTGCCAACGCATTAGGATAACCACTGCCATCCCACTTTTCATGGTGAGCACCAGCAATGTCGCGTCCCATTCGTATAAATGTACACTGAGGGGCATACGCTAATAAACTGTTAAGCACTTTTTCCCCAATCACTGGATGAGCCTTAATTTGTTCAAATTCTTCTACCGATAAGCGCCCTGGTTTTAACAAAATATGATCGGCGATACCCACTTTACCAATATCATGCAAAATGGCTGATAGGCTAATTTCTTGAATAAAAGCGTCAGTTAACTCTTCTGGAACATGTTCATCAGTTAATCTTTGTTTTGCTAAAATATTGGCATACTGCTGCATTCTAATCAGATGCGCACCGGTTTCATTATCACGATACTCTGCCAATTTAGCTAAGCCCATAACCGTTGCCGTACGAGAGGCTAAAGTGGACTCTAATGAGTGAGTTAACTTACCCAATAAATAAGAGGTCGACTGAGTCACTATTGCATTAGTGACGAGAAAGTTAATCGCCACTACATACCAAATCAAGGTCGAAAAGCCGCTGATGTCGGGCCAATGAACCAGTTGGTAATGGTAAGCGATACCGATTAATAATAACGATATACCATTCGTCACCTGGGCCCATACCGCCATTTTGTCGCCAAGAAGAATACTGCTTAGAGGAGGGAAAACAAATAACCAGAAAAAACCTGCCCCAGAAGGGCCAATAGCGAGTAAAAAGCCGATGCCGATACCAAATGCAAGATAACACCCTATGGTAAATTTTTGTGTATCGCTAATTCGTGGATAAAACAAAATGAATAATAATACCCCGTAAGCCACGGTATCAAATATTGCCATGCCCCAAAGATTTTGAACAATACACAAATATACGCTGGTGATATAAATCGGGATACACAACAAAGCCAACACACTAAACAGTCGCGTGAAAATGATCCGACGCCATACTGGTAAGCCATCATCAAAACCATTTTGAATAAGCTGTGCTGTTAAGCGAGATGACATATAAATTCCTTTTAAAACGATGTTAATCTAACAGCATTAAAGTCTATTAAATGCGTAAACAGACTTATTTAGATGACCGATCCGTATAAATGGCAGAGCAATTTAAATAACAACACGAGTCAGTAATATGCCAACTTAAGTATTGTTGCTAGACAAGCATTAAGCAAAACTAGGATTAAAAATAATCCATAAAACCAATATTCAACTCATATTCGATTATGATTGTCATTAATTTTGGAGCTTATCATTGCCGATAATCCATAATGTTAGCGAAAAGATTGACGTTTCTTGACTGTGTGATGCGGCAATTAACACCCTAGAACAAAAATAATGTTAGCCATAAAGCCAACGTTACATCATCACTCCCCACCTATAATAAGGATGTTGTTATGCAAAGTTCGTCTCGTAGTGCTGCTATTTTCGGAATATTAATTGCTTTGGGCTTAGGCGCATTAGGCGTATTACTCAAACAAGCCATTGTTGAGTACAAGTTACTCGACCGCAGCGTCACGGTAAAAGGCCTGGCAGAAAATGAATATCCTGCCGACATCGTCATTTGGCCTATCCAATTTACAGCTGCCAATAATAATCTCGATGAACTGTACAAACAGCTCGAAGCACAAAATAACCAAGTGGTTAACTTTTTAGCCGAACAAAATATCGATCCCAAAGAGATCACTCTCGCCGCCCCCACTATTACTGATAAATTGGCGCAACAGTATGGTGGAAATCAACCAGTAGAATTGCGCTATACGGCGTCGCAAACTATTACGGTATATTCTAATGACATAGATAAAGTTCGCGGTGCTATGCCTCAATTAACTGAGCTAGGTAAAATGGGAATTGTTTTCTCGCAAAATAACTATGATGCCCAAGTCGAATATATTTTCAGCCGATTAAATGACGTTAAACCGAAAATGATCGAAGAGTCGACCACTAATGCACGTTCAGTTGCTGAAAAATTTGCTACCGATTCACAAAGCCGATTAGGTAAGATAAAAAAAGCGACTCAAGGACAATTCAGCATTAACAATAGAGATAAAAACACGCCATATATTAAACAGGTACGGGTCGTATCTACCATCGAATATTATTTAGCGGATTAACACCATGAAACAATTAATCATTAGAGTCGTTTTCGGCTGTATCAGTTTAATCAGCGCATCACTAATGGCACAAACGCCAATCGTTGCTCCGATTGCGCTTAACAATACCGCCGTAGACAGCAATAACAATACCAAGAGCAATCAAGTTATTTTTATTGTCAGACATGCCGAAAAACTTGCAGGTAAAGACCCTAGCTTATCCGCACAAGGACAATTAAGAGCTCTACGTTTAGCTAAAGTACTATCTAGTACGCATTTAGATAAAGTGTACACAACGGATTATAATCGCACCCGTGAAACGGCCACCGCCGTAACGCAAGATCAACAACTGGATTTAAGTGTTTACGATCCACGTGATATGGCTGCATTTACCCAATATCTATTAACTCAACAGGGTAGTATTTTAGTGGTCGGACACAGTAATACTTCGACAGATTTAGTAGAAGGTCTCGGGGCAGAAAAACAAATACCCATTGCAGATGCAAGTGAGTTTGATCGCTTATACATAGTGACCCTCAATGCCAACAAGCAAATGGTTTCTACTGTATTGTTACGCTATTAACGGGTCATTGAAAGTGAGTAAATGATAGCTGGTAAATGATTGTTAATGAGTGATGGTTTTTAGCAAGATATAGAGCAGACAAATGGGATACTGACATGAATCCAATTAAATGTGAGATTTACGATTACATCGAGATCATCTGTTTGTATCGCTATAGGGTCAAACTGACATTAACAGATGGAACCCATATACAAGGTCAATTTGATCGAACATTGTATGTGAGTCGCAATCAACAAAAACACGAAGCTATTGCGGGTATTGATCAACAACAGCAAGCGATTGAAGTGATATTAACCGATATCACTTCAATTGATGTTCTCAGCCAAAATGCCTCATTTAGCCATATATCGTTAATCGAATAGTATAACCCATCCAATTTATGAGAATATTTCCCCCAAGGGCCCCGCGAATGCTGGCCCTTGGGGGTACTAAACAGGCACTACAACATCGACAGAGATCAACGCAATACAGTATAATGCGCGGCTTTTTTCGCTTAATTCTTTGTTGATCTGCATAACATTAGGTAGTTGTATGTCCCTTGCTCAAAACCCTGCTCAAACTCAAAACCATTTCCCTGATGACATTGCTGCACGTATTGCTCAATCAGAAGCGCGCGTTATAAAGGCTATTTTCCCGTCTAATACCAATCACCATAACACCTTATTTGGTGGTGATGCTTTAGCATGGATGGATGAAACAGCATTTATCGCCGCCACCCGTTTTTGTCGTAAGTCATTAGTGACCGTCAGTTCTGACCGTATCGATTTTAAAAAAGCGATACCCGCAGGCAGCTTAGCAGAGCTGATTGCTAATGTGATTCATGTTGGTAATACATCACTCAAAGTTGAAGTGAACATTTATGTCGAAGATATGTACCACGATCATCGAGAACATGCGATACGCGGAGTATTTACTTTTGTTGCGGTAGATGAAAACAGAAACCCAACCCAAGTGTGGCCACACAATTAACATATGCCATTGCTAATGTAGCCAGATAGATGGCTGCATTAGCACTTTATCTACTCGACTAAAGTCTAAAATTTTACGGTTTTTATTCAAATCAATCACAATGTGACATAAAGCAATAGAATACTCGATTACTTTTCTGTTACATTGAGTTATCTTCACGTGCAACATAGAATAAAAAACGCCATGAAGCTCGAAAATTTAAACATCATCATCGCAGATGATCACCCATTATTCCGTAACGCCTTAAGGCTAGCGTTGAGTAATGCATTTGAAAAAACGCAATGGTTTGAGGCCGATAGTGCCGAAGCATTGCAAGGGGTTCTTGATCAAAAAGAGACCCCATTTGACTTAATCCTGCTAGACCTACAAATGCCAGGATCACACGGTTACTCAACCCTGATCCACCTCAGAACTCATTATCCAGATATCCCCGTTGTGGTGATATCTGCCCATGAAGACATCAATACAATTAGCCGTGCAATACATTATGGCAGTAGCGGATTCATCCCTAAATCTGCATCAATGGAAGTGTTGGCCGAAGCATTAAATGCGGTGTTATACGGTGATATTTGGTTACCAAAAGGCACACAAATTGTGCCGGTTTCTGACGACCCGACCGACAAAATGGCCAACCGATTATCAGATTTAACCCCGCAACAATATCGCGTGTTACAGATGTTTGCAGAAGGGTTACTCAACAAACAAATTGCTTATGATTTTGGGGTATCAGAAGCAACTATCAAAGCACATGCCACAGCGATATTTCGTAAACTGGGTGTTCGCAATCGCACTCAAGCGGTGATAGCATTGCAACAATTAGAAATGGATAGAATTGATATCTAGTAATGCCTCAATCATTATCGCTACAACAACTGCCTTTTTCACAAGCGTGTGAAAATAATAAACAGCCTATCTTAACCCTATTGGCAAAGTGGTTTGTCAATAGGCAACATGTACTCGAAATAGGCAGTGGTACAGGCCAACACAGCGTCTATTTCGCTGAAAACCTTGCCCATGCTCGCTGGCAACCAAGCGATCAGCAACATTATTTGCCTACCCTACAAGCTCGACTCGATTTGCAAACATTACCAAACTTACAACAGGCTATTAGCCTTGATGTCACCCAACCATGGCCCCTACTTTTATCAGATGTAGATGCAATATTCAGTGCTAACACCTTGCACATTATGAGTAAGCCAATGGTGGAAGCATTCTTTACTGGTATTGGTAGTGTATTGGTTAATTCAGGTTCATTAGTCGTTTATGGTCCCTTTAATTATCAAGGCCAATTTACCAGTGACAGTAATCAACAATTCAATTCGTGGCTGCAACACAACAATCCTGATAGCGGTATCCGCGATATTGAATGGATCGGCCTGTTAGCACAACAACAGGGGCTAACACTTCAAGAAGACATCACCATGCCAGCCAATAACCGTCTGTTACATTTCACTAAATAATCTCAACTTTACATTAGAGGTGAGCTGAATTGATACTGGGTGGTTATTTCAAATCAGCAATATCAAAACGCGTTATTTTGCTCACGAGGCGAATTAAACTCGTAATAGCCTATCGATGACAAGTGATGCAACACTTAATGCTGAACCAATAGCGGTTTGATGTTTACTTATTAACTAAAGTTGATCGCTAACACCCGTAAATCATCCAAACGATTAGTGACTTACTTGCCAAAAACCTTGTAAGCTATCTACTAGGGTCAAAATACACAAGGACACACACTATGGGTTCGGTTACCACTAAAAGACATCCCAATGGTCTTGATTATGTTGCTGTTGACACAGCACTTTGCCAAGCACGTATTTTTATGCAAGGTGCACAAATAGATCAATTTATACCTGTAGGTAAAGCACCACTATTATGGGTTTCAAGTGCAGATGATTACCAACCTGGTAATGGTATCAGAGGAGGAATCCCCATTTGTTGGCCTTGGTTTGGTATGAGCGACACTCCAGGGTTTCCGCAGCATGGTTTTGCTCGAAACAAAACCTGGTCGCTTGAATCAGTCAAAATGCGTAACCAATTAGTAGATTTAGTTTTCACCCTGCCCGCCAGTGAAATGGATAAACAATATTGGCCCCATAATACCCAAGTAAAGGTGTTATTCACCTTAGGCGAAACCTTATCAGTCAGCTTGGTGAATACTAATAATGGAAATGATAACGTGAAGCTTTCCCAAGCATTGCATAGCTACTTTCCTATTGAAGATATTCATCAATTGAAAGTGAGTGGCTTTACTGGGTCGCAATACATTGAGTTTGGTGAAGGGCCGTTTAAACAAGTCGATGATATCGTCAAGTTTGAACGAGAAACCGACCGGGTTTACACCCAATTAGGTGATACTCAGGAGCTACATACACAAAGTGGTACCATTGTAGTCAGTCGCGAAAACAGCCAATCCGCTGTACTTTGGAACCCTTGGATAGACAAGTCGATGCGACTTTCACGCTTTAATGCCGATGATTACCTAACCATGGTGTGCTTAGAAGCCGCTAATGTTCTGGACGACACTGTGACTTTAGCGCCAGGGCAAAGCCATACGTTAACCACTCATATTAGCTGGAAATAAAACAGCTAAATGAGTGAGGTAAACAGCGATAATTGTAACCATTAAAAGAACGTCATAGCTTTATAATAACAAAGGCAACCTAGGTTGCCTTTGTTACTTTCAAATATCCACTTACGATTTCAATACTTTGAGTAATATCATCATAGGAAATTCAACAAGCAATCTCTGATAACCGATAACCGTGTAGGTTAATATTAACTAATGCTTCTATTTTTAGATTTTTTAAACAAGCCAAACCAAAAGGCTGATTCAAGCAATCCACCAGCTACAAAAAAAGTGACCGCTCCCGTTTGGCTACCGGCTAAATAACACGTTAGTGCAAGCACGATTAAAGTGACTAACAACAATAATCTGTAGATACCTTTCATATTAATTTATCTCAACCCTATACATGCACTGTTCAATAATAATAACAAAACCTATTGATTACATTACCGCTTTACTAAATTACGAGTCAACTAAACTATCGCCAATAAAAAAGGCAGCCGAAGCTGCCTTTGTTGCAATCTAGCCTTAGCTCGGAATAATAAATGGGTACCCCATCTATTAACCTAAACTGAGTTTAATTAGTTTGCAGTAACTTCACAACCTAGTGGGCTGTTTGAGTTTTCATAAACAATGTCACCCATTGGCGCATAATCTGCTGCAACAATAGTGCCTTTGTCTTTGAAGAAAGTGTACAGCACTTCTGCATCAACATAGCCTGTTTGTACTGGGCTAAGTTTTGGATAACCGTCACCGCCAGCAGCGTTAAAGCTTGGTACTGTAAAGCTATAAGAATCAGTGGCACTGTAATCTTTACCATTGATTTCACTGATAGCGACTGTTTGAGCAGTACAATCTACCGTCATTTTCACACCAGTGATTTGTGCATAAGCACCTGAACCACGTTGGAAAGATGCTACTGTGTTTAAGTATTCAGTGACTTCAGCACCAGTCTTAGTGCTTAGCGTTACCATGTTGCCAAAAGGCTGCACAGTTAGTACGTCACGGTAAGAAATATTACCAGCTTGAATAGAAGCACGTACTCCACCAGAGTTCATCACGCCAATGTCAGCACCCACTTTAGTACGCTGTGCATCTGCAAGTAAACGGCCTAAATTAGTTTGCATGTTACGTACAATTGCACGCTCACCATCTAGCAATCCATCAGTGGTGGCAATCACTTCGCCTAGCTTAGCACTACCTTGATCTTGATAGTATTTTAGCAATTCTTTTAAAGCTGCATCTTCTTCGATTGCATCAGCAATCAATACTTTAGTTTTAACACCTGCAGCATCGGTTACTGATTTTTTCAAATTAACAGGTATTAGCTTGTAGCTTACTAAATGCATTTCACCGTTGAAGTATTCAAAGTCTGCACGGCCTACGTACTTACCCCATTCGTGAGCTTGCATAATGTAAGTGCCATTTTGCATATCAGGTGTACATTCGCTGCCTGGTTCAAATGTTTCGCTATATGCGTTAGTACCTGGCTCCATACACACTGGGTTTTGTGAGTGACCACCGATAACAGCTTGTAAGTCTCCTTTTGCTAATGCACGAGCCATGGCGACATCACCCGGCGCGTTGCTTCCATTCGCAGCATCAGCATAGTGACCCATGTGAGTCGTTGCGAAGATTAAATCTGCAGATTTTGCTTCTTTAATTTCTGCGATCACCTTAGCAATTTCAACTTTTGGATCTCTAAAATCTAAATCACCGATAAATTCTGGGTTACCAATTTTAGCGGTATCTTCGGTGGTTAGACCGATAACAGCAATTTTAACGCCATTAACATCAAATACTTTGTAGGCATCAAAATAACGAGTACCGTCTGCTTTATAAATGTTTGCAGCAAGCATTGGAAAATTAGCAATTGAACGTTGTGAATCTAATACTGCTAATGGGTTATCAAACTCATGGTTACCCACTGCCATAGCATCATAACCAATTTCGTTCATACCAATAAAATCAGGCACAGCATCTTGTAAATCAGACTCTGGAACACCTGTGTTGATGTCACCACCAGATAGCAATAACGTTTCGCCACCATTTGAACTGACTTCTGCACGAATTTGGTCGATCAACGTCTTGCGCGCTGACATACCATATTCGCCATCACTGTTAGACCAGAAACGGCCATGGTTGTCGTTGGTGTGTAATACTGTAAATACTTTACAATCTGCACCTGCTTCGGCACATGTTGTTGGTGCTACGACTACTGTATTGTCGTCGTCACTGCCACAACCGGTTAATGCTGCTAGTACAGCCGTTGCGACTAATCCTTTAATTAACATATTTGTCATGATTTACCCCGATGTTATAATTTATATTTTTAAATCCGTGAATTATCCTATTCACGGCCAGAATGATAACAAAGATTGACGGATTTGGATGTCACTTTTATGACAGAATGTGATTTTAAATACACTATTTAACAATAACTTACACTTTAACAATTCCCTGAGAGAAACAGTTGCTATGTTAACAGGCTTGTTAATGCCAAGTAAAAAAATGGCTTAAGCATTTTTACTGCTAAGCCACTTAAATAAATTGATTTTTTAAACCCTACGCAATACTATCGATTGTTTCCCAACAAGAACAATGCCGAATCACATTATTTCAAAACTTGCTGTAACCATTGACCAATATCAATAAGTTGATTAGGTAATACGCTGTGAGCCATAGGATAGGTTTTCCAAACACTCTGATAACCTGCTGCGATCAGAGCATCATGAGCCATTTTGCCGGCAAACATAGGGACAACATCATCTTGCTCACCATGGTTTTGGAAGATAGGTGTATGCATATTGGCGTCAGCAAGTTGCTCTGGCAATGTTTCCCCACCAGGTAAATAACAAGATAACGCCATAATACCTGCCAGTTTTTGTTCAAAACGCAGACCCGTAAACAAACTCATGACTCCGCCTTGACTAAAACCTGCTAAAACTATTTTTTCGGCCGGTATGCCGCTATTGATTTGATCGACTATCAGCTTACGTATTGCTTGCTCAGACGCCATAACTCCTTGGATATCTGCACGGTCATGCAAATCCATACTTTTGATGTCGTACCATGAACGCATCACAAACCCGCCATTTATCGTCACAGCTTGCTCTGGTGCATGAGGAAAAATAAAACGAATACTATGCTGACTATTTAAGCCTAATACTGGTACCACTGGTGCAAAACCAGCACCAGAATCACCTAAGCCATGTAACCAAATGACACAAGATGTTGCAGGTGATTGCGGTTCAATCACGATTTTATCTAACTGAGCAGACATATTTATTAATCCTATCAATACAGTAACAATATTGGTGGCTATCTTACGTTAATTGATTTTTAACATCGAACGATTCGCAAATAAATATCATAAATAATCGAGTCTATTCAGATAAATTTATGACTAATGGTTATTGTGCATGGATCCCGGTGTGATTAAGTAACGCCTCTAATTGCGCTGGATTATCGAGTTTAAGACTCCACCGCACCGTCCCCGCATCCGCGACAATCACTAAGCCTTGATGAAAACAGCTAATATCATCTACTGACGCAGCAAGCACCAGTTGACTATCATGAAACCGGCACTGAATTTCATGCACAGTGACAATAATTTTACCCAAAGAAAAATCAATAACCATAATAACTCACTGTAAAAACAAAAATCCCAAGCCTTCACTTGGGATTTATAAAAGAATTAAGTTGCTGTTAAATTAGGAATTAACAGCAAATCAATCTCATTAGTGGTGATGACCACCAGCACCATGGGCGTGGCCATGAGCAATTTCTTCGTCTGAAGCATCACGAGCACCGACGATTTCAATGTCGAATGTTAATTCACGGCCAGACAGTGGATGATTGACATCTACAGTTGCCATAAATTTACCCACTTTAATGATGGTAACTTGACGTTGGCCTTGTTCAGTGTTCACCACTGCAGCCATGCCAGGTTTCCATACTTTTGCGCCGACAAGATGTTTAACTGATACACGCTGCTCTGAATCTTCTTGGCGTTCACCATAAGTGTCAGCGGCTGGCGGAGTAATGGTAAACTTCTCACCAATTTCTTTACCATTAATAGCAGCTTCGATACCAGGCATCATGTTGTCATGCCCATGCAGATATGCAATCGGCTCACGACCTTCATTTGATTCAAGCACATCGCCTTTTTCATCACGTAGCGTGTAATTAAACTGCACTACCATATCGTCTTTAATGCTCATTATCGTTCCTTAACTCAAAAATTTGCCGAAGCTTAGCAAAAGCGTGCTAATGCATCCACAAAAAAGTGGCCATTTAGGTGGCCATTATAATTTGATGCCTAATGCGTTAAATGTTTGTACGTCAGGAAACCCATCCGCAATCAGCCCTTTTTGCTGTTGAAAGGCTTGCAAACCTAGCACTGAATTACGCCCTAAAATACCATCAGGCTTACCCACATCAAATCCAGCATCATTCAGTTTTTGTTGTAACTGCTTTACTGTTTCTCGGCTTAACCTTGGCTGTTTAGGTACTGAACGAGTTAACATCGCACTGCCATTAATTCTGTCGGCTAAATGACCTACTGCAATGGCATAAAATTCAGAGCGATTCCAACGCATAATCACATTAAAGTTGTCATAGCCCAAGAAAGCTGGACCCGTATGCCCAGCGGGTAAATATAAAGCAGCTTGCATATCGGGTGTCGACAACGGCTGACCATTAGCTTGCTTAATATTCAGCTCTTGCCATTTTACTAATGGTAAAGGGTGTTTACCGCCCAAGTAAGCAAACGGGTAATCTACAGGCAACAGTACTTCCCTTCCCCATCGCTCATCGGCCTTCCAACCTAGATGTTGTAAAAAATTAGCTGCTGAAGTTAATGCATCCACTTCACTATTCCATAAATCGGCAATACCATCACCGTCGCCATCTACGGCATACTTACGATAATTAGTTGGCATAAATTGGGTGTGCCCCATCGCACCGGCCCACGAGCCAACCATTTTGCTATCTGCGAAATTATATTGCTGCTTTAACTTCAACGCTTGTAATAACTCGCCAGTGAAATAATCGCTACGCCTTGGATCGCATGCTAGCGTTGCCAATGAATCGAGCACTGGCATACTACCTTTGTAACTGCCAAAGTTGGTTTCTAAGCCCCAAAAAGCAACAATATATTGCCCAGGCACGCCATACTCTTTTGTTAGTTTAGCTAATAATGGCCCGTGTTTAGCCATCATTTTTGTACCTTGTTCAACCCGCCAAGGTGTTACGCGTTTATCGAAGTAATCACCAAAGCTAGTGGTAAATTCTGGCTGCTGATTATCTAATTCAATCACCCTAGGGACAAACTTTAAATTTGCCACCGTTGTATCAATAATCTGTTGTGAAATCCCTGCTGTTTTTGCCTTTTGCTGTAAATTAATCACACAAGTAGCAAAATCAGGATGCTCTTGAACTGGAGTAACATCGGCGACCGGATCGGGAGATGCTGACACTGCACAGGCACTTAATAAAGTGCTAGATACAAACATTGAAGCAATAAACACAGAAAAACGTCTTTTATGAGCCATGAACAACACTTAATTTACGTAAAATGAATATTGAATATCGTGACGCATCGGCTTTCAGTAAACAAGAGCTGTTAACATTAAACCCTGTTTATTTATGCTAAATTCAAGTGAAACTTGACAACACCGATGACAAGATGAGCAATAATGAAGCTGGTACTCAACGCCACAGATACTCGTGTTAAAAGCGGTACTTGATTTGAGTGATACAGACTGCTTAATAAAATAAGCGGGTTAATAAATTTAAGACTTCCGTTACTTCTAGTATTTATTGAATGACCTAACAAACAACCACAAAGTACAGTTACAACATTGACGCATCGAGTCGTGTTAGTGACTAATATCAGGCTAACTGCCCGATTTTCGTCTAGATTCTGTGTCAATTTAGTAGCTAAATGACCACCAAGGATCCTCATAAACAAAATTGTCATTAATTAAGCCTTTTCCTTATTCAATGAGTCCGTATAATGATGTTAATTCTCACTCATTTAAGCGATTTATCATGACAGAACAGACAGCAGCACTAACAAGCTTTATCGAAAGCGTAAAACAACATCAAGTCTTATGGGGCTTACAAGATGAAACAGGTGAAGGTTGGGTTGTATGTGACTCATCAGAATTTGAAGAAACTGATGTTATGCCACTTTGGTCAAGCGAAGCTGCTGCAAAAAGCCATTGCACTGATGAGTGGGCAGACTACAACCCAGTGACTATTACGCTGACTGAGTTTTTAGAATACTGGGTAAGTGATTTAAATGATGATGGTGTATTAATTGGTGTTGATTGGGAAGCTGAACAAGAGTGCCTAGAAATTGACCCTATCGTACTGGCTAAAGAGTTAGTTGATTTTGAAAAAGAATAATCATTAATTGATTTGATCTTACTACCCAAGCTGTTCAGCCATTGAACAGCTTTTTGATATTATTATGCCCATGCCTACACTGATTGATATTCCTTTTGACAAACGCCACACCTGTTGGTTTTGCAACGAACCCAGTAATCATATATTTGATTACTATAGAATGACTCATACTCCCCATCCCTCTCTAGCCATTCCAGCTTGTAAAGAATGCCATATGTTAGCCAAGAAAAACCTGCTGACCTCTATTTGGGATTGTCGAGATGCGGTTAAAGATAATTTAATGCATCTATATAGCAAAGACTTGGCGATTGGCATTAATTGGACTGAGCAAGAACTCGAAGAATCAGATTTTGATTGTATGATTTTTGGTGGTTTTAAAAAAAGTGCCTGGATGATGTATCAAATAGCCCAAAGTCGCATGAATGCACGGGGCTGGCCATTAAGTCTGGACGGAGTATTACTTGAAGGCGAAATAGCGGGTGACAGTAGTCAATATCATACCGGTTTCGAATTTGACGATATAATGTTTACCTCTTTAACAAAAGCCATCAGCCACTATAGCAAGACCTTATCTTTAGACAGTGGTTTTTTACAACAACTGGTGACTTTACTTGGTAAAGCCCAATTTGGCCATGCTGTCAAAATAGCGAGGCTGAATATTGGTATCACCCCGGGGCATCAACGTCGTATTCTTGATGAGTTAATCGAAGATATGGATCAATAAAACCACGTAATCATTCAATGGTGGTCTAACCAAGAATACTCCGTAAACGATCTTGAACAACGCTAACTAATAAGTCGGGCTGGAATTTAGAGATAAACTTATTACAGCCCACTTTTTCTACCATCGCTTGGTTAAAACTGCCACTCAAAGAAGTATTAAGAGTAATAAATAGTGCCGCCATTCGAGGATCATTTCGCACCTCAAAGGTCAACTTATAACCATCCATTTCGGGCATTTCGGCATCGGTAATCATCATTAGCAATTCATCGGCAACCTGTCTGCCTTCATCAGCCCACGATTGTAATAATTGCAAAGCTTGTAATCCATCTGAAGCTTCAATAATCTCTATACCAAGTTGATTGAGCGTGTCTCTTACTTGTTTGCGCGCCGTTGACGAATCATCCACAATTAATATCTTACGACCAGGCATATAAGAAACGAGCGCTTCATCTAACACACCGTCAGATAACTTCACGTCGTAATCAATAATCTCAGCTAATACCTTCTCAACATCAATAATAGACACTAATCGTAAGTGTCCTTGGTCTTCTATTTTTGTTATTGCTGTTAAGTAATTATGTCCGCCAGTGGTTTTGGGTGGCGGCATAATATCACTCCAGCTCATGTTAACGATATTCTCGACTTTACCGACTAAAAAGGCCTGCACACTGCGGTTATACTCGGTAATAATCAAGTTACAATCGTCATTTACGGGCATCGGCGAGAAACCAATCGCTTCTCGTAAATTAATCACCGGGATAGACATGCCTCTAAAGTTAGCGACGCCATAAACATTATGATTACTGCCGGGTAAATTATTTAAGGGTGGTAACTTAACCACTTCTTTGATTTTAAATACATTAATGGCAAACAACTGGGTTGAGTTAATGCGAAATAACAACAATTCTAAACGGTTTTCGCCAACTAACTTAGTTCTTTGATCTACCGTATCTAGCACTTTTCTCATTAACAGTTCCCACCTAAAAACATACAAACAACATCAAAGATGCATTATCATTAATAAGCATAATTATACTTAAAAAATATTATTAAACAGTGTTGGATCAGGATTTATCCCACAAAAATAAAAAATATCTATAAACAAGATCGAAAAAAAACCTAAATATCTAAGATGTTTATTCAAGACTCAAACTATCTCATCTCTTAAATGCCCTACTAAAAGACTACACCGATGAAAAAACTCCAGAGACAACTACATCAATTTATCTCGATATTTCAACACTGATCCAGTGAGACTTAAACTTGATAGATGTACCTGTTGTTGTAAACCCATTTAACTCAATCAATGCTTAAGATGTAAATATGAATAACCCTTGTTGAAACTGCATTTGAGCGCAACATGCCATACATAAAAGCATAATTTTATTTAGCTTATTTAGACCACAACGGAAGGTGATCATTTACCTGCTTGTATGCGTATAACATTATAGATTATTCGCTAAAAGTCATTCAGGTGCCGTTATGATTATCCCACTATTCCCTTTATCGATATGCTTGTTACCTCAAGGATATACCCAGCTACGAATTTTTGAACCTAGATATAAACGGTTAGTATCAGAATCGCTAAAAAGTGGTGTTGGTTTTGGTTTGTGTATGTTGGCTGATGATAAAAAATCCATATTACCCATGGGGACATTAACCCAAATTATCGACTTTGAAACGCTTGAAGATGGCTTGTTAGGTATTAGTGTGCAAGGGCAAAAGACGTTCATTATAAATAATGTCAGTGTTGATAGTGACGGTTTAAAGCGCGCCGATGTCAGCTTAATTGATTCTTGGCCACGCGATATCATTGAACCACAAACGGGACAGACAGGCATTAGCACTGATGTGCGTAAAAAAGATAAAGCACTTAGTCACACGTTAAAGCAAATTTTACAGCAATACCCACAGCATCTTGCTCACTACTGTGAAGAGAACTTCAACGATATTGCGTGGGTTTGTCAGCGATGGCTTGAAATTATTCCATTGAGTGCCAAAGAAAAATATCAGTGTATCAATAGCCATGATCATCAATTAGCAAAATCATTCTTAGCCGATATTATAAAATAATACATAACAGTGATCCGAACGCAAAAATGCCACGTATTAATTAATGATACTGCAGCTTGTTTGAGCTCAGGATGGCCACAGCATAATGAGGTAATATTTTATGCTCAATGAGTTATTTATTGGATGCGGGTGAAATAATGGAAAATGTTCAATCACAAAGCACACAAAGTCGTTATGATAAGGGGCATCTTGTAAAAAGATCCCTAATTAAACTAAGCGGTGCTATGAAATCAAACGAACCCAATCCAATGGCTGATGAGCTGGCGTCATTAATGACGCAGGTGGCTAATGATCGATGCAAAACATCTTTTGCAAAACTTTTTTCGCATTTTGGCCCAAAAATTAACTCTTTTGGTGTCCAGCGCTTAAGCCAACAGGGCTTAGCTATGGATTTAGTGCAAGAGACAATGACTAGAGTATGGACAAAGGCCCATCTATATAATGCAGAGAAAGCAGCGGTAAGCACTTGGGTATTTACCATCATGCGTAATCAATGTTTTGACATGCTTCGTAAAGTACAACACAACCGTGAAGATTCTTTCGGTGATGATATTTGGCCTTTATTTGAGTCTGACGAAGCTGAAAGCAACGACAATGATTTTTTATTATCGGCCAGTTTATTGCAGCATGTAGAAGAATTACCCCCTCTTCAGCGCCAGGTAGTACAAGGTATTTATATGCAAGAGCTTACTCAACAAGAGTTAGCGGACAAACTTAATATTCCAATTGGAACGGTTAAATCACGACTTAGACTCGGGTTAGAAAAATTAAAAAGCTTTATGGAGAAACACTATGATTAATTACCACCCAGATCAGCATTTGCTGTCTCTCCATGCTAAAGGCGAGTTGCCGCTATCTATGTCGATTGCTATCTCCGCCCATGCTGAATTGTGCCCTCATTGCCAGCAACAACTTGACCAGATGACTATTGCGTTGTCTGAACAACAGTTTGAGTCAGCAGTAAAAACTCAGTCGGTAGACACTAATGATAATCATCAATTAGACGCACTACTCGAGCAGCTATTAAATTCGACCTTAGACACTTTAGAGATTGAACAGGCTAGTACGTTTGATACGATTGAAGATAACAGCGTTAGTATTAAAGGTCAGCATTATCCTCTGCCTAAGGTATTTCGTAAGCAAATTAATGCTTCTTGGCAAGGTATTGGTAAAGTCAGCCGCTTGAGACTCGATACTGGAGAGCCACAAGCAAGAGCAAGTTTGTTGCATATCGCAGCCAATGGTGAAATTCCTGAACACACACACAAAGGCGCAGAGCTAACATTACTGCTCGCTGGTGAGTTCAGCGACTGTTACAACACCTACAAGCCAGGTGATTTTATGCTGCTTGATAAAGAGCACCAACATTCACCAAAAACACTTGAAGGTTGTTTGTGCTATACCATTGTTGATGCTCCGTTATACTTCACTAAAGGTTTCAGTAAGTTACTAAACCCAATTGGCGATTTACTTTACTAAGCATTACGCTAGTTGCTTAAAATGTTAACGACTAACGTAATGTATAGACAATTTGGCCGCTATTTATCATTAAGTTGTACCATTAGATAAGGGATGATGACTGAATCATCATCCCTTTTACACAATAGACATCCGAGCAATGCGAAATTTGTCGATAATTCATCACTAATCGCTATTTTTTAATCGAAAACAGCATTAATTTGATTAAAATTTGAAAAAGACTATTGCCATATGCAAACACTCAGTATATTATCCACACAGATTTAGTTTTCTTGTTAATTTTGGTTACCTACCTGTAAGTCTGCTCAACTTCACTTCGTAAATAAACCCAAGACAAGCTTCTGTACATCGTTTTTGATTTCAATTGATTTTTGTTGATATGATAATTTAAATTATATTCACGTAATCTTGTTGTCATAAAACTATGTTCAACTTACAAAGTTAAGTGCTAAATATGTATTAAGTTTTTATGGCTATATGTCATGTCCCAACATCAATGTTGCAGGCATAAAATAGACCTTAATCAACTATTTACATATCAACACTTGATTAGTGAGTAAAGGATAGGTTAAGTTAAATCTCGAAACATTAATCTTTTGCAACACTAAAAAATGCCAAGGATATTTTATTGAACAATTTTCTCACCTAATGGTGAATATATAAGAAGGAGTGTGACCTATGTCATACAACATGAATGGACACGAAATTTCAGTTAGCTTTCCGGTTAACTCTATCTCGTCAAACAAGAATTCAATTGCTTTTACCGACAGCCTAGGTAAAAACAAAAAAACCTTTTCAAAACGTATTGAAGCATTAAACTTCATGAAATGGTTAATCTCTGCCAATAAGTAATACCCCCTAACGCTTTGCGTTAATCATTTGCTCTGTTATTTAATAAACTCATTTCTCGGTATTCTCCTCTCACTTACCGATGTTTATTAAAACAGAGCAAAATGAATAACTCACTCGCATCATTTCAAATTATTCTTCAGTTTTAAACTCCAATCGAACTTTTTAAACCCAAATCTACCACTTAGAAATAACAGACTTAATATCAACAACTTACAACAAGAAATTCTACACTCATCCTGTAATCAAACCGTGTGCGAAAACTTTCGTTGGTATCTTGGCAACATCGTTTTATTTCCCAAGACTCCCCCCTGATGTATATAGAGAATATCGGTTGCACTGACAGTATTACTATTCAAATAATGTTGTAACACTAGAAATCCAACCGGGTCGTACAATAATTCAAATTCAATTCCCGACTGGCATACCGTATTCCACATATCAAAACAACGTCGTGATAATTTTCCAAAATGATATTTATGACCATCATTAATAATGTTAGGAAAATAAACCTCATCGACTAATTGTGAGAATTGTTGACGTAAATATTCATCTCCTCCTACGGTACTGCAAGTTAATACCTCTATGGCAATAACATCCATTAATAGTAATTTAGCCTGTTGTTGAATAATTTGTTTATTTAAATAAGCTGCAGTAGTTCCCGTACCTGAGGGTAAAAATATCTTTAACTGTTTTTTTTGTTGATCTTGTGCCCATTGAATAATTTCACTGGCGAGTTGTGCTATCCCAGTTTCGGCATACTCACAACGGCCACCTTCAGGAATAAAAAGTAATTGTTTTTTATCTGCATAGCTTGGGTCTGATGAAACAATATGTCGCATCGCATCGTCTAAATGCATACCGTCAAGGTTTTCAGCATCAGTCAAATGACGAACATCTATAATATTGGCGCCATTTTGTATCGCTGCAGCATAATTCCCCTGAGGATGTTGTAATAAAAACTCGCTGATGTGGCTTACGTAGTAATCAAATTTCCACCCTTGCTGCTTTGCAAGTACAGACAATGAGTACAAGGAGTTTGCTTGTGCAGAGCCCGAAGCCACGATTTGGGTAACATGTGAATAATCATGATGTAAGAAATGATAAAATTTACGCGCTTTATTACCACCAAAATCAGCATGTAATAAATCATCCCGCTTAATGTAGATACTGCGTCCTTCAAAGTTCATCGCTTGTACTGGGCTTATCGAAAACATGAATTGTCTCAATCAACTGTAATATGAGCATTTTAACTAAAAAATGATAAATCTCATCGATTCATTTGTATTAATCATCACACTACATTAGCCATACAGTATAAAATCAACCTTTAAGCTATAAGAATCAGTTAGTTAAAAACATGGCATGAATATGGCTTTATATTAAGTAATATTGACTATTGATAGGATTGAAAATGTCACTTTTACGCTTAATCTTTAATATTGCTTGGTTTTTAATGGGTGGTTTTGTCATGGGACTAGCCTGGTGGCTAGTAGGGGTACTGTGCTTTATCAGTATCATTGGTATCCCATTTGGTCGTGCTTGTTTTGTCATTGGCGAACTTGCTTTCTGGCCATTTGGACAAGAAACCGTTAACCGAAAACACATTTCAGGCCAAGAAGATATTGGCACTGGCACGTTAGGTTTGGTGGGTAATGTCATCTGGTTTTTGTGCTTTGGTATTTGGCTCGCGATTGGTCATCTAGCCCATGCTCTGGCTTGTTTTGTAACGATTATAGGTATTCCTTTCGCGTTACAGCATCTTAAGTTGGCCCTGTTAAGTTTAACCCCTATCGGCCAAACTGTTATTGCCAAACCAACTTATTAACATTCATTAATAACCGTTGAATGACCACTGTTGTAAAAAGCCGATAGTATAATACTATCGGCTTTTTATTTGCCTAATCGCATCAGCAACGTGTACATTGCCATTATTAAGCGCTAAAAGGTTATTCAGCCTCTTTAAAGACAGTAATGGGATCACATGAACTATTGGTTAATGAAGTCTGAACCAGACGACTTTAGTATTGATAATCTACAGATGAGTGAGCAGCAAACCGTTGCTTGGCAGGGTATTCGTAACTATCAAGCACGTAATTACATTCGAGATCAAATCGCCTTAGGCGATGTAGTGTTGTTTTATCACTCTAGCTGTAAAGTACCTGCCATTGTGGGTTTAGCAAAAATTAGCAGTGATGCACAAATCGATATCAGTGCTTTTGATAACCGTTCACCGTATTATGATGTAAAATCTAACACTAATACGCCTCGATGGTGGCAAGTAGATATCCAATTTATGGCCAAATTTTCTAAACCAGTGAGCTTGAAACAATTGAAAGCAGATCTCGCACTGCAAGATATGGTATTAGTGGCTAAAGGTGCTCGCTTGAGTGTTCAGCCCGTCACACCGTTGCAATACCAACATATTATGCAATTAACAATCTTAAAATAATAACGTTAGATTGATGACCTTACATGGGTAACCTTAAGTTAAAACAGAACAGCTCGTCAGCTGACCAGTAAACATTCTAAAAAATCTCCTAAAGACAGCTCAGACTAAGTCAATACAATTAGCTGTAATAGCCTGAGCTCGAATACTAACGGCACAGTGATAAGATCGCGTAATGTCAGAATTAGTTAATCATTCGGCCTATTCCGCCAAGTACAGAACCTTCACCTTTGTCTTTGCCACCACTTGATGGTGCATGAGCAATGATTCTGTCAGCCATACGAGAAAACGGTAAGCTTTGTAACCACACAGTTCCATGGCCTTTTAAGGTTGCAAGGAACAAACCTTCACCACCAAATACCATCGACTTTAATGAGCCTGCACGTTGTATGTCATAATCAATTCCAGGAGTGAACCCCACTAAACAACCGGTATCGACCCGCAATGTCTCACCGTGTAATTCTTTTTTAATCAATGTCCCACCAGCATGCACAAACGCCATGCCATCGCCTTTTAGGCTTTGTAGAATAAATCCTTCCCCACCAAAAAAACCGGTCCCTAAACGTTTATTAAACTTCATACTCACTTGCGTACCTAAAGCTGCCGCTAAAAAGCTGTCTTTTTGGCAGATAAGTTCACCTTGATGTTGAGCTAAGTCAATTGCCAGAATAGTGCCAGGAAATGGTGCAGCAAATGCTACTTTTCGTTTCTGTTGGCCTTGATTGGTAAAGTGAGTCATAAAAATACCCTCACCCGAAATGGCGCGTTTACCAGCACCAAGTAACTTGCCAAAAAAACCGGATTCCGGTTCAGAGCCATCACCCATTCTGGCCTCGAACATAATGTCTTCTTCGAGGTAAGTCATCGCCCCCGCTTCAGCAATCACAGACTCATTTGGGTCTAATTCAACTTCAACCAGCTGCATGCTAGAGCCTATAATTTCATAATCAACTTCATGACTTTTCATGCTCATTTTCATTCCTTAAAAATTTATTTAATGTTTGCAGTTGCCCTGTTCGGTATTAAGGCATTATTTATTATGGATGATTTAAGGTAACAAAATGATCAGCTATTTAACACGACAACATTTCAATATTCTGTAACCAAATTCTGTTGCCACTGCATTCGTTTACCGATTTGTGTCCATCGTTAACCTAAACCTGCACAGCTCAATCCTGATTGATGCTGTAATTGATATTGAGCAAACTCTTCTAAAATAAGCTCAGTAAATAGTTGCCCTGCTCGCCCCAGCGGACGTTCAAGTGTGGACACTAATTGCGGTGTAAAGCTAAACCGATTACCACCAATAAAATCAACTTCAATAAGTTGTCCTTGATGTAATTCTTCGGCAATTAAAAAGTCTGGCATCCAACCAAAACCGAGGCCTTTTAGTAAGGCATTTTTTTTCATGATAAAACCTGATAAATAAAATACTTTATCGCCGCCAAATTGCATTTCATCGCGGTCGCGTTTACCTGGAGATGAATCTTCAATGGTTAACTCAACATGTTGTTGTAACTCAGGTAAACTAATTTCCTTAAGTAGACTTAATGGATGTTGTGATGACGCCACTAGCACACTGGTAATCGTAGGTAACGGTTTAGGATGATACGAGGGGCCAGTACGATAATCCTTAACCAGCATTAAGTCTGCTTGGTCGCGCTCAAAGCGATGCTGCACTCCGCCTAAAAACTCCATATTAAGTTGTACTTTAGTCGGTATATTGTGCTCTGACATGCGCTTAAGCGCAGTCATGATCGGCTCCATCGGTAAAGCACCGTCTATTACTAACTCAAGCTTGGGCTCCCAACCCTGGCTAAAGCGACTGGCAAGATGTTCAATATTGGCTAAATGCTGTAACAGCCGTTGCCCTTCGGCCAAAATCACCTTACCTTCTGGTGTTAATTCCGCTCGATAATGATCTCGATTAAATAATGTCACGCCGAGATGTTGCTCTAGCTTTTTAACCTGATAGCTTACTGCCGATTGTGCCTTGTGTAATCGCTCTGAAGCTTTTGCAAAACTTCCTTCTTCAACAAGTACTTGCAGTACATTAAAGGCATCGATATCTATTCGCATAAGATTTTCACTGTCCCGTTATCCATACACAAATGTAAAGTTAACATAACAATCTAAAAAATAGATTGTGTTGAGTTATTTATTATTCTTTTTTTTGTTGATCTTTACCACTAAATTGTAAGTTAGATCACATATTGGTTTGCCCAATGCGATTAGGCCATAACAACAAATAACATAAACGCCACGACACTCGCAGTCGATTCACCATAGGACAATCACATGCCATTCTATGTTAAGCAAGGTCAGATCCCGACCAAACGCCACATTGCCTTCGAAAAAGATAATGGCGAGTTGTACCGTGAAGAATTATTTTCTACTCATGGCTTTTCGAATATTTATTCCAATAAATATCATCACAATATGCCTACCAAAGCGATAGACGTTCAACCTTACTCGTTATCTCATGGCGAACAATGGCAAGACTCATTAATTCAAAATTACAAATTAGACTCGCGCCAAGCCGACTGCCAAGGCAACTTTTTTAGCGCCCGAAATAAAATATTTTTCAATAATGATGTCGCGATGTACACAGCGAAAGTGACTGAAGATACCAATGACTTTTATCGTAATGCCTATGCTGACGAAGTGGTGTTTATTCACGAAGGTGAAGGCCAACTGTTGAGTGAATACGGCGTCATTGATACCAAAAAATGGGATTACTTAATTATTCCACGTGGGACCACTTACCAACTTAAATTTAACGATTATGAAAATGTGCGCTTATTCGTTATTGAATCATCTTCAATGGTCGAAGTGCCAAAGCATTTCAGAAACGAATACGGCCAAATGCTTGAGTCTGCACCTTACTGTGAACGAGACATTCGTACGCCAACCTTGGCTGATGCCGTGGTTGAAAAAGGTGCGTTTCCGTTAATGTGTAAATTTGGTGAACGCTATCAAAAAATGACTCTGCAATGGCATCCATTTGACCTAGTTGGCTGGGATGGCTGCGTTTATCCTTGGGCATTTAACATCAGTGAATATGCACCCAAAGTTGGCAAGATTCATTTACCACCGTCTGAGCATTTAGTGTTTACAGCACACAATTTTGTCATTTGTAACTTTGTGCCACGCCCATACGATTTTCATCCTAAATCGATACCAGCACCTTATTACCACAACAACATCGACAGCGATGAAGTCTTGTATTACGTCGACGGCGACTTTATGAGCCGTACAGGTATTGAAGCGGGCTATATGACGTTACACCAAAAAGGTGTGCCGCATGGGCCTCAACCTGGTCGTACAGAAGCCTCTATCGGCAAAACCGAAACATACGAATATGCGGTGATGGTTGATACCTTCGCCCCACTGAATTTAACCGCTCATGTCAAAAATTGCATGAGTGATGATTACAACCGCTCTTGGTTAGAAAACTAAGACCACATTTATAGCTAACCCAAGTCACCAAAGAGTGATGGCGTGTTGACATAAAATAAAGGAAAACAAAATGGCAAGCGAACTAAACCCACTGGGCCTGTTAGGCATTGAATTCACCGAATTTGCTAGCCCAGATACTGAATACATGCATCAGGTATTCATCGATTTTGGTTTTTCGATGTTAAAAAAAGCCAAAAATAATGACATTATTTACTACAAACAAAATGACATTAACTTTCTATTGAATAAAGGCCGTGCAGGGTTTTCTGCTGAATTCGCCAAATCTCATGGTCCGGCAATTTGTTCAATGGGTTGGCGTGTAGAAGATGCACAGTTTGCATTTACAGAAGCCGTTGCCCGTGGTGCAAAACCAGCTGATGATGCCAATAAAGATATGCCTTACCCAGCTATTTACGGTATCGGCGATAGCTTGATTTATTTTATTGACACTTTTGGTGAGCAAAACAATATTTATCAAACTGACTTTGTTGATTTAGAGCAGCCTATCGTAACGCCTGAAAAAGGCTTTATGGAAGTCGACCATTTAACCAATAATGTCTACAAAGGCACCATGGAAAAATGGGCTAACTTTTACAAAGACATCTTTGGTTTTACTGAAGTGCGTTATTTCGATATCAGCGGTGCACAAACCGCATTGGTATCTTATGCCCTACGTTCACCGGATGGCAGTTTTTGTATCCCGATTAACGAAGGTAAAGGCAATAACAAAAATCAGATTGATGAATACTTAGGTGAATACAATGGCCCAGGTGTTCAACATCTGGCATTCAGAAGTCGCGACATTGTGGCCTCACTTGATGCAATGGAAGGCACCTCAATCAAAACGCTGGATATTATTCCTGAATATTACGACACCATTTTCGAGAAGTTGCCACAGGTGACCGAAGATCACGATCGTATCAAACATCATCAAATTTTGGTTGATGGTGATGATGACGGTTATTTATTGCAAATTTTCACTAAAAATCTTTTTGGGCCTATCTTCATTGAAATCATTCAACGTAAAAATAACCTTGGCTTTGGCGAAGGTAACTTTACTGCGTTATTTGAATCAATCGAACGCGATCAAATGAAACGCGGCGTGCTGTAATTTTATAGACACGAAGTGATACATAAAAACCAGCAAATTGCTGGTTTTTATCATTTTAGGCCTTTACACTCTGCCATCTACATTCTAATTAAAGACCTTTCCAATGCCAGATTACGCCGTACTCGCCGTGTTTATTCCAACGTTCTTTTTTGTGTCTATCACCCCTGGTATGTGCATGACTTTAGCCATGACACTCGGCATGAGTATTGGTGTACGCAGAACCTTATGGATGATGTTAGGTGAATTAGTAGGCGTGGCGTTGGTCGCCATTGCAGCAGTACTTGGGGTTGCCAGCATCATGCTAAATTACCCACAGGTGTTCGATATTCTTAAGTGGGTGGGTGGTGCTTACCTTGGTTACATTGGCATTAATATGTGGCGCGCTAAAGGAAAAATGGCCATCATTACTGGCCTTGAAGTGAAAACTAGTCGCATGAGCTTAATCAGCCAAGGGTTTATTACCGCGATTGCCAACCCTAAAGGTTGGGCTTTTATGATTTCACTATTACCGCCGTTTATTAATGTTGATAATGCCGTTGGGCCACAACTCGCCGTTTTGCTTGGTATTATAATGGTCACCGAAAGTGTGTCGATGCTGGCTTATGCCAGCGGCGGTAAGAGTTTACGATTATTTTTAAGTCGAGGCGATAATATCCGCTGGATGAATCGTATCGCCGGAAGTTTAATGATACTGGTTGGTATTTGGCTAGCGCTAGGCTAACCCAGAAAGCACATTTGATGAGTAATTAACCTCATATTATTTTATGTATTATCAATTGACTTATACGGCAGTTGTTCGCACATTTGCTGTATATAAATGTCGATATGAGCTTGCTCTTGTTGACAAAAAGCACCGATGGCATCATTAAAACCTTCATGAGCAACAAAATGGCTTGAGGTGGTTTTAACCGGGCGAAAACCTCGCGCTACTTTATGTTCGCCTTGTGCACCAGCATCAAAAACGCTTAATTTATTAGCAATAGCGTACTCAATGCCTTGGTAATAACATGCTTCAAAATGGACATGGTCACATTCAGTTAACGCTCCCCAATAGCGACCATATAAATGCGTGTCTGACACAAAATATAAAGCTGATGCCACTAATTGTGCGTCACTATTTTCAATCAATAATAATCGTATCATTGAGCCCATTTTTGCTGCTATCTGCTCAAAGAATGCTGCCGACAAATACCCTTTATGACCCGAACGCTTTAAATAAGTATTTTGATAACAGCGCACAAAATTCTGCCATTGCTCTGCACTCGCCTTATCGCCATCTATAAATCTGAACTGTAGTTGCTGCCTTGCAGAAATTCGTTCTTTAGTGATGTTTTTGCGTTTACGTGAGGTTAATGTACTGAGAAAGTCATTAAAATCAGCATAGTTTTGGTTGTGCCAATGAAACTGACAACCAACACGATCCATTCCCCCTGCTTGTGCAAACTGAACATGTTGCTCGGTATTGGTAAATAAACAATGCCAAGATGACCAGCCCTGTTTCATAACGGTTTGTGACAGATAGGTTTGAATACCGTCAATCAAGTGTTGTTGATCGTGTTTTGGTAACCTTGGATCAATACCAATACGCCGCCCTGTAGTAGGAGTGAAAGGTACACTGCTCACGAGCTTGGGGTAATAATCTATATTATGACGCTCATAAGCTTCTGCCCATGCCCAATCAAACACATATTCGCCCCAAGAATGACTTTTAAGGTACAACGGCATTAATGCAATAATATTATCGCCATCCATCACCATAAGGTGCATCGGTGTCCAGCCTGTTTCAGTGCTAACACAGCGACTCATTTCCAGAGCGGATAAATATTCATGGCGCGTAAAAGGATGAGATGATCCAAAAAAAGTATTCCATACTAAAGAATCTATATTGCTAATACTATTAACAAATTTATATTGATAAACTCGCGTTTGTGTTTGTTCCACCCACACCTACCCTATAATAATTAATGCTCAACCGTTAAAACTCATACCAATTGTTGCTATCCTGTGGCATGTTCTATCACAATATCTTCTCAATACACACCAAGGATTGATCGTGACACGATTCCCTAAGTTAACCCCGCTTTTTTTGAGCACCGCATTAACTCTTACACTTTGTTATCCTGCACTTCATATTGCTGACAGCCAGGCAAATGAAGCTTCAATCTTTAGTGAAATGGCAACGGCTCAGCCAATCTATGCTAAGCATGGCATGGTTTCAAGCCAAGAAGCATTAGCCAGTCAAATTGGCGTTGAAATTTTAAAACAAGGTGGCAACGCAGTCGATGCGGCGGTAGCCGTGGCATATGCACTTGCAGTAACCTTACCTCGCGCGGGTAATATTGGTGGTGGTGGTTTTATGCTAGTGCATTTAGCCGAGCAAAATAAAACCATTGCTATCGATTACCGTGAAACCGCGCCTGCTAAAGCGCACAAAGATATCTTCCTTGATGAACAAGGCAATGCAGTTGACAAACTCAGTCGTGAGCATGGACTAGCTGTGGGCGTACCTGGAACCGTTATGGGGATGGAACTGGCCTTAAAACAATATGGCACCATGAAAATGGCGCAAGTGATCAAGCCTGCGATTAAGCTCGCCAAAGACGGTATAGTTGTTACTTCAGATCTATCAAACTCATTAGCGGGCCTTAAATCTCGTATTACTCAATGGCCAAGTTCAGCAGCAATTTTCTACCATGCCGACGGCAGTAATTATCAAGTCAATGAATTGCTCAAACAACCCGAGTTAGCACAGTCATTATCTTTGATTGCCCAGAAAGGTAGCAAAGGGTTTTATCAAGGTGAAACGGCTAAGAAAATTGTCTCTGCAGTACAGAATGCGGGCGGCATAATGAGTTTAACTGATCTGGCTAACTATAAAGTGATTGAACGCGAACCTGTGCGGGGTAATTACCGAGGTTACGAAGTGGTTTCTATGCCGCCACCATCTTCAGGTGGTATCCATATTATTGAAATGCTCAATGTACTCGAGCAATTCCCCATTGATAAATTAGGCCACAACACCGCAAACACTTTGCATCTTATGGCCGAAACAATGAAATATGCTTATGCAGATCGAAGTGAGTATTTAGGTGACCCTGATTTTGTTAATGTGCCAGCTAAACAATTGACTAGCAAAGAATACGCTAAAGAGATTGCCAGCAAAATCGCTATTAATAAAACCACACCTAGCAGCGAAATAAAACCTGGAAACCTTGCGCCGTATGAGAGCGATCAAACTACCCACTTCTCAGTTATCGATAAATGGGGCAATGCCGTAGCTAATACTTATACTCTTAATTTTAGTTATGGTTCTGGCTTAGTCGCTAAAGGCACGGGCATTTTATTAAACAATGAAATGGATGACTTTTCGGCTAAACCCGGCACACCAAATGGTTATGGCTTAATTGGTGGTGACGCAAATGCGGTAGAAGGAAATAAGCGTCCTCTCAGTTCAATGAGTCCTACTATGGTGATGAAAGATGGCAAACCTTTCATTGTTACCGGCAGCCCTGGTGGCTCACGGATTATTAATATTACGCTGCAAATGATCATGAATGTGATTGATCATAACTTAAACATTGCCGAAGCAACCGCTGCTGCACGTATGCATCACCAATGGTTACCTGATTTTATTTGGGTGGAACATACATTGAATCGCGATACGATTTCATTACTTGAAGCCAAAGGTCACAAAGTGAAAGTGCAAGAGTCGATTGGCAGTACTCAATCGATAATGATGACAGAGCAAGGTCTTTTTGGCGCTTCAGACCCAAGACGCGCAGGTTCTGCCGCCATCGGCTACTAATACCGTAAACCATTCAAAATAATGCAATAGCGGCTTTAAATAATGTAAAGCCGCTATCATTAATTATTAATAACAAGAATGAATGAGTTATAACTTAATTTAACCTTAATGAAATTAACATCAATCAACAAATGCACCAAAATCAATACTCAACATACTTAAAAATATTGTATCGTTTTATACAATGTAAACGCTCAATATTATTAATGCTCATAAAAAATAAAGGCAACAGTTAGAATAACAACAAAATCAATGTATTGAATTAAAGCCCCCCTCCCGCCATTAAAAAATTAGATTATTTCAAACACTACAAACATTAAATCCTTCTGGTGTCTCACCGTTATTATTTTTTCGCCGTAATTATTCAACCCAAAGTGAATGTTAATATTTTAAGTCACTACTGAAACTGTTATTATCGCCATCAGTTTAGACCTTCCTAAATTAACAAAAGGCCCCATGCAGCTCATTAATTTAAAAATCAAGCATCGAATTGCCCTGCTAACCTTTGTCGCTATCGTGTCATTTGTCATTTCGATTATCATCAATAATCAAACTGGCAAAAGTAATGCACAACGCTTAAATGGACTTCAGAATCTGACGAATCCCCATGAAATAACAAACAGGAACAATAAGATATTTTAAATTAGGTGGGAACATTCATGGCATTTGGTGATCAAATTTATCGCCAAACAAAAATTACCACGAGTAAATGCCATGA
>NZ_JACJEU010000020.1:0-79742 GCF_014164215.1 Shewanella sp. SG44-2
AGGTTTGCAGCATCTATTTTAAATTCTGTTGAGTAAGTTGGTTGAGTTTTCATTACTTTTTTACACCGTTTTATCTTAAGGGAAGTTTACCTCAATCGGTGTACAGATTCATTAAGCCACAATAGTCAGCGACTACTTTCAACTTAACGGCTTGGTCAACTCGATGAAGAAGCAAGGCAAGGAGGAGGCTAGTGACATTTTTTTACGTTTCGTAAATATTTGGCGCGACAATGGAAGGTTAAATTTGTTGGCAAATGACATTAAGCAATGCCCTGCCAACCGCAAATACAGTATGTTTTTCAACCCATTCACATCAGCATTAGCTAAAGTTGAGCAAGGAGAATTAACGGTTGAACAGTTTTCTTCAAGTTGGAGTGATATAAGCGAGGTGCAGTGGTCGTTAGCGTTAGAGGCTATTGAGACATTCAAGAAACAATGGTTTGCCAAAAAGCTATACCAAGGTCATTTACAAGTTAAGCTGAAAGAGGCTGAAAAAAACTTTGATCTTGCCTATGCAAAAATCAGTAAGTTAAGCGACGGTATTGACTCTGAATGGCAGCTTGACTCTCATAAGCATCTAATTGGTCCTGAAGCGTATTTGAAGGGAAGCCATGAGTCGATAGATGAAGCTGAGAAGCGCCTGCAGTTAAGCTCGCCTCTAGGGAGCAAAGCTTTAAACCAGTGTCGCAGTGAGCTGTTCGTTAAGGCATTATCCTTAAATGAAGCTATTTTGGAGAATGCTGCAAGTCAGTTTTCTAAACACTGGGAGCAATTAGAACTACTGATTGATGGGCGTTTGGAAACGAAGGAAACTAATCCTGAACATCAACAGCTATGGTCGTTATTGTTTTTATTCTTCCCAGTTGTGAGTACTTCGCTTTCATCCGTTGAGAGCCAATTTAAGCTGATGCTAAAGCCGGGAGGTTTCGGCCTTGCGATGATTGATGAGGCTGGTCAGGCTGTTAACTATCATGTCGCTGGCTTGCTCCAGCGTAGCCGACAGGCAATTTTTGTCGGCGATCCAATTCAACTCGAACCCGTTGTGACAATGCCACATTCAATAGATTTAGCTATAGCAGCAGATTTCCTTCCTATTTCGAGAAAAGATGGGGAGCACCATTGGGGAGATGACTATCAGGTAAGTGCTAGCTCTGCGCAATCAGTAGCTGACAATGCTAGCCATTACATGGCTAAGATTGGTGAGCGTAAGGTTGGTATACCTTTGCTCGTGCACAGGCGCTGTACTGAACCGATGTTTTCAGTGGCCAATAAGATTGCCTATGACAATCGTATGGTACTGGCGAGTCAACCCTTTGAGTGGCGGGCCATACAAAGTGGCTGGATACATGTTGCTGAGCTTCCATCAGATATTCGAAAGCAAGGGTATGCAAACGAAATGGAAGCAAATACAGCGCTTGAACTGGTTAAATTTTTGGTAGAAGAGCAACCAGACATGGTTGAAGGTGGTATTTATATAATCACACCTTTCTCAGTGATGAGACGGGAGCTCAAAAAACTGTGGAAGCAAAGGGCTGAATCCCCAGAAAATCACGAATGGATGCGTGAGGCTTTTGGCATAGCAAAGCAAGAGCAAGATATTGAACAGTACGCTGAAGACAACATTGGCACCGTACATACATTTCAGGGAAAAGAGGCTTCTACGGTTATCGTGTGCACTGCCGCATCAAAAGTTAGAATTAAAGAAGGAGGAATAAGCTGGGTAAATAGTAAGCCAAATTTGCTAAATGTTGCAGTGACAAGGGCAAAGCATCATCTCTTTGTTATAGGTAATATGGAGGACTGGTTATCTGGTACTTTGTCATCTGAGCTGCAACAGGGCGGCATGCTCTGTTACGACAGTATTGACCACTTAAAGTGTCAGAAATCAACTTTATTCCAAGAACAGAGTTTTGAAAATAAGCTTCGTCGGACTGTAGTTGCTGATGTTAAATTTGACTTTGGATAATATTTTGGGAGTGAAATAATGGCAGTTTGGTTAGTCAGGGCCGGTTCTCAAGGCCAGTATGAGCAAAAATTTATTCAGGAAAATCGCATCTATTTGACTTGGGATGGGTTGAATATTCCCTTAGATAAACTTGAAAACAGGGACTTTTTGATCACTAAGCTGGCATCACTTGATAGTGATGCTAAACCGAAAAAGATGATAAATCATGCCAGCCAGATCTGGCCGTTTGGCCACTCAATGCAGTTGGGCGACAGAGTGATTCTGCCTTCCAAAACTCAGCCTGTTATCTACATTGGCAAAATCATCTCTGGTTATCACTATCAAGCAGATGGGATAGATCCATTTTTCCATTGGCGTAGTGTTGAATGGTTACCCGATGCGGTGCCGCGTTCTCATTTTTCTCAGGATTTGATCTACAGCTTTGGCGCCTTTATGACCATTTGCCGTATTACCCGTAATAATGCAGAGTTCCGCCTCAATCAAATGGAAAACTCTGGATGGCAAGTCGAGAGCAAAAAACAGATCGTCAGTGCGGGTATTATCGAGATGCAGGATGGCGAAGCGGTTGATGAGACCGTGGATTCCGATCTGGAAGAACTTGGTCACTCGCAAATCGTCAAGTTAATAGAGGCCAAGTTCAAGGGGCATAATTTAACTCGATTGGTAAAAGCTATTTTGGAGGCCCAAGGTTACACCTGCTGGCAAAGCCCAGAAGGTGCTGACGGTGGAGTGGATATTCTCGCAGGCGACGGGCCGATGGGTTTTGGACAACAACGGATCTGTATAGAGGTGAAATCTGGCGATGGGCTGGTGGACCGTCCTACGGTTGATAAGCTTATGGGAGCAATGACCAAGTTTAACGCCACCCAAGGCCTATTCGTAGCTTGGGGCGGATATAAGTCTAGTGTTCAAAAAGAACTGGCCTCAAGCTTCTTCCGGGTGCGTCTGTGGACACAACATGATTTGTTAGAGCAGCTTTTCTTGCACTACGACAAACTGGATGAAGAGCTTAAAGCAGAGCTTCCATTAAAACGGATTTGGACGGTAGCAAATGTTGAATGAAACGTTTGCTCTATCTAGATAAAGCTAAAGACAGTTGGAGATGCCCTATGAGCGAGACTCTAAAGCTAGAGCGGCTTGTATCGCCAAGTTCGGCGTAACCTGCCAAGTTTGTGACTTTGATTTTGAAAAGATCTATGGCCACATAAGCAAAGGCTTTATTCATGTGCATCATAAGGTTGATCTAGCTATGATTGGTGAAAGCGACCAAGTAGACCCTATTAACGACCTTATTCCCGTTTGCCCTAACTGTCATGCAATTTTACACACTGAAAAGCCTGCTATGAATATCGACAAATTAAGAAAGATCATCTGTATGAGATAGCAGTTTTAATTTTATTTTCAACCGTCTGTTATTCATCCATAAAACTTCTTAATTGAAGTTTTCAATGCTATTAAATAAATCAGAAGAAGAGATAAAGGGGGAGTTGGTTTGGTCTGCTGTATATGGGCAGTACTGATTCCATAACATTGACGTCTAACACACGCCCAGTAGCATTATATTGAACAGTACAAAAGGTCAGTATTTTGTTGCTTGACGCGTTTTAGCTTGTATACCACCAGCAAGGTTTTATTAGTTCAGGCTTTAGTAACAATGATCATTAATGTAATGATTTTTAAGATTTGAAAACAAGAAGGTTGAATCATGAATCTAGCAAAATATGCAGGTTTAAAGTCTCGAACTGCATTTAAGTAGTAGATTGAATATAAGTTTGCAACGTAGCGAAACGAGAAAGAATATGTTCATTACTATTGAAACAGCTAGCTTTAAGTATACAGATCAAATAACTAAATATAGCGATGATGAAACCGGTAAATTTTATCGCTTTATTCATACTGAAAAGGGCAGATTAAGGCTAATATCGAAGGCGTGGAGGATGTTTAATGAACTAATCAAAGACGTAACTCCTGACTACCCTAGCTTTATAAGTATTGGGCCTTCGACAAGATAAATCATATATGATTGCTAAATTAACGCTGTTTGGTTCTTTGATTAAACTAGCTATAACAAATGTGCTGAATATCACCAAAAATGTGATCCTTTTTAATGATCTAAATATAATTTCCTCAATATTTTATATTTTATTTATCAGAGGTTTGGGTGTATTTGTTCTATTTTTTAGAAAATATGTTTTCCGTTTCGTTTTAAGAGACTTAAAATTTTATTGTGATCTATTTTTCTTGTGTACTTCTGCAACCAAAGCGCCTGATACCAACTGGAGTGAACTCTTTAGTATGATTTTTAGCAAGATAGCTGGTTCGGTAAATGGCTAGTAACAGGCTATTTATATCATTGCGGTTGATGACATAATTACAGTTATCAGGAAAGTAGTAGTTTATGTCAGCTAATAGATAGCAGGCTCGTTCAAAATGAGGTTTTAATCCGAATGAGTTTTTCGCCTTTCTGCCATCAAGCATCATAAAGCAGTGATAGTGAATATTATTTTTAGGTGTGGATTGTTCTCGTACCCAAAAAAAACCTACCTTAGATTTGTAGTGAGACTCAAGGGCCCTGACAAGTTGCTTCATTAGTTTACCAATAAGCGTATTTTTACCATTAGTTTGATAAAGCCGAATATCTACACGCACGAGTAATAATCTAGAGTAAATTGTTAACATGCCATTTATCTGGGAAATGATTTTATTCATGATTTTTTTATTAACACCCCCTTTTAACTTTTGGATCGGCAGAATTTGATCTTGGTATACATAAGGTTGATTGTTGTCAGGTATTGGTAGGGGCATAATAATAAAACCCGTAGTATTTAGACCCAACACATTGCCCAGTGGTGCTACACCAAAGGGCTATGCTGAGATTTATTCAATATTTCTATGGTAAAAAGAGCACTTGTGAATGCATAAAGGCCTATAAGGGCTTTAGAACTCCGAAAGCGTCTAAAGCCATTAGGGCGTAAGGACAAAGTCGTATATGTTCAAATTATACCGTTTCTCCTTTTCCACTCTTGGTTTAACCAACCGAAAACATCCATTGATCTCCACCCAATTGTACGGCCATTTTCACGTATGGGTTCAGGGAATAATCCATCCTTTACTAGGCGGTAAATTGTAGAGCGGCTTACATGTACACAGGCATAAGTTTTCTCACAGCTCATAAACTCCCCTGTATCAACACATTTGATATTTTCTTGCTCTAAATGTTTAAAGTAGCTAGCGTTATTACTGATCATGATAACTCCAATCTTAATATTGATTATTTTATGTGTAGCCCCTGTAATCAGGGGCAAATTGAGAAGTACTAATTAGAGTTAGTCACGCGCTGCTGCTTTCTCTGAAAGCCAGTCATCGATCTCCTGCTCTATCCAGCCGACGCAGCGGGGACCTAGCGACAGCTGCTTGGGGAACTGGTTGTTTGCAATCAGTTCATAGATAGTTGAGCGGGAAAGGTCTGTTTTAATAATTAGTGCTTTTAATCTGATGATCTTCATCGGATCTCCTAGTTTGTTGACAGCTTATATAGAACAATTGAAGAATAAGATGTTCAGCTCTTCTAATGTGGAGATTAAGGAAGTGAGTGTGGAGATTAAGGACGTGAGTGTGGCGGTTTAGGGTAATGCTTACTGGCTTAATTACCCTATATTACTGATAATATAGGGTAATTTATAAATAGTTCTTTTATAAAGTTCCTCTTGGAAACCATTCCCTCATAGTCTTTGCTGTAATGTTTAATTGTGGGAGCGCATTATTAGCCAGTAGTGTTGATATAACATTATGGACTGTAGTTGCTTCCTTTATGTCTTTAAGATCTGGGTGAAGCTTAATGAGGCTCCAGACTACTTGGGTTGATTTATGAGAAAACCTTTTACTCCCCGATGTTTTGGTTTTGGTGAATTTTTCATCAACGGTGTTAGCAGCGATCGGATTATTAATACGCTCATCCACACCTAGACTTGCAGAAATTTTATCTGCGCTCTTTTCTGCTGGAATGCTCACACCTTCTGCCGCAATATGGCTGCTTGTTTCAATGATGGTATGGCTTTCGCCATTTAATGGAGTAATGAACTTTTTTATTTCTACTTGTTGGTTACTCTCATGTTGTTTATTGATGAAGTTAGCGATGTGCTCAAGGTCTGATAATAGTATGAATATGGAGTTGGTATTAACTGAAATTGGCTTAACTAGCCCGATTATTATGCTGTTTTCGAAGTCAGGAGCTATTGCATCTATTTGCCAGGACTCAGTATCCCCTGAAAATTTGAACACATCCTGTGAGGGGATAGCCCAAAAGTCTGAAGCAGCTTTACGTCGTACATAATTTTGCGGTTCATAGGCCTGCTTAACGGTTGAAAAGCTTTCAAAACCTTCCTCTCCTTCCTGAAACTCTAAAGCGTATTCCATCAGCTCTAAATCATCCTCAGATATGATCGTTTCTGGTTGTGAATTCATGTTTATACATAATGTAATTGATTGATTACTGGCGAACGCTAGAATGTCCTCTATTTCGCATTTAAATGCTTTAGCAGTTCTCTTGACTGAGGCGTAAGGAACAATAAATGGGAAGTGTGGCGATAGCTGGTTTAGTGGCATGTTGAACCCGTTAATTATGAGTTTTAAATATTGATTAGGGTAGACTTTCTTTCTATCGTGCTTGTCCTGGCTGGATATGATTGCTCCACCAGCACATAAGCTCTCTGCGTCGTTCGATATAGTCTGCTCGGTTATATGCTGCCCTAACGGTGTTTTTATCTACATGAGCTAACGATACTTCGATAAGCTCTGCATCAAAGCCTTGCTCGTTAAGGGTGGTACTAGCCAATGCTCTAAGGCCGTGGGCAACTAAGCGTCCTTTGTACCCCATACGCCTAATCGCCATATTGGCTGTTTGTGTATTGGTATGCGTGTTTGGATTTCTATCGGAAGGGAATATGTATTCCAAGTGGCTACTGATAAGCTGCAGGCGTTTTAACAAAGCGAGAACGTGTGGTGTGAGCGGGATGATATGCTCGCGCTTCATCTTCATCCGCTCAGCTGGAATCGTCCACAGTTGCTTATCTAAATCAATTTCAGTCCATTTTGCCATTGCCGCTTCTGCTGGGCGAGTCATGGTGTGTAGTTGAAATTCAATTAAACAGCGGGTAGTTATCTTTATATTAGAATAGGTTAATACCTCAATAAACTCTGGTAGTTCTGCTGGCTTGAGGGTAGGCATTTGGCGCTTCTCTGGTACGCCAAAGGCAGCTGCTATGCCAATCAGTGGGTTTGAGTGTATCAGGCCAGTATTGACCGCAAAGGTCATCACTTCGTTTAGCCAGCTGATCACGCGCTTGCAGGTTTCGATATAGCCTTTAGCTTCAGCAGGCTTGAGTACTTGAATGACTTGCGGCGCTGTTAAGGCGCTGATGGGTGTTTCACCTAAAGCAGGAAAGAGATAAAGTTCAAGACGACGATACAGCTTTTGACCGTGATTTTTTGAGACCTTTTGCTTTTTAATTACAAACCAAGTGTCGGTTACCGATCTTAGTGTGTTTTCAGCATCGGTTTTAATTGCTGCTTTATGTTGTTGCTGGTGGTGCTGTGGATCAATACCTTGGGCAAGAAGCTCTCGGGCTGCTTCTCTTCTTTTTCTCGCTTCTGCTAGAGGAACATCAGGGTAAGTACCAAGACCAAGGTTGGTTCGTTTCGTTGTTACTGGGCGTGAGTAATTTAGTAACCAAAATTTTGAGCCAGTTGTTTTGACTCTAAGTGATAATCCTCTGCCATCAGAAAGATTGTACTCTTTAGATCTAGGTTTTGCGTTGGCGACAGCTGTAGCAGTGAGGAGCTTGGTGGTATTGGCCATGATTGTAACACCCAAATTGAAGATATAGGTCTGATGTTACATTAGGTGTTACATAAAACCCAAGCTGCTATGAGATCCCCTCAAACGCTAATGGAGCCTAAGTTATTGATTTTAGTATTTTACAGGCAAGAAAAAAGACGCCCTAGGACGTCTTCTTTACTTAAATTGGTGGAGGCGGCGGGACTTGAACCCGCGTCCAGAAAGCCTACATCCTCGGCACTACATGTTTAGTCTCTCTTTTATTTAACCAAGCAGTCTCCGAAAGACAGGATGCTACTTGGTGAGTCCGGTACTGTTTCGCGGTTCACCCCCGGACGGAGTTCCCTCGCTAGCACACTGTAATATGACCATCAGAATCCACTGTCCACGTGCGAAACGTGTGGTTGATGGCTAGCTAGCCTAAGCTGCTAGAGAGTAGTTAGAGTCGTTTGCAACTATAACGGTGCGGCTTTTTACGAGGCCAACCGCCCCTCGACATGCTCCTTGGGTTTCGTGAATCCTGTCGAATCCAGAATCGCCCCCAATTGAGTTAACTATAACGCTTTGTTAGATGAATACCTAGTGTCCATTAACAAAATATAATCGTTTGTTCACTATCTGTTCGTTATAGGCCTGTGTTCAATAACAACTTATCAATTTTAATTGTTTCAGTGGCCTATCAACGAGATTAAGCGTTTTCTTTGTCTTTTTTCATCACACGAGCTTTTTCAATTTTCCACTCGCGTTCTTTGGTATCTTCACGTTTATCGTGATCTTTTTTACCTTTACCTAAGCCAATTTCGACTTTTACCCAGGCACCTTTGCGCCAGTACATTGATAATGGTACCAAGGTGTAGCCTTGACGTTCAATTAGGCCGGCAAGTTTGTCAATTTCACTGCGCTTTAATAGCAGTTTTTTGGTTCTGATTGGATCACATATTACATGGGTTGAAGCTGTATTAAGTGGTTGAATAGTACAACCATGCATAAAGGCTTCACCCTCTTTAATATAGACATAACAATCAGATAAATTTACTTTACCCATGCGAATGGACTTAACTTCCCAGCCCATAAGTTGTAATCCCGCTTCGATTTTGTCTTCTATGCGGTATTCAAAGGTCGCGCGTTTATTGCGTGCGATGCTCGCTGAGGCGTTTGCTGATTTCTTTTTTACCATTATTATTACCGTTCTGATTGCCGTTATTGACCTGAAGGATGGTGCTGGACAACCCGCAGTGAGCCCATTTGATAAACTCTATTATGCTAATACTATTAACTAATAGATATGGGGGAGATTTTTGATATTTCAACGATTATACCCAGTTTCTTGGTGATTGTGTTATTTCCAACGTGATTTAACGCTCTCGGAGATGCCTTTTTTATTTAACGTGATAAAATCGCACTATTGTATTAACGATAGTGATGTCAGATGCCCAAGATTTCCAAAAGTATGCTGGTTAGATTTAGTGCCTTACAGATGTATGATTTAGTCAATGATGTTGAATCGTATCATGCTTTTCTACCGGGCTGTGTCGGTGGTAAGGTGCTTGAGTTTGATGGTCAAACCATGGTGGCATCGGTTGATGTCAGTAAGGCGGGGATCAGTAAAACATTTACCACCCGCAACCAAGTGATCCAAGCTAAATCGATTTCACTTGAATTGGAAAATGGCCCGTTTAAGCACATGCATGGCTTGTGGAAATTTACTGAGCTGACTGAAGATGCCTGTAAAGTTGAATTTGATTTGGACTTTGAATTTTCAAACATGCTGGTTGATATGGCGTTTGGTAAAGTGTTTAAGGATTTGATGTCGTCGATGGTAATGGCATTTACCGATAGGGCAAAGGTGATTTATCGTGATTAATGAAACAGAAAAGTTCTCGGTAGATGTTATTTATGCATTGCCAAAACAGCAGAAAATTATTTCGGTGATGGTGTCGCCAGGTACCACATTCATTGAAGCGGTTAAGCAAAGTGATATTATTAAATTTTTTCCGGATATTAACCTTGAAGAGGTTAAGCTTGGGGTGTTTAGCCGTCAGGCCAAACATGATGAAGTACTCGTACCTGGGCAGCGGGTTGAAATTTATCGCCCATTAATTGCAGACCCTAAAGATGTTCGTCGTAAGCGCGCTGAAAAAGCTAAAGATGAAGGTCGTATTAATAAAATTACTGGTGCTAAAGTTAGCTAATATATTAATCTTAAATTTTTTGCTAATCCTACCATGTTGAATCTAGATTGATTTTATTCCATCAGTTAATTCGAGTTGAGTTAACTAGATTGATCAAATTGTAATATTAGAAAAATGTCATAAAAAAAGCAGGACTCTCGTGAGAGGTCCTGCTTTTTATTGGCATAAATCACATGTTATCGTGGTTTATGTTGGTGCATTATCATTTTCAGCTTGGTTTTTTAACGCAGGACGCTGCTCTTCAACCAAAGGTTTCGCATCTGGGCGAACTTCTGGTAATAAAGGCTTAAGATCCGGTTCGTTAACCGACGGCAATGAGCTTTGATCAAGCGGGGTATTAAATTCAGCACTTAAGTCATAATCACCAGCAACACTGGAGATCTTGTCGCCATTAAAATGAATGATTAATTCTTTATGGGTAATGCTGGCATCTCGACCACTTTTAAAATGATACACATAATACCAAGTGTCATCGGAGAAGCTGTCGCGCAATACTGGACGACCTAAAATATATTCTGCTTGCTCTTTAGTCATGTCGACACGAAGTTTTTCGACTTGCTGTGTTTCCATGTAGTTGCCTTGTGGCACGTCTGGCTTATAAATCAACCAATCAAACACACTGCATCCGCTAAGTGATAATGAAAGCGCTACTGCGCTTACAAGGGTAAGACTTTGTTTTTTGTTTATCATTGTCTGCGCTACTTCCTAAATTCTGTCGGTCATCATACCCAAGCAGTCCCTATGCTGACAAGGGTCTATTAGAAGATGTTGTGGTTTTGAGTCAATTTAGCGGTTGAAGTTCCATTTTCTTCGATAAATAAATTTAGAGTAAATTTTCATTTTTATTTAACGTTGTACAAAAAATGTTGGTAGGATGTTGCTCAATTTATGATTTAGATGCCCTAGATAACGTTTAATAATGTCAATCGCTATTAATACATAAGTCACTGATAATTTTATTTTATGCTTTTATTTTGCATTATAATTATTTCAAAATAAGAAACTATGATGACGAGACAACAATCACCAATAGCAACATTAACCAGAGCGCAAAAAGGCAACCTTGTTTGTGTTGGAACGGGATTACAACTAGCAGGGCAAATAGGCGCCTTAAGTTTGAGTTATATAGAGCATGCTGATGTGGTCTTTTCGTTAGTGCCCGATGGATTTTCGGAACGTTGGTTAATGTCGCTTAATTGTGATGTTCGCTCACTTCAACCTTATTATGCTCAACACGATGAGGTAAAAAATCGTCGTGATACTTATGCAGAAATGGTTGATGCTATCTTAGACGAAGTTCGCCTAGGCAAATTAGTTGTATGTGCCTTATATGGTCATCCTGGGGTATTTGCCTGCGTGGCGCATTGGTCCATTAAACAAGCCCGCAGTGAAGGTTTTGACGCTAGCATGTTGCCGGGTATTTCAGCTGAAGCTTGTTTGTGGGCTGATTTAGGCATTGACCCTGGTAATAGTGGCCACCAAAGTTTTGAAGCAACGCAGTTCATGCTTTATCACCATATTCCGGATCCTACAACGCATCTGTTACTTTGGCAGATTGCTCTTGCTGGTGAACATACCTTAACTCAATTTAGTAGCACTAAAGATAAATTGCAGATTTTGGTTGAACACTTAAATCAGTGGTATCCGCTGACTCATGAAGTGATTATATATGAAGCCGCAAATTTGCCATTTCAATCACCTGTTATAGAGCGTATGCCGTTATCTTTATTGCCAGAGGCTACGCTAACGACGATTAGCACGTTGTTAATTCCTCCAGCGCGTCCGATGACGCTTAACCATGAGATGTTAGTCAAATTAGGCATAGTGGAATCAGATATTGGCTAAGTATTTTGAATGGTTGCTGACAAATGAGTTAATTAGGAAATCGTATGTTTAAAACGACCATATTTTTATCAACAACTTATGGATGGGTGCTATAGAGGATTAGTGAATCAATACTTATCGAAAGTGATGCAGTTTTTATTGATAATAACATTTTAATGGTCTATTTATTGTAGAGATTTGTCATAAAACAATTGGTTATGACGTTTTTTGTCGACGGGCAGACCCAGTAAAGTTAAAGTTGTTACAAATGATAATCACACAGATGTAAATTTAAGTCGTTAATTACAAATATAATCTAGAATATAAGGTTACGATATGTCTAACATGAATACATTTTTTACTAAGCTTGGAACTGACGCCGCTTTATTGGAAGCATATAAGCTTGATCCTCGTGGTGTAATGAAATCAAATGGATTAACACAAGAAGAGATTGATGCTGTGATGTCAGGAGATAAAGCACGTGTTAGCCAGTTGTCTGGTGATAAAGAAATGGCCATGTATATGATTATAAGTAATCCGACAGAGTAATTATTTTTTGCCTCAAATATTGATGTATTTTTTTATTATCATCGTGTTGCTTTTTAGCCGCGCGGCGATAGCTGGCAACGTCGATTATGATAAAGAACTCGATACTATAGAACAATCTTTGAAGACTGACATTGGTTATGCCATTGAAAAGATTGATATCGCGTTATCCTCTGAATCATTACTTACCTCACCACAGCATAGTCGTCTGTATATGTTGCTAGGTACAAAAAATCTTTATTTAGGTCATTTTCTCGAAGCAGATAAAGCTTTAGATAAAGCACTGACTTACGATCCACTCGGTGAAGAACTCACAAATATTTATTTATTGAAAACCACCGCAAATATAGGATTGAGTAACTATAAAAAAGCTTTTGCTCTTTTAGAGGACAACCTTTCTCGTATCGACAGTTATCAAGATCAAAGTATAAAAATAATGTCTTATATTCGTTTGATGAATGTGTATTTACAGCTTGATGCTTATGAGGAAATGCTACGTATAGCGCAATTAGCACTAAGTCTAAATCAAGGTAAAGACCCAAAAAGCGAATGTTTTTCGATGCTATATCACTCAGTGGCTCATTTGAAATTAACCCACTTTGACCAGGCAGAGGCATTATTTACAGACACCCAACTTTATTGCAAAAGCCATGGTTTTACATTGATAGAGATTATGTCTATCAAAGGTAAAGCTAATGTGTTGTTTGATAAGGGGTTGTATGCTGAAGCAGAACCTTTTTACCTTGAGGCTTTAGAGCGTTATCAGAAGTTTCAATTTCAAATTGAAATTAACGAAATACAGTCTTATTTGAGCTCGATATATTTTCATCTGGGTGATTATCAACAAGCTGATATGTTTGCGCAGTTAGTTAATGCTTTACCTAATAAGCCTAGCAACATGCAGGTAAAAAAACGAGTTAGTGAAATATTGTCTTTAATTGCGGGTAAACGTGGTCAGTTTGATAAAGCATATCAGTATCAAGTTGTGGCATCTGCACTTGGTCAGCAATTAATTGATGAACAGAAAATAAAAGAAAATGCCTATCAAATGGCTCGCTTTGATAGTGTGGAAAAAAATCGTGAGAATACTAGCTTGATCCAAGACCATGAATTACTGATGAAACAAAAAGATTTATTCATGAAAGAGAAAAGCTCATCAATTATGTTTTCAACATTATTAGTAGGGCTTTCTGTAGGTTTATTGTTGTTATTAATCTCTGCTTGGATGCAACGTAATCAATTTATGAAGCAAGCGCAGCGAGATGGATTGACAGGTATCTTTAATCGCCGCACCGGGCAAGAAATGGCAGAAAATGAATTTATTCAAGCTCAAATGCTTGGTGAGTCATTCTCTGTGTTGTTGATGGATTTAGATTTATTTAAAAATATTAATGATCAATATGGCCATGCTACGGGTGATTGGGTGTTAAAAAAGGTCACACATGTGATTGGTGATATGTTGAAGCCGACTCATATATTTACCCGAATGGGCGGTGAAGAGTTTGCTATCTTTATGCCAAAGCAAACTGAAGATATCGCGGTTGAATTTGCCGAGCAGATCCGCAATGCAATAGCCAATATTAACACTCGTTTCTCAGGACACGATTTTACTGTCACGGTGAGTTGTGGTGTGAGTAGTGTCGATAAGGATGACCTAAGCCTCGACCCGTTAATTCGCCGTGCGGATTTAGCGCTGTATAAGGCCAAGCATAATGGTCGAAATTGTGTCATCTGTTATAACGACACCATCAAATAACGATAGTTATTTAGCTTTATATCTCTCCCGGAAGTGTCTACCTTGAGTAAATCAACATATGTTAAACCAGCTTGTCACTTGTGATAGCGTCTAAACGTTGGCACTATACTCGTTGTTTAACGTTACTGTGCTCTGGTTTATGAATGTTAATCAAACTACTTATTTACCGTAATCTTTAGTGTATTGATTAGTCATAGGCTCGGTATAAGTGTGCCTTGTAAGTCGAACAGCGGGTAAATTGAATCGTGCAGGTTTGAAATTAATCTCGTTTTATCGTGTGATGTCATTTTTAATAGTCTGAGCTAAGGTTATGCATTTACAGTGTCTGCACTAAATTGCTCCAAGGAAAATCCTACGCCACAAATGCTAACGGCATTTCCATTTATTCATTAGTTGCAACATTAGTTTATTCAATTCATTACGTAGCGTTTGCGATACCTTGTTGCCACTCTATCTGAGCTAGAGCTGAATCATTAGCGATTTATCGACAGATGCCAATTAACATACAGTGAACTAAGCCTCGTTATTACCGACATATTCCGCCAGATCTGAGCACTGTTTATTACTCTTCGCTGCACCATTGTGGTTCTTAATTGCCCCATTTATGAAGTTTTTTCAATTATTTTTAAAAAAAATGCATTTTATTTAAAACAAACCAATCTGCTTGAGCTTGTTGATCGGGTGACGTAACTCACATTTTAAGCTATTAAAATGGCTTTTTTGATTACGTTTACGTAAAGGTAAGTTTAAAACAGTTGTTTAAATTTGATTTGTAATTGGCTTTGGGTAAGTCTTTGTTTTTAAGTAATAAAATGTTGTTACGTATAGGTAAGCTAGAAACGTTGCAAAATTGTTTAATTCAATAATATAGACTAAAGTTTGGTAAATAAATATTTACAGTTGGTTTTTATATTACAACCTTTTTTACCATTATCATTTGCTGGTCAATTGGTAAGATGAATTTTACATAGCTGCTTTAAAGTATAAGCTCTATTATGTAAAAAGTATAAGTAACAGAGGCTTGAAGTGCTTAACTTGTGTTGGTAAGACCATTTTATGTGATCGGAGGCACTGTTTTTCGAGTCGTTTTGGTAAGGAGCAGACTGTTGCAATTACAAACGTTTTTGGTTAGTTTTTAGTACGAAATAGACATTTGAAAGTTTTTGGTAAACAGTCAGCTTCAGTTAAATGTTATTAGAAATGGTTTATTTGAACGCTAATAAGTACAGCGATGATTTGGTACAGACAGGCGGGATAAATAGACAGTAGATAACATCACTACACAGTGAAGCATGACAATCAATATCAAAACAGACAGCATTTAGGGAGCCATTATTATGACGGCAGAACAGTTAGTTGCTCAATACAGTAAGTCCACAGCAAATGCTGATGATTCGGTTAAAACTGATCTCACGTTTATTGGGCCTACTGTTAATGGCCAAGAAGAAGTTTTTAACCTTGGCGCCGTGGCTTTCCTTGATTCGTTATGTGCAAAATTTGTTGATGAAGTACCCGAGCTATTAGCTAAGCGTAAGCAAAAACAAGCCCGTATTGATAATGGTGAGTTACCTGATTTTTTACCTGAAACTCGTGCAATTCGTGATGGTGATTGGACTATCCGTGGAATGCCTGACGATCTCACTGATAGACGTGTTGAAATTACCGGCCCTGTTGATCGTAAGATGATAATCAATGCTTTAAACGCTAATGTAAAAGTGTTTATGGCCGACTTTGAGGATTCATTAGCACCGAGTTGGCAAAAAATTGTCGAAGGACAAATTAACCTTCGTGATGCCGTGCGCGGTGATATTGAACTAACTGTCCCTGAAACAGGTAAGCATTATTCGTTAAATCCGGATCCTGCAGTGTTAATTACTCGTGTACGTGGTTTGCATCTTATTGAAAAGCACATTGAATACAAAGGCAAACCCATTCCTGGCGGTTTAGTCGATTTTGCTATGTACTTTTACCATAATTATCGTCAACTTTTAGCTAAAAAATCTGGACCTTACTTTTATATTCCTAAGTTAGAAAGCCATATAGAAGCGCGTTGGTGGGCGAAAATGTTTGCCTTTGTAGAAGAACGTTTTTGCTTACAGCCTGGCACCATTAAATGTACTTGTTTAATTGAAACATTACCTGCGGTATTTGAAATGGAGGAGATTCTTTATGAACTTCGTTCAAACATTGTCGCGCTGAATTGTGGCCGTTGGGATTATATCTTCAGCTACATCAAAACCTTAAAGAACTATCCTGATCGTGTGCTACCCGACCGTCAAGCGGTAACTATGGATACTAAATTTTTAAGTGCCTATTCACGCTTATTAATTAAAACTTGCCATAAACGTGGCGCATTAGCCATGGGCGGAATGGCAGCATTTATTCCTGCCAAAGATGAAGCAACTAACGAACTGGTATTACAAAAAGTACGTGGCGATAAGGAGTTAGAAGCTCGCAATGGTCATGATGGTACTTGGGTTGCTCATCCGGGTTTAGCCGACACAGCGATGAAAATTTTCAATGATTACATCGGTGGCGATAGAACCAATCAATTACACATTACTCGTGATGTCGATGCACCCATTTTAGCCAGTGAATTACTTGAGCCTTGTCAAGGCGAGCGAACTGAAGCGGGCATGCGGTTGAATATTCGAATTGCTTTGCAGTACATCGAAGCGTGGATCCAGGGCAATGGTTGCGTACCGATTTACGGTTTGATGGAAGATGCTGCCACAGCAGAAATATCGCGTACTTCTATTTGGCAATGGATCCAGCATGGTAAAAGTTTATCCAATGGCAAACTGGTCACTAAAGCATTGTTTAAAGACATGTTGAAAGAGGAAACGGCCAACGTGAAAAAGGAACTTGGCGCGGAGCGTTTTAATGCCGGTGAGTTCGCCAAAGCGGCAGAATTATTTGAACAAATTACTACCTCTGATGAGCTAGTCGATTTCTTAACATTACCAGGATATGAACTGTTAACGGCGTAATGTCGGATAACGATATTAATTACAACACTACTGAATTAGGCAAAGTTGAATGATTCACTTTGCCACCCTCATACAGGAAGGGGCGACACTATGACTACACAACTAACTCGTCAGCAACAGGTTGATGCAATTAAGAAAGATTGGGCTGAAAATCCACGTTGGAAATCGGTTAAGCGTCCTTTTACTGCTGAAGAAGTTGTCGCATTACGTGGCTCTGTTGTGCCAGAAAATACCATTGCTAAAATGGGTGCTGCAAAATTGTGGGAACTGGTTAACGGCGGCGCTAAAAAAGGCTACGTAAACTCACTGGGCGCACTTACTGGTGGTCAAGCTGTACAGCAAGCAAAAGCGGGAATAGAAGCGATTTACTTATCAGGCTGGCAGGTAGCTGCTGACGCTAACTTAGCGGGCACAATGTATCCAGACCAATCACTTTACCCAGCAAACTCAGTACCTGCAGTTGTGAGCCGTATTAATAACTCATTTCGCCGTGCTGACCAGATTCAATGGGGCAAAGAAGTAAATCCTGGTGATGACAATTACACTGACTATTTCCTACCTATCGTTGCTGATGCAGAAGCCGGTTTTGGTGGTGTATTGAATGCATTTGAACTAATGAAGTCGATGATTGATGCTGGTGCTGCAGGTGTTCACTTTGAAGACCAATTAGCGTCTGTTAAGAAGTGTGGTCACATGGGCGGTAAAGTCCTCGTACCAACTCAAGAAGCGGTGCAAAAGTTAGTTGCTGCACGTTTAGCGGCAGATGTCAGTGGTGTTGATACCTTGGTTATTGCACGTACAGATGCTAATGCTGCTGATTTGATGACTTCAGATTGTGATGAATATGACCGTGAGTTTGTTACTGGTGAACGTACTAACGAAGGTTTCTACCGCGTTAGAGCTGGTTTAGACCAAGCTATTTCACGTGGTCTTGCTTATGCTCCTTATGCTGATTTAATTTGGTGTGAAACAGCTAAACCTTGTCTTGAAGAAGCGAAGAAATTTGCTGATGCCATTCATGCACAGTATCCAGATCAACTACTTGCTTATAACTGTTCACCTTCGTTCAACTGGAAGAAGAACTTGGATGACGTTACGATTGCTAAGTTCCAGCAAGAGTTGTCTAACATGGGCTACAAGTACCAGTTCATCACGTTAGCGGGCATTCATAACATGTGGTACAACATGTTCGATTTAGCCTATGACTACGCACGTGGTGAAGGCATGAAGCATTATGTTGAAAAAGTACAAGAGCTTGAATTTGCTGCGGCTAAGAAAGGTTATACCTTCGTATCGCACCAGCAAGAAGTGGGCACAGGTTACTTTGACCAAGTGACTACGTGTATTCAAGGCGGTAAATCGTCAGTAACAGCGCTAACGGGCTCGACTGAAGAAGAACAGTTTTAATCGTTAGTCCCAACCGTTTTACAAGTTTGGTCACTTTGTGACTGTTGTAACCCCGTGCGGCTCACCTACAGGTCGTACGGGATTTTTATCCAAATAGAATGGTTTATAAGTCAATGCTTAGTTGTTGAACCTGATTGTTTGGATACTTCCTACCCGTAAGTTTTTTCCAACCACATTATTGTGATTGCGGCTCTTGTGAGCCGTTTTTTTTTGCCCAATATTTATCGTTTATGTAGATGTCACTTTTGCACCCAAATGAACCCCGCTTATCTCGAACGACACTAGCTCAAAAATTGCAATTCCTGAATAAAGTGATGTAATAGCGATATAACATGTCATTTATTCGTTGTGCTAGCATCAGTGTGATTAATTCACTAATCAGTGGGCGCAGGGATATGAGTATTATTGTTTTACTTTGATACGTGAGCTAGCTTAAGCGAATAGCAATATCTACAAGACACCGTGATGAAATTGAGTATACTAAAAACAATGTTTGTTATATTTAGGTTAATTTTTGAAGGCGATGACTCAACAAAAAGGGGCTGATTACTGGACCAAGCGGATTAGTGATCAAGAAATGCCTGCATTATGTTCAACAGTGCGTGATTTAGAAAAGTTGGCAAAAGACGATGTGTCTTCGTTATCTTTGTTAGGTCGAAGTGTCATGCACGACAATGCACTCACCTCGCGTATTTTGCGAGTGGCAAACAGCGCCACTTACAATAAAGGTATTAATCCTGTTTCGACCGTAAGCCGTGCAGCGGTTGTATTAGGTTTTGATACAATTCGCAACATATGCATTACCGCAAAACTACTCACCAGTTTACTTGAAAATAAGCACCTGAGCGAAAGTGTCTATCAACGTTTATTAAAACTGATGGCGCAATCTTTTCAGGCGGCGATGCTCGCTAGAATGATGATGAGCGACCGTGGAGAATCGCTACGTGAAGAGGTATTTATTGCCTCGTTATTGTATCGGATAGGTGAAAGTGCTTTTTGGAGCATGGGCGGTGAATTAACCGAACAGCTTGATAAAAAGTTGTTAGCGACTGACGATAAAATTGAACAAAGCTCATTAATTCGAACTGAACTAGGTACCTCTTTTACCCAGCTGACCCAAAGCATTGCCAGAAGCTGGGGCTTAGGTGAAGTACTGATTAAGTCTTTAGCACAGCCAGACGAGCGCATGCCTGAGATCCGTTGTATTTTTTTAGCCGATAAGTTATCAGAAATCGTGTCACAGCCTAAAGTTAACGCTGAAGAGCTGCACAAACGCCTATCTCAAGCCGCAGAAATGTTAGACATCAGTGTGGATGAATTTACTGAAAAGTTTATTGATTGCAGCGAAATAACCCATAAATTAGCCATTGAATATGGTGCCAAAGCCATAGTGTCTTACTTACCTAATACCGCAGACGTATTAGAGCATGTCGACGCTCCTATTGAGCTCACTGAGATAAGGCAAACCAATCAAGGTTATCAGTTAAGTAAATTGAGACAATTAACCCATTATGCCGTGGTTAAAACTGATTTTAATCAAATAATGCACACCACATTGGAAGGAATGTTAACCGGCGTTGGTTTAGATAGGTGTGGTGTATTGTTACTCTCTCCAAGTCGTAAATTATTACAACCAAGGGTGATGATGGGGGATGGCGCTGAATTATTAAAACAAGCCTTTGTGATAGAACTAGACGATCCTCGATCCGTTTTTACTCAATGTATTGGGCAAAAAAAGAGTGTGTGGGTAAATTCACCCACCAGTAAAGAATGCAAAGTTCAAATTGATGATGTACTCGTTGAACGCTTTTCTCAAAATGGCTTTTTATTAGCGCCGCTCTTTGTTGGACAGAAAGTGTTGGGATTATTTTATGCCGATAGGCAGGGTACTGGACGTCGTTTTGAGCAAGAGGACTTCGACAGTTTCACTCACTTTAGTGAGCTCGCTAATGTGTGTTTTGGAGTGTCGATGACATAGGATGGGTATTGAATATTTCCCATTCAATACAATCGGTCTAGAGAATAGCTAACTATTCACTATTATGGTGGTCATCATACTCGACGATGGCCACCATATTGTTTAACTGCTATTGCATGATCAAGCTGGTAATTCGTTTGGCTTTATCGTTTGGAATTGGAAAACTCAAATGGTATTGCGCTATTTTCCATCCTTCAGAGGTTTGTACCAACGCACCTGTACCCCGGCTTACGCCATATGCTGGGCTATAGAGCTGCTCGTCAAATACAATCGTATCGTCAATTTGTAATAAGTGACGCGACTTTAAATCGTAACGCCAGCCTTTAGTGGGTTTGGCATAATGTTCAAACTCAACCATATTCCAACGCTCTGAATCATCGGTACCAATAAACACCGCTTGTGGATGATAAAGGCTAAAATAAGTGGTCCAGTCAGCAGCAGCTGCACTTTCATGTAATAGATTTAACAAAGCGCTGACTTCTTGGCTGTCTTTTTCTGATAAGCCTTGGCTATCAATTAACTCATTTTTTTGGCTAATGTCTTTTATAATCGCTTCGCTTTCGGAGCTCACTTGCTGACTAATTTGTTTGTTTTTTTGCTCAGTTTGGCTCTGTTCAAGTGTTGATTCTTCGGCTTCAGTTGCATGTAAATCGAAGGCGGCCACTGTCGTCATTAACACGGCGATAAAACCGAGTCGGTGAATGATTGATTGCATAGTATTCCTGTTTATTTAGTAAATTATTATTATGCGTTTTAATACTTTTCTAATGCCAATTTATTGGGTCTAGCTGATAAAACTGGCTTAATTCTTTATACAATTGTTGATGCTGTTGGTAAAACTCCACGGGTCGTTCAAAAAACGTTTCACTTATCACAGCAAAAAACTCCGCCGGATTGGTCGCGCCGTAATAGTTAAATAATGACGGGATATGTTGTTGAGCGCAATACTGAAGTTGCTTAAATTCTTGACCCAATGTGCTAGACCATGAGCGATACGAAGTAATATCGCGCAGTGGTGGTGCACCATTAGCCGTTCCATCTTCTTGATCAAGCTGGTGAGCGAATTCGTGTATCACAACATTGCTACCATCAAACGGGTCGGCCGCGCCTTCTATAGTGCTGTTCCATGACAATACGACTTTACCATATTCCCAAGATTCTCCCAGCAACACATTACGTTGGCTTGATTGTACTCCCGCGAGATCCGTGCGGTTTTTCTCAACGATAAACGCGCTTGGATAGACTAAAATTTGTTTCAGTTTTGGGTAATAGTTAGTTTTACGATTGAGTAATAACAAACAAGCTTGGGCTGCAATTGTTACTTTTACTTCGTCGTTGATTTCGAACCCGTCACAACCGACAAATTGTTTCTCATTAATGAATATCTGAATATGCTTTTTGAGTTGAAGTTGCAAATCCGTCGGCATGGCTTTGAAATAAGGAAAACGCTTTTTTAATATATGACGCCATTGAGTGGGGAATGGTTTGCTGGTGATAATGTTACGTTGACGGTTGAGACGCCATTGGCTACTGACAATCCATGCCACAGCTGTTATTGATATAACGAGCAATATTACAATCGCGATCATAGAAGTGTCCTGGTAGTCGAAGAGGGCGTCAAGATTGATATTTTAAGCTTATGTATTATCTGAGCTTGCAATGTTTAATATGACTTGTTTATTTCATTCGCTGGCTGTTTCATTCCATGAGTATTTAATGGGGCAGTTTGTGAGTAAATTCAAGCTTTAGGAAAAACTAAATAGCAATGAGAGTGATAAGTGAAAATGTAGTTTGCCTAGCGTATAGGTTGAAGTTTTGGATAAATAAAAGCACTGGCTAGCAAATATTAGTCTTATATTTACTGCCAGTGAAAGGGCGGGGATAAAGTGGTTGTCGTTGTGTTTGGTAAAAATTATGTTCAATTCACTATCTGTCTGCAAAGTTAACTATTGGTCTGTAAAGCTAACATCTAACCGTTTTTGTTGTTGTGGAGATAGACTAAAATATTGTGAAATCAACTGCCTGATCAGTTTTGATTTTGCTATTCCTCCCTGCTGACTTAATAATGTAAGCTGGCTTATTGCCGTTTCACTTAAGGTATAGGTACAACGTCTATAAGGTTGCTGTTTACTTTTATTGACCGATTTTATTGGCTCTACATGCTGTGGATATTTACGCTGTAAAAAATCGATTATATTGTTTTGCTTATCTGCATCGCTTGTCATTAGCGTTTGCTTTTCCTCATGTTGAGGACGGTTTTGACCAGCAGCATATAAATCGGCTGCAGCAATAAAGTCATCAATTGATACTGCAATGTTATTGGTGCTTTTACATAACGAAGCGTTTTTCTTGAGATCGGCTAGTCCCATAATTTCCTCTCATCGTGGTCACGTTCGATGCAGTATTGCGCTGTTCAATGAGTTGCTTTGCATCAGTAATATCGAGTAATTCACAGGCAATACTGCGCATTTCATCAGCAGCTTTACCTTGGGGTTCTAACTCAAATACAGATAAGCCTGATTCTTCGCTGTCGTCGTAAATATTACGACAGTAGTTAACGGCATCTAATACATTAATATCATAAGTACGACAGACATCTTTTGCTTCAGTAATTCTGCTTGCCTGGTTAGGTAAACTTGGGCATTGAGTGATCACAAATGATGCTTTCATTTTCGGGTTTATCATTAAACAAGTGGAAACGATATCGTCCATATGGCTGACGGTTTTTAAATCTCTGCGTTTTGGGCGCAATGGCATTAATACATAGGATGCCACTGACATGGTTGCTCTAAGCGCTAGATTATCTTGGCCACCACAATCGACAACAACATAATCATAATGCTGCTCTAAGCTGAGCAAGTCATTACGGATTTTTCCATACAGCTGCACGCAGTTTATGGCTGGTAATTTGGGGTTGTTGTTCCGAGCTTGGATCCAGTCTGACGTGGTTCTTTGCGGATCGCAGTCGACCATAATCACGCTCGCTTGAACTTCATTGGTCAGGAAGACTGCAATATTTTGCGCAAGGCAGCTTTTACCACTACCCCCTTTTTCACCACCAACTAATATGATCATGGACGTTACCCTCTCAATATAACTATCTTACACCGTTAAATGTAATTGATATCACACTGTAATAATGGATATAGATTTAGTCAATTAGCTGATTTTTGACAGTTTTTTATTAATGTCTTCGAGGCGGTTATTTGACTGTTTTGAACATTAAGGCAGAAAATTGACAACAGAAGTTAGCATCCGTCAATGTTAGTGAAAGGTTACATTTAATAATGACTTGCAGCTGTTATGTGCAAAGAACATTGTTGTTTTAGGGATTGTTTTCAATAGAGATAAAACTGAATACATGTTTTATATGCATTAAATGGCTATAAGCCCACTTCTATATAGCTAATTGGTATAGTTAAAGGATGCCGCAAAATGAGTTGTTTTAAGCTTAAATCTGATTCAATCGGTTATTTTACGCAAACCAGTGGTCTGATTATTGTCCTAAATAGTCAGTTGCAATCGCGTTCGAACTGGGTATTTTGTGGATTTAAAAATAAACAGTAATTAATTCAGCCTGAGTTACTCTGAATGGGTTGATTAATCAGTAGTTAACCTCTGATTAGTTAACCTCTGATTAATTAAATTCGCATCAATTAACGCAGCACCAACTCATTATGCATTTCACTTAGCTGTACTTTTTGACGCCCTGTTATGTCAAACGTGCGTATTATCAGTTCATTTTTCGAATCCTAAAGCGGTTTTGAAAAAGGCTTTGAACTGATAAAATAGCTAATCAAATTGGTATTACATTAACCTAATAAAGACACAAAGGCGTGGAGCCATAAATGATGAATGAGCAGCAATTATTAGAAGCGATTAATCAAACCATGCCATTTGGTAAATATGCTGGTCGTAAATTACTGCAGTTACCTGAACCTTATTTAGTTTGGTTTCACTCTAAAGGTTTTCCTGAAGGCAAACTTGGTGAGCAATTAGCATTAATGTATGAAGTGAAGCTCAATGGATTGGAAGAAATGCTACAACCTCTGTTAAAGCGGTGAAGCTAGGTAGTAAGCTATGAAGCTGGTAACAAGCGATAACGAAATCCGCCCTAGTATCTAGTCTATTAACCGTTTTTTCATGTAAAAGCCGGTAAACGTTTGGCCACATTTTTGTTGGTAGCTTGTCTGTTGCAAAACAAACCCCATAGCTTCAAACAACGGTTTAGATAAGTATGATGCATCAACACTGAGATAAGGATATTGTTGCTGAAGAGCCCAATGTTGTAAGTGTTTATAGAGTGCGCTGGCGATGCCTTGCTGCTGATAGTCGGGGTGAACGTATAAGCAGTCAATATAACCTTGGTGCTTAAAATGAGTTTCTAGACTAATGAAGCCGATGACCTGTTGGTTATCAAGTGCTAACCAGGCTTTATTTCGTTTGTATCGTAGTTGCCAAAATTTAGTAGAGCGCGGTGCTGATGACCATGCGTTGAGTTTTATGCTTGGGTATCTTGGATGAATAATACCTTGTACCGCAGTATGGTATAACTCACTTATTTGAGTTGCATATGATGCAGAGAAATCAACGATTTGATGATGTTGATTTATTGAGTTTTTCATAAAAAAGACCAATCGATAAGATTGGTCAATTATGTAAGCTTTTTACGATAAAACGTACTATTTTTTATTAATATTGCCAACAAACATGATTTTATCAAATGTTCTGTTTAGGCTTGAGCTTTTAAAGTCGCTCATCCACATTTGTTCAGACACTTCTACTTTATCGCCTTTAGTCACTTCAGTTTGCGGACCCGCAGCCCAATATGTTTTATCAGCTTCTTTAAGTTGAACATAGGTATAACCGCCGCCATTCATGGTGTCGAGTACTTCACCTTGATGCAAAGCACCTTGCGCCCATACAGAAGAAACACCCATAGCCAAAGTGGCAGCGGCAGCAAATGCAATTAATTTAGCTTTCATGTATGTATTCCTATTTTGCCCAAAAAATGATAGTTAATGAGGATATTAATTCAACGTTTGTACCATTTAACCATTTCTACTCATTCTGGTCTGTGATCTACCGCGAATTATTGTCTTCTATCAGCTGTTAGGTATTTTCTGTTAGGTATTCTCTGTTGGGTATTGTCATCTAGATACATGAAGCCATCGTTTAGTCGCGGTGGCTAATATAATGTACATTTGCAAACAGTTGTCCCGTAATGAGATGTCCATGCTGGCTAACAAAATCGATAAAAGCTTCAGGGAGTGTTTGATTGCTCATCGGTTGCTGCCAGTGAGCATGCAATAGTGCATCATATCCTTCCTTACCCGCAGCGGTATAAGCACTTGATACACCAATATACAGTTTATTGGATTCAAGAGTTTGCCATTGATCCTGCTTGTAGATATCAATCTGGGTGATCCGCTGGCCTTTAATTCGCTTACCATCATAGAAGTAGCGCAATCCATAAGGATAGGGGAAACTGCCCGCTCCTGTACCAACAATGCCATTATTGGTCGCGCTATTGATGGACGATTCTAATGCTTCAATAATGTGTTTACCCATAATTTGATACAGCGTTAGGGGTAATTCGAATGGCAGAATGCGGCCAACAACATCAGCAAGTGATAACTGACCTTTATTGAGCGATTGCCTCACCCCCCCAGCATTATGCAGTGCAAAATCGATATTTGGCTCAATGTATTTAGCCGCTTTATACATGCTACGACTCACCCAAGGGGCTATTTCACTGCCATGAGGGAGCTGTTTGCTGGGTAACCTAGTGTGAACAAAGTTTCGAGGTATATGAGCCAGTATTTGGTTTTCTAGCGCATCTAATGATGGGCGGTATTGGCTATGAATGACCTGATGAATAGCATCATCATGCTGAGCGTCTTTAATACTTGGATGGGTGAACAACTGCTCGATTAAATCAGCTGCAATAGCGCTATCGGCAGGCTGTCCGTCTTTGGTGCTGACTTGAATATTGTCATCAAGCATAAAATAATTATTACCGATAAGCTCGGTTACTTTGCCATTTGAATCAAAATTGATTTGGGCAAGACCCAGTGTTTCTGCATATTTTCCGGCATGCAAAATTGGCGTTGAGTTTATCGTTTCGGCGTAAGGAATATCGCTTAAGCCAATGTTACTCATACTACCTTGAAGTGTATGAGAATGTCCGCCGACAATTAGGCTTATGCCGTCGACACTGGCAGCAAGTTCTTGGTCTTGGTCTAAACCTAGGTGGCTTAGTACAATAATATGGTTAATACCTTGTTGTTTCAGTTTTTGAACTGTTTTATGGGTGGTGTCGATAGCATTAACAAAATGAGTATCGGGGTCCGGCCTAGCGATTAAATGCATTTGGTCTAAGGTAATACCAATAATAGCCATCTGGGTATCGTGAAATGGCTTTATCAGTACTTTTGCTGTTCTGGTGCTGTCATCAAAGTCGTACAACATTGGGTGGCCGTATAATCGACCTGTTTTATGTCTATCTTCTGCGCTTAAATCCATATTGCCGGCTAATACCGGAAAATCGATACGGTTCAAAAAAGCTTGTACAGGGCTGTTACCTGCATCGATTTCGTGATTACCCAATACCATAGCATCAGGTTTGAGTAAGTTAAGGAGGTGTGCATTAGCCGCACCTTGAAACTCTCTGAAATATAAAGTGCCCTGAAAGCTATCGCCGCCATGTAAAAATAGAAATGGAGTTAGTTCGGCCGCGGCTTGCTGCCTTGCCTGTTCTATTTGGTAACCTAAACGCGCATAGCCACCTGAATGGCCCTCAAGTGTATAAGTGTGTTGCTGGGCTGTCAGGCTAAATTGGACTGGACTAGGTTCGAAGTTAGAATGAGTGTCATTAATATGAGCTATAGATAAACGATAAATATGTGACATTTTTTCCCTCAATTTAATGTCGCTATCTTATACTAATTTAGGTAAACATGTTATCGCTGCGCGTTTTTGTGATCTTTATATTGCAGCTCAAATTACGAAAATGATGGTACAAATTAGCTGAATATAGCCAATACAGTTTGTATTAAAAAATGCGATAAAAGAGTGTTAACAATTGATTTTTTTGATTATGTATTTGTATACAAGTGGCTTAATTAACCAAGTTAATTATCATCATATATAACCAAACCTTTATTCTTGATACGTCGTTGCCACAGCTTACGTGCCAGAGCTTGCATATTGGGAGCTAAATCCTTTGAATCAACGATTTCTAAACCAATTAAGGTTTCGATGATGTCTTCAATTGTCACTATCCCTTCACTTGAGCCATATTCATCAACCACTAATGCCATTTTAGCATTACGTTTTATCATTAATTGAAACAGTGGCAATACTCTTACTGAAGAGGGGACAGCAAGTAGCGTTTTTAAATGAGTACCAATTTCGGTATCTGGTGTTTGGCGAGACTGAAGAATAATGTCATTACGATTAACATAACCAATCACATTGTCTCGGTCACCTTGGTAAATCGGAAAACGAGTAAACGGACTCGACAAATATTGGTCGGTAAATTGCGCATGAGTGATGTGAGTCGATAATTTAAATATCACAGTGCGGGGGGTCATTATGTCGCTGACGTGCATGTCTTTCATCGATAACATTTGGGTTAAAATCTGTGATTCTTGCTCACTTAGCTCACCACTGTCTTTACCCATTTTACTCATTGCGCTGAGTTCTTGACGAATGTATTGACCGTTATTACCTTTGCCTAAGAGATTGGTGACCTTTTGAGACATCCAAATTAAAGGCATAGTTATTTTTTCCATCCAGAATAAACAAACCGATACCGATGGCGCCAATTTACGCCAATGATTAGCCCCTAATGTTTTAGGAATGATTTCTGAGAGGAACAAAATTAAAAAAGTCAGAACCGCAGAGAATACTCCGAGCATATGACTACCAAACACAATAGCCGCCTGTGCGCCTGCAACAGAAGCACCCATGGTATGTGAGATGGTATTTAGCGTTAGGATAGACACTAAAGGAGAGTCAATATTTTGCTTTTGCTTATCGAGTTGCGCAGCAATAAAGGGGTTAGTTTCTTTCAGGGTTGCGATATAACTTGGAGTAACAGATAAGAGAACGGCTTCAAAAATACTACACAAAAAGGAAATCAAAATAGCAAAGGAAACAATCAATAAAAGGGTAAACATAGTGTGGGTAAAAACTTCCTCGTAGAAGGCCATATAGCCTACAGTAATACTAACATATCACTAGATGCAGATATACTGGCTAAAACGTGATGCTAACTGTATAATTCGCCGCCCTGTTACAGGTTTTGGTGTTTTGAGGTTAGGCGAATGAGTGTAAAGAAAATCAATTTATTAGATCTTGATCGTAAAGGACTACGGGCGTTGTTCAGTGAAATGGGCGAAAAACCGTTTCGTGCCGATCAGTTAATGAAGTGGGTTTATCACTTTGGTGTTACTGACTTTGAAGAAATGAACAACATAAACAAAGTGTTGCGCACCAAGCTTGCAGCAAAGTGTGAAATAGTTGCGCCTGAAATTGCGAGTTTTCAAAAGTCGAATGATGGCACTATTAAATTTGCTATCAATGTTGGCCAAGGCCAAGAAGTTGAAACCGTATACATTCCTGAAGAAGACCGTGCGACCTTGTGTGTGTCATCACAAGTCGGCTGTGCTTTAGAATGTACTTTCTGCTCAACGGGCCAACAAGGTTTTAATCGTAACTTAACGGTATCTGAAATTATTGGCCAAGTTTGGCGTGTATCGCAATTTTTAGGTTTCCACAAAGATACTGGCGATCGACCAATTTCTAACGTAGTGATGATGGGTATGGGTGAGCCTTTGCTTAACCTTGCTAACGTGATCCCTGCGATGGATATTATGCTAGATGATTTTGGTTTTAGTTTATCTAAACGTCGAGTGACGTTATCAACGTCTGGTGTAGTACCTGCACTTGATAAATTAGGTGACGCCATTGACGTCGCATTAGCGGTAAGTATTCATGCACCTAATGATGAACTGCGCGATGTGTTGGTTCCAGTTAATAAAAAATATCCATTACAAGAATTTTTAGCGGGCATTCGTCGCTATTTAGAAAAGTCTAATGCAAATCGCGGCCGCGTGACGGTTGAATATGTCATGCTTGATCATATTAATGACAGCACAGACCAAGCGCATGAACTCGCGATACTAATGAAAGATACTCCATGTAAGATTAACTTAATCCCGTTTAACCCGTATCCTGGTTCTCCTTACGGTCGTTCATCTAACTCACGCATAGATCGTTTTTCTAAAGTGTTGATGGAACATGGCCTAACGGTGATTGTTCGTAAAACCCGTGGTGATGATATTGATGCTGCTTGTGGCCAATTAGCCGGTGATATTCGTGATAGAACAAAGCGTTTAGCAAAAAAACAAATGCAACAGAATCAGATTTCAGTCACAATGGAATAACTCGTTGTTTGCATAGATAATAGGCTTATAAATGAAGCACGGAATGCAAAAGGTTGGTCTAATTACATTAGTGGCTTTATCTGTCACTGCTTGTGTGACTGAGCGCACTTACAGCGGTACTGATACCCCTGTAGCAGAGCGTCGGTTTGATAAGCAGGGGGCCGCTAGAGAACGAATGCAACTTGGGTTAACTTATCTAAATCGTGGTAATAGCGAACAAGCCAAGTATAATTTAAATAAAGCTGTTGAATATGCGCCGAATATCAGTGAAGTTCATATGGCAATGGCTTATTATTATCAAACTGTTGGTGATATAGAACGAACAGAAGAGTCATATAAAAAAGCCATTAGCTTGAGTGATGTTACTGGTGATGCACGGAATAATTTTGGGGTGTTTTTATGTCAGCAAAATAATTTTGCTGAGTCTGAGAAAATGTTTCTTGCGGCGATTGAAACACCTAAATATACCCGTACCGCATCGAGTTATGAAAACTTAGGCGTATGCAGCCGTAAAGCCGGTGATAAAGAAAAAGCGCGACAGTATTTTAATATGGCGTTAAAGTATGATCAAAGACGTAAAGTAACGTTATTAGAGTTAACCGAGTTAGCCATGGAAGATGCTGACTACGGCAATGCGCGCGAACAACTCGCAAGATACCATCGAGTTGCTAGCGAATCAGCAGAAAGTTTAGCCTTAGGGATTAAGATTGAGCGGGCGGCAAATGATATAGAGGCCGTAAAACGATTTGGCATTTTACTCATTGCGAAGTTTCCTGCATCTCCACAAGCCAAAAATTATAGAGCTAACTTGAATTAATGACTAAAGAATTCGAAGTAGAACAAGACGCAGAAAAAGCGCCATTGTTAAAGGATGTTGTTACTGCTGGCGCCATTTTAAAAGCGGCTCGCGAAGCAAAGGGACTCTCACTTGAGACCGTAGCAACCCAATTGCATTTACGTCCCAAGATTATCAATGATCTTGAAAACGACATATTTGTTAATATTGCCTCTACCACATACGTTAGAGGTTATATTAAAAATTATGCCCGTGTTGTGAATGCCGATATTAACCAAATTCAACAATGTTTAAGCCATCAGTTGCCTGAAATTGTTGCGCCTGCAATGCAAAGTTTTTCACGTAAGACGACTCATCAAGCTCGTAATAGTCGTCTTAATTTAGTGACCTACCTTATTGTTGCTGTATTGATTGCCATGTTAGTGCTGTGGTGGGTACAAAAATCATCGTTACTAACCAATATTGATTTATCACAGCCTACTGTTGAAGAAATTGCAGCTGAAAGTAATATGCCTGAACCGCAACAGATCATTAGAAGTGGCTCTGTACAATCCAGTGGTAATGGTTTAGATAACGAAGGCAATGTTAGTGCAACAGATGTGGCTGATCAGGCAGCAATAGAAGCCGAGGACAAACTGATTCAAACGGCCCAAGATGCAGCGACTGCTTCACAGTCATTACCCGCTAGCAGTGTTGTTGAAAGTACTAATATTGTATCTTCATCAACAGCAGATACTAGCTTAGCAGGTGCCGAGAGCGTGTTAACCATTGAGCTCACGGGTGACTGCTGGGTTAACGTAACCGATGCTAATGGCAAAGTGATGGTTGATGGCGTGAAAAATGCGGCACAACGAATTGAAGTTCGCGGAATAAAACCTTTTAAAGTGATTTTGGGTGCGCCTCAAGTAGCCAGCATCAGCCTCGATGGCAATAACGTCAGTTTAGCTGAGTTTGCCAACGGTCGAGTTGCAAGATTAACCCTGCCTAAAGCGTCATAATGCTTTAGCAACAGCAGTAGAGCATATTTGCATGTATAACGAATCCCCAATTATTCGCAGACCATCTACCCGAATTTATGTAGGCAATGTGCCTATTGGTGATGGTGCGCCGATTGCCGTCCAATCGATGACGAATACTAAAACTACCGATGTTGCCGCCACCGTAGCTCAAATTCGAGCATTAGAAAAAGTGGGCGCTGATATTGTACGTGTTTCAGTGCCGACCATGGATGATGCTGAAGCGTTTAAAATTATCAAACAGTCTGTCAATGTGCCATTAGTGGCCGATATTCATTTCGATTATCGTATCGCGCTTAAAGTCGCTGAATACGGTGCAGATTGCCTGCGTATTAACCCTGGTAATATTGGTAATGAAGAACGCATTCGTAGTGTGGTTGAGTGCGCGCGCGATAAAAACATTCCCATCCGTATCGGAGTGAATGGTGGCTCGCTTGAAAAAGACTTAATGGACAAATATCGTGAACCAACGCCTGAAGCATTATTTGAATCAGCGATGCGTCATGTGGATATTTTGGACCGTTTGAACTTTGATCAATTTAAAGTCAGCGTTAAAGCGTCAGATGTTTTCCTTGCTGTCGCATCATACCGTCTGCTGGCTAAACAAATTCGTCAACCGTTACATCTTGGTATTACCGAAGCCGGCGGCATGCGTGCAGGTTCCGTTAAATCAGCTGTCGGTTTAGGCATGTTATTAGCTGAAGGCATTGGTGATACTTTACGTATTTCGTTAGCGGCCGATCCGGTTGAAGAAATTAAAGTTGGTTTTGATATTTTAAAGTCGCTACGTATTCGTAGCCGTGGCATTAACTTTATTGCTTGTCCTTCTTGTTCGCGCCAAGAGTTTGATGTGATTAGTACCGTCAATGAACTTGAACGTCGTCTTGAAGACATTACCACTGCAATGGATGTGTCAATTATTGGTTGCGTAGTCAATGGTCCAGGCGAAGCGTTAGTGTCTGATATCGGCTTAACTGGCGGCCATGCTAAGAGCGGTTATTATGATGACGGAGTACGTCAAAAAGAGCGCTTTGATAACAATAAAATCATCGATGGTTTAGAAGCCAAGATCCGTGCTAAAGCGAGTATGATGGCCAACCGCATCGCTATCACCGACAAAACTGAATAATCATTAATCCTGTGCATGGCAATCTAAGTGTTGTCGATGTTGAGGGTATATTTACATTTTATTAGCGCAAGCTAATTCAAGAATTGGACACGTTAACAGTGGCAAAGCAAATCCAAGCAATTCGCGGAATGAACGATATTCTGCCTACGCAAAGTCCTTTATGGCAAAAAGTCGAAGCAGTATTGCGTTCATCAGTTAGTGCATTTGGTTATAGCGAAATTCGCACTCCCATCGTTGAAAGTACAGATCTTTTCAAGCGCTCTATTGGTGAAGTGACCGATATTGTTGAAAAGGAAATGTATACTTTTGAAGACCGTAACAGTGACAGTTTAACCTTACGCCCAGAAGGTACGGCTTCAACCGTTCGTGCTGGTAATGAACATGGTCTGCTGTATAACCAAGAACAACGTTTATGGTATATGGGTCCCATGTTTCGTCATGAGCGTCCGCAAAAAGGTCGTTACCGTCAATTCCACCAGTTTGGTGTTGAAGTGTATGGTATTGGTAGCGCCGACATTGATGCTGAAGTATTAATGTTATCTGCCCGTTTATGGGATTTACTCGGCATTAAAGAACACGTTGCACTAGAGCTTAATACGCTAGGCGACCCCGCTGAGCGCGCCGCTTACCGTGATGCTTTAATCGCATTTCTAGAGCAGCACAAAGATAAGTTGGATGAAGATAGTCAACGTCGCATGTATTCAAATCCATTGCGAGTGTTAGACAGTAAAGATCCGCAAGTGCAAGCCATTTTAGGCGATGCACCAGCATTGATGGATTACCTTGGTGAAGACTCTAAGACACATTTTTCAACTTTGTGTGAACTCTTAGACGCTGTTGGCATCCAATACACCATCAATCCGCGTTTAGTCCGTGGTTTAGATTATTATAACCGCACTGTATTTGAATGGGTTACCACTAGTTTGGGCTCTCAAGGTACAGTATTAGCAGGTGGACGCTACGATGGTTTAGTCGGCCAACTTGGTGGTAAAGACACACCTGCGGTTGGCTTTGCTATGGGACTTGAGCGTATTGTGCTTTTGCTTGAAACGCTTGAGTTAACCAGTGATATTGCCCCTGAAGTGGACGTTTATGTCACTGCAATGGGTGAAAATTGTGTCGTTGAAGCCATTAAAGTAGCTCAAGAGTTGCGTCAACAGTTGCCAACGCTTAAAGTCATGAGCCATTGCGGTGGTGGTAACTTTAAAAAGCAAATGAAACGCGCTGATAAAAGCGGTGCCCAATTTGCGTTGATTATTGGTGAAAACGAAATAGCCAACAATCAAGTTGCCATTAAGCCGTTAAGAACAAACAATGAACAACAATTGGTTACGCGTAGTGAACTCGTAGCTAAAATTGCAGAACTGATTTAAGAACAGATTTTAAAGGGGAAGTGCAAGTGGAAATTTATAGCACAGAAGAACAACAAGTAGATGCTATCAAGCAGTTCTGGAAAGATTATGGTACCTCGATTGTCGTTGGTGCCGTAGTAGGCCTTGGTGGTCTATATGGTTGGAATACTTATTCTGACATGAAAGTGACTGCGGCTGAAGAAGCTTCTGAGTCGTTTCAGTCTATCGTGACACAGTCGGCTAACCCTGCTGCGTTATTGGTTCAGGCAGAAAGCTTTACATCAGAACATGATCAGCAAGGTTATCAAGCGTTACTAGAATTAATGGTGGCAAAATCCGCTGTTGAAGCCGGCGATTTAGCCAAAGCAGAAGCATCATTTACAAAAGTGATTGCTGCGCAACCTGGTTCTGGTTTAGGCATGGTAGCGATGATCCGTTTAGCGCGTATCCAAGCTGAGCAAAACAATTTAGGTATGGCGTTAGCGACGTTAGAACAAGTGACTGATAAAGCATTTGCTTCACAACGCGAAGAATTAAAAGGCGACTTTTTAGTGCGTCAAGGTGATTTGGATAAAGCCAAATCAGCTTATCAAGCAGCAGTGGATAATGGTGGTGCGTTAGCCAGTCCAGCGTTGACCATGAAATTAGACAATCTAAACAAGGCATAAGGAATTTAGCCGATGAAGTCGTGGTGTAAAAATCTACTTGCCGTTGGGTTAAGTGTTGCTCTTATGTCTGCTTGTTCTTCAAGTGATGTTGAAGAAGAGCCTGTGAGTGAATTAGTTGATATACAAGCAACCGTTTTTCCTGAGGTCACTTGGGATACCAGTGTCGGCGATGGTGTAGGCGATTATTACTCGCAACTTCGTCCTACCGTTCGTTACGGCAAGGTGTTTGTCGCCGATCGCAGCGGTATTGTGGTTGCTTTTGATGAAACAACCGGTGATGAGCTTTGGAAGCAAGACTTCAATGACGTCTTTGAAGAGAAGCTTGAAACTAAAACCAAGGGGCTTCGTTTAGCAGCAGGTGTTACAGCTGCACGTAATAAAGTCTTTGTTGGTGGCGAAACGGGTTTATTGGTTGCGCTTGACGAAGCAACCGGTGACGTTGTGTGGTCTGCGCAAGCAAATGGCGAGTTATTATCGGCGCCGACAGTGGCAGAAGATGTTGTTGCGGTAAATACCAGTAAAGGCGCATTTGAAGCATTTAATATCGATAACGGTAAAAAGTTATGGACCTATGAAATGCAACTGCCAAACCTGACTTTACGTGGTACTGGTTCTGCAGCATATGAAGCGGGCGGTTTCTTTTTAGGTACAGCAGACGGTAAGGTGGCTGTTGTCGTTAAAAGTAATGGTCAGGCTGCTTGGGAACAACCCGTCTTTAGTCCAACCGGCGCAAATGAGTTCACCCGGATGGCTGATATTGATATGACGCCATTAGTACTGGGCGAAAATCTGTATGTTGCTAGTTACAATGGTAACTTAGTGTCTATGGAACTTCGTAGTGGTCGTGTTGTTTGGTCGCGTAAATATTCAAGCTTTAATGATTTAGCTGCTGCAGGTATTAGTCTGTATTTGGTCGATGATCATAGCCGAATTTACTCAGTCGATCGCCGTAATGGTTTAGAATTATGGAGCACTTCAGTCCTTAAAAACCGTGAGTTAACAGCACCAGCAGTAATTGATAACTATATTGTTGTCGGCGACTTTGAAGGTTACTTACATTTTATTGACCGTAATAGCGGCGATATAGTTGGCCGAGTTCAAGTTGATAGTAATGGATTATATGCCCAACCTTTAGTTGTGGGTGACAAAATCTATGTTCAAGGTCGTAGTGGCAAAATCGCTATTGTTATGTTGAACAAAGAAGAACAAATGAATGTAGAGGAAGATACTGAAACTAATGCGGAATAAGTCATAGCACTATTTTTGCGTTAATTAAGGTATAATGTCCTTACTAGAGCCCCTGGAAGCGTTCCGGGGGCTTTTTATTGAAAAGTTTTTTAGAGGCAAAATCATGATCCCTGTTGTGGCCCTTGTAGGGCGACCGAATGTCGGCAAATCGACATTATTTAACCGTCTTACTCGTACTCGTGATGCGTTAGTCGCTGATTTCCCAGGTTTAACACGTGACCGTAAATACGGCCGTGCTTTTTTAGCTGGCTACGAGTTTATCGTTGTTGATACTGGCGGTATTGATGGCAGCGAAGAAGGGATCGAAACCAAAATGGCTGAACAGTCATTGGCCGCGATTGAAGAAGCTGATGTCGTATTATTTATGACCGATGCTCGTGCTGGTATGACGGCTGCCGATTTAGCGATTGCTCAGCATTTACGTAGCCGCGATAAAGTCACTTTTGTGGTTGCCAACAAAGTTGACGGTATTGATGCCGATTCTGCTTGTGGTGAATTTTGGTCTCTAGGTTTAGGTGAAGTCTATCAAATGGCTGCCGCGCAAGGCCGTGGTGTGACCAACATGATTGACTACGCACTAACGCCTTATGCCGAAGCTATGGGTATTGTTCGCGAACTCGACGAAGAAGGCGAGCAAGTTGAACGTGAATACACTGAAGAAGAAGCTGAAGCCGAACAAGAACGCCTGCAAAACTTACCGATTAAGCTCGCTATTATTGGTAAGCCTAACGTGGGTAAATCAACACTGATTAACCGTATCCTCGGCGAAGAACGTGTTGTTGTTTATGACGAGCCAGGCACCACTCGTGACAGTATTTACATTCCAATGTCACGCGAAGGTAGAGAGTACGTATTAATTGATACTGCTGGTGTTCGTCGTCGCAGTAAAGTAAATGAAGTTATTGAGAAATTCTCGGTAATTAAAACCTTGAAAGCAGTTGAAGATGCTAACGTAGTATTGTTAGTTATCGATGCGCGCGAAGGGATTGCAGAACAAGATCTTGGTTTATTAGGTTTTACCTTAAACGCAGGTCGTGCATTAGTTATTGCGATAAATAAGTGGGACGGTATTGATCAAAAAGTCAAAGACCGTGTTAAAAGCGAACTTGATCGCCGTTTAGGCTTTATCGATTTCGCCCGTATTCACTTTATTTCGGCATTACATGGCACTGGTGTTGGTCATTTATATGAGTCAATTGAAGAAGCCTACGACAGTGCTACACGTCGTGTAAGCACATCAATGCTTACTCGTGTTATGCAAATGTCGCAAGATGATCATCAACCACCATTGGTGAATGGTCGTCGTGTAAAGCTTAAATATGCTCACGCTGGCGGTTATAACCCACCAATCGTAGTTATTCATGGTAACCAAGTTAAGAAGCTACCTGATTCGTACAAGCGCTACATGATGAACTACTTCCGTCGTTCATTAAAAGTAGTTGGTACGCCAATTCAGTTACGTTTCCATGAAGGTGCTAACCCGTTTGAAGGTAGAACCGAGAAATTGACCGTAGGTCAAGAGCGTCGTCGTAAGCGTGCAATGAGCCACATTCGCGATCGTACTAAGTAATATAGTATTGGAATAACTTAGTATTGGAATAACTTAGGATTGGAATAACTTAGTATTGAACTACGTTATTTATCGCTCAAAAAGCCTGACTTGTTCAGGCTTTTTTGTAGGTGTAAACCGTGCTCGTGTTATTTGAATTGCTATTGGTATTATTGTTTCAGCAGAAAATTTTCATTCTATGGTGATCTAAGACATTGAAGATTGGGTGAACTAGGATGCAGCAAAAAATTATCGGTTATCATTTGGATGAAGAACAGCATTGGGTGGCAGAATTAGGCTGTGGTCACTTTCAGCATGTACGCCATAATCCGCCTTGGACTGTTCGCCTTTGGGTGACGACAATCGAAGGTCGGCAACAACAATTAGGAATGATCCTTAATTGTAAAAAATGCGATGTTGCGGCACCGCCAGATAGTGTCGACTAAATTGAGTTTACCTATCTTAAGACGTTAAATCACCAGTGGCTCGACACCACCATAAATACGCGGCAATGTAAGTACATATCATGCTGTCCATTACCATTGATAACCAAAACCCATCGACAAAAGCTTGATTGGCATGACTCAATACCAAGCTAACAAAAAACAGCTTTTCAATGAGCGCAATGCAAAATAGCGGCTTTATCCAAGTTGAACGCACCATCGCAATAAAAAAACTGCATCCAACCATTAATACCATAAATCCCCAATGCTGAATAAATATCGTGTCACTGGGCTGATAGGTTAGTTGGTTAAGATTTTCGACAGCCCATTGTGGGAATAAGGTATAAAGCCCGCCTAATGACGTGCCTATACCTGCAAGGAATAATGCTGTTTGTCGAGTTTTGTGCAGAAAATGAGTCATGTGTGAGTCCGTTCAAAGTTATTTTATCGCCATAGTGTCATGTTTTAGATTATTTTCCGATTTTTGTTATCCATAAGTGATTGTTAAGATTCCGGCGTGATAATGGCCCCCATCATCGCAATCCTACCGAGGTTTTTATGCAAACACAGACTACTTATCCACGACTCCATCGTCTTATTCATTGGGGATTGGCATTGACTATGATGGTGATGTTATTAACTGTATTACTAAGGCTTGGGTGGATGGAGAAAAACCATATGGCCGCCATAATTCATCAAGGCTTAGCGAAAATAGATGTCATTATTACCGATAAACAAGCGGTGAGCATTGCCAAAGGTATTCGTGGCGTTATGTTCCAGTGGCATATTTATTTTGGCTATGCGGTTGGGGTATTTGTATTCGCTCGGTTTGTTTATATGGCTAAATTTGGTCTGCATTATCCGTCACCTTTTTCACGCCAAGCTACCACAAAGCAAAAGTTTCAGGCATGGGTGTATTGGGTCTTTTATGCCGGCGTAGCGTTATCGGTAATAACAGGTTTGTTACTCAAGTTTGGTTCTGAAGCAATAGAACAGCAGGCTGAAACGATTCATAAGTTGGCATTGTGGTATTTCATCCCTTTTATTAGTTTACATTTAGCAGGGATTTTAGTGGCGGAGTCAGGCAACGATAAAGGCATCGTGTCGAAAATGATTGGCGGCTAATGTTAGTTTCCTTTTTTTGAATGGCATAAATGGTCTTTACGATATCTTTACAATGCTTAAGTAAATCTTAAGATTGGTGGCTTATGTTGTTTGCTATCGGTTCATTAGGTGAAAATATGATGTCAATTGGGTTATTTTGTCATTTTCGTAACATTAAGTTTATCGCGTTGAGTTTGGCTATTGGGTTAGGTGTTAATGCCCAAGCTCAAGCCGCTCCCTCATTAGAACATGATGTGTTAGATCAACAAGGCGCAAGTGTGAGTCTGCAACAGTTTGCTGGCAAAGTGGTTTATGTTGATTTTTGGGCATCTTGGTGTGCTCCGTGCCGTAAATCATTTCCGTGGATGAATGCAATTCAGGCTAAATATCAACAGCAAGGTTTAGAGGTTGTAGCGATTAATCTTGATGTTGATACCGCCTTAGCCCATGAGTTTTTGAGCAAGCTGCCAGCAACATTTAATCTTCGTTTTGATCCTGAAGGTGATATCGCTCAAGCCTTTGACTTACAGGGTATGCCAAGTAGCTTTTTGTTCAATCGTAAAGGTGAATTAGTGCAAACTCACATGGGTTTTTTTACTGAAAACATTCCCGCCTACGAACAAGAAATCCAAATGTTGTTACAGGAGTAAATTGATGACAAAAGCATTTTATCAACCATTTGCCAAAGCTGCCGTGGCATTAGCCATTGTCAGTAGTTTGGTTGGCTGTTCGAGCTTAGGTGTACAACCTTGGGAAAAAGATCAATTAGCCCGTGCTGATATGGCTTTGAACAGCGAAAAACTCGATCTCGCGTTAGATGATCATATTTACTTTAGCAAAGAAGGCACCAGTGGTGGTCGCTCATTAGCGGGCGGAGGTTGTGGATGCAACTAACATCTAAGCAAAGTATTGCCAGTGCGTTGGCATTGGCAAGCTGTAGTTTGTTGAGTCAACAGGCCAGTGCTGCAGAACCTATTCCTGCCACTGATGATTGGAAGGTCGATGCTGCCATTATGTATTATGGTGAGCAGGACCGTGTTCAAGCCGCAGAAGCGATTGGTAATGTACAAAAAGCCTTTGGTGATAGTTCGTTATTGGACCTTAAAATTGTGGTCGACAGTTTAACTGGTGCATCAGCTTCTGGTGCAGTGGCCCAAAGTGACAGTCAAACTTTCACGCGTCCATCGGGTGATGGCCAATACACTGTTGCTGCTGGTGATACCCCGCTGGACGATACCTTTCATGATACTCGTGTTCAGCTAAGTGCTAATTGGCAAGAAGTGCTTAATCAAGATTGGACTGGTAATATTGGCGTGTATGGTTCGAAAGAGTTTGATTATCTTTCAATGGGTATTAATGGTGGTCTTGAGCGAAGTTTTAATAAAAATAACACAACGTTGTCATTGTCGGGTGCTTTTACCAATGATGTAGTTGATCCTGTTGGCGGCCGCCCAGTGGCAATGTCAGAAATGGTATTTCGTGGTAATTATGCCAACGATGCCGATTATCAAGTAGCCTTCGATCAAACTCGTTTAGCGGACGATGATACTAAACAAACAAGCGATATTATGTTTGGCGTAACTCAGATTATTAATCGTAATTGGTTGATGCAAGCTAACTATGGTTTATCAAGTGTGTCAGGCTACATGACTGACCCGTACAAGATCCTTAGTGAGGTCGATGTTAACGGTCAAACACAAGCTTACCGTTACGAAAATCGTCCAGACTCACGCCTTAAGCACAGTGTGTTGTTACTTACTAAAGGCGCGCTGGATTCAGGTGTAGTTGATTTTTCATATCGTTACAGCACTGATGATTGGGACATTCAATCGCATACTTTAGAGACCCATTATCGCTACTATTTTAGCCCAAGTATGTACGGACAATTACACTTGCGTTATTACCAGCAGCAAGCCGCTGAGTTTTATCAACCATTCTTAATGAGTGGCGATGCAATACCTGAGTATGCCAGCGCAGATTATCGCATTGGTGATATGACGGCTTACACTATAGGGCTTAAATTTGGTCAGCGTTTATCGGGTGGCCATGAACTAAGTTATCGTATTGAATATTATCAGCAAAATCCTGAAAATAATGGCACAGAGATACCTGGTCAGCTACAAAACTACGATTTATTCCCAGCGGTGAAGGCGATAGTAGCTCAAGTGAGTTATTCGTTTTAAGATGAACGTATCATCAATAAATAGAGTCATTTAATTTGCTTGAACCACTCAAAACAATGTCAAAAGCCCCAAAAGTGATGAGCTTACAGCCTCGTCCTTGGGGCTTTTTAGGTTCATTTAACGCTATGGCTAGTCCATGTGAATTATTAATGGCGGTTGATGATGAGCATACTGCGAGGCAAATGCTGACTATTGCTTATGACGAAGCAAAGCGTATAGAACATAAATTCAGCCGTTTTATTGAAGGTAACATAGTTTGGCAGTTAAACCATGCCCAAGGTGAAACCACACCGATCGATGCCGAAACAGCTCATTTATTACAGTTTGCTCAACAGTGTTTTCAATTAAGCGAATCAGCTTTTGATATCAGTGCCTGTCCTTTAATGGCGTTATGGCGCTTTGATGGTAACCATCGAGTGCCGTTACAAACTGATATTGATGCCGCTTTGCTTAAGGTGGGTTTTGATCGCATTGCATTGACTGATAAGACCGTTTGCATGCCTGCAGGCATGAGTGTCGACTTTGGCGGTATAGGTAAGGAATATGCGGTTGATCGCACTGCACAAATATTAACGAATCGTTGGCCAAATCAATCGGTATTAGTCAACTTTGGGGGCGACATTACTTGCCCTGTCACCAAAAGTGATGGCTGGCAGGTAGGGATTGAAAACCCGCATAAGCTTGATAACGCTGCAGCACTGTTAACTATTCGCCAAGGTGCGTTAGCCACTAGTGGCACTACTCGGCGCTATATTGAGGTAGACGGTAAACGTTATGGGCATATTATTAATCCTCAAACGGGATACCCCGTAGAACAAGCGCCATTATCTGTCACTGTGCTGGCGCCCAATTGTGTTATGGCTGGAATGTTGGCCACAATGTCGATGCTAAAAGGAGCTGATGCTGAAGATTTTTTACAGCAACAAGGTGTCGATTTTAAGGTGTTTCGTTAATGAATAAGGGTACTGAATGCGGGTGTTATTAGTAGAAGATAATAAGCTGTTAGCACAAGGCATCGTGATGAGTTTAGCTAAATCAGGTATTCAGGTCGATCATTTAGCATCATATAATCAAGCACAAATCGCCTTAGAAAATGAAGATTTTAGCGCCATTATTCTCGATTTAAGTTTACCCGATGGCAATGGTGCTGACTTATTAAAACAGTGGCGTAAAAATGGTATCTCGTTACCTATAATTGTGTTGACCGCAAATACAGATTTTGACACTCGCTTAATGTGTTTAGATATTGGTGCAGATGATTATTTAAGTAAGCCTTTTGATGTGAGGGAATTAATCGCGAGGCTTAAAGCGATTATTCGACGCCAACATGGCCTAGATAATAACCAATTTAGCTACGGTGCACTCAACATTGATTTTGCCCGCTGTGAAGTTCATTTTCGCGATGAGTTAGTGTCGCTTTCACGTCGTGAATATCAATTATTACTCGAATTTGCTCAATCAGCAGGTCGCGTGTTAACCCGTAATCAACTTGAACAGTTAACTTATGGCTGGGATGAAGTAGGCAGTAACTCTATTGAAGTGCATATTCATCATCTACGGAAAAAAACCGCCACGGAATTGATCAAAACCGTGCGTGGTATAGGCTATATATTAACTGAAACGGTATAGTCTTTAGGGGTTAATGGCTCTACATTTTGTCTGGCTTAAATTAAAGGCTCATCACTTTCTTTTTAAGTTGATTTTGGATGCCTTGAGGATGTTTTACTTTCCAGCGGGCTGATTCTCTATCGTCGAGCTTTATGTTTAGTGCTTTGGTTTATCATCGCCGGATATAGCACACTTTTATTAATTAGTTTCCTGTTGTCATTGGTGTTTCTTTATTTCGAGGTAGGCGCTGTATGCTTGTTAAAGGATTTGCTTACTGCTGCAATATGGTATAAATAATCAATCGACTGTGTGACAGTCGATTGATTGATGTGAGCCTCATTTATATGCATGTTCCATGTTGATATAGTGCCTTGTTACATAAGCTTGATTCAGCAGGCTTAGCTATTGATCATTGTTTTTAGTTCATCGGCCCTTTTTATAGTGTTTTCTGAGACTTTCTTTGCCATCTCAACTACACCCTGAATACCTTCTTTTACTTTCTGTGACGCCATGGACGTTTGGCTTATATTGCTGGCTATATCGCCGGTAACAGCAGACTGTTGTTCCGACGTCGTTGCAATCGACTCAACTTTTAATGCAACGTCTTTGGCTTTGTCGATAATTTGTTTCAGCATATCAGCTACTTGGTGTGACACTTTTATTCCTTGGGTTACTTTCTCTCTACCGATCGCCATGCTGCTGACGACAGTTTGAGTGTCATTTCTCATTGCGTCGATGGCTTGCTCTACTTCTTGGGTCGCTTCGGTCGTGCGGGTGGCCAATTGTCTAACTTCGTCTGCCACAACGGCAAATCCGCGCCCTTGTTCACCAGCTCTGGCTGCTTCAATTGCCGCATTTAGTGCCAATAAATTGGTTTGCTCGGCAATGCCACGAATGACACTCAAGATCCCTTCTATCTGATGACTCTGTTGACTTAGAGAGTCTATGGAGGTGGAGCTTTCATTGAATGCTTCACTGATCTCATTCATTTGCTCCAGAGACTTGTCCATTAAGTTACCGCCATTCTCAGCTAATTTTAGAGAGTCATCAGAGCTGTGGGTAGCATCAGTACTGTTCATGGAAACGTCCGCCGCCGAGGCTGATAATTCTTCAATGGCAGCCGCTATCATATTCACTTGGTCAACTTGCATGGTGATTTCTTCTGCCATGGCAGAGTTAGAGTCGAATATTGCATCGGCTCCCTCTGCAGCCTCATTCATGGATAGTGCAGTCGATTCCACCACTTGCTGTAGGGCGAGTGACATGGCGTTTACTTCTCGAGTCAATTCAGCTAGCTCATCTTTCCCCTGGATTGGCAAAGGCGTGCCGCTTAATTTATTGTTTGATATGTCTTTCGCGCGGTCTAAAATAGGCATGAGTCGGCTTAACAAATCTTTACTGAACCAAATGCCAATTAACACTGAAATAAATAGTGAAACCACAGCACTGCCAATCAGAGTGACTTGCATATTCTGAGTGTTAGATTTTAAATTGACGATATCCTCAGCGAGTAATTCATCTTGGGATGTGCGCATTGTACCTAATATCTCTAATGCTTTACTTGCTCTTGGCGCAGCTTCACTACCGAGTAAATGATTTGCCTGATTCCAGTCATTTGCTTCACGTAATTGAAACATAGTTTGGGGCAGAGGAGCGAACTCTAGACGTATTGTTTGATATATCTGCCAGTTAGCATTCTGGCTTGGGGTAAACAATATTCCTGCGAGCGAATCGATGTTATCGAAAGCTTGAGTATTCGCCTGCCAGTTAGAGGCAAATTTGTCTTTGAAATCACTATTACCCGATAACAAATAGGCTCTGATATTAGCAAGACCAATGGCAAATGAGCCGCGTGAATCAGCGAGTTGCTTTAGTAATAGTTTGCGCTCATCAGTCGCCTCGAGTGTTGCCTCTTCATCGATGATTGCGGTTATTGCGTCGAGTATTTTACTTGCTCGCGGCGCTGCATCGGTAATTAACAAGTGATATGATTTTATATTTTCAGGGGTATTGGAAATAGTCTGTATCTGCTCTTGAGATACTTTAAACTCTGCCAGTACGCTTTCCAATTCGGATAACATTGCTTTGTTGGTGGGATCGGTCCAGTTCACTGACAAGTTGGAGAGTATTGCTAAGCTGCTGTCAATATTGCTCCATGCTTCTTCTCGTTCACTAGACATTTTTTGAGCCATTTGTGGGTCGCTGCCAAGGATCATGTATCCTCTGAGCGCCGCCAAAGAGCTATTGATACCATTGGTAATATCTTTACCAGCAACAACTGTCACCATTCTTAAATCGATAACTTTAGTCTGAACTTCTGCTGTGTTCATAAGCTTGATGTAATTGGAAAGGGATGACAGTAGTAGCAATAAAAATATGGTGCCAAAAGCCAGCAATAATTTCAATTTAATGGAGGTTAGCATGATTTTCTCTTTTATCTTTAGGTGGCTGATTAGTAATGGTTAGAGATAATATTTATATTTATAATCCAGCAATTGAGAGATTTGATACTGGTAAACAAGTTAAGATAAGTCAAGGTTGAAAAAAATAAATCAAAAGAAAATCTAAATAAGTCAAGCATAAGCGACGAACAAATTACACCCAATGTGATAAGGAAATTATGTTTTCATTACGATTATTATTAAGTTTGATTATGCTAGTAGGGATTGTTCTCACGGTAACCTTTTCGAGCATACTCAGTACCCGCGATGCTATGCATGAAGTCGAAGAATTGTTTGATGCGCAGATGGTTCAAACCGCCAAAATGCTGGAACAATTTTATGTAGATCAATTAACCGAAGACCAATTGACTCAACTTATCTCTCAGCCGATCTTGTTTCATGTTGCGGATTCAAAGATAGAAACCTTTGCAGAACAATCGAATCCTGTCACTTTGTCTTATGAGCATAAATTATCATTTCAATTACTGTCCAGCTCGGGACAGTTACTCGCGTACTCTGATAGCACTGGCGAACAACCATTAACCAATTTCACTCAAGGTTATGATATTCATCGAATCGATGATGAGTTATGGCATGTATACAGCTTTTTTTCATCGCCGCATCAAGTATGGATTGTGACTGCGCAACGTGATGATGTTCGGCAAGAATTAGTCTCATTAATCATCAGCAACACCTGGCGCTCGCCATTAATGATTACCCCCATTATGGTATTTTTTATGTTAGTGCTGACTTATTTCTTATTTAAACCAGTTAAATTATTAGAACGTCACCTAGCTAACCGCTCAGCCCAAGACCTAACCCCTATCAATTTCACGTTACCGACAGAGTTAGCGTCAACACAAAAAGCCCTTAATAGCTATTTGCTGCGCATTAGCGAGACGATGATCCGTGAACGTCGCTTTAGTGCAGATGCAGCCCATGAACTTAAAACGCCATTAGCGATTATTAAGTTACACAGCGACGGCTTAAGCGATGTATTGTCTAGCCAAACACCAGAGATCCAGCAGACAACTTTGCCGTATATAGAAGCCATAGGCGAGGGCGTAAACCGCATTAGCCATACTGTAGAGCAGCTGTTGTTATTATCACGCGTTGATGCCATTGAGGCGTTAAATAAAACCGATTGTAAGCTGCAAGATGTTATTGAGAATGTGATAAATCAGCTTGTACACATCATTGCCGATTACGAGTGGTATATCGTTGTTCCTAAAGATATGACCATCAATGCCGATCCGTTTTACATTGAATTGGTACTGAAAAATATTATCGAAAATGCCTGCAAATATAGCCCTATAGAATCATTAATTACCATTACGGTTACTCAGGACGAGCAGCAGACGATGATTTGTGTACTTGATCAAGGCAAGGGAATGTCTGATGAAGAAATTAGCTTAGCCAAAAATCGCTTTTATCGAGTTGATGAAAACGCTTCACACGGTGCCGGTTTAGGCTTGTCGATTTGCCAGCATATTATCAGTTTACATCATGGTGAATTGACTTTTAGCAAAGTAGAACCTCATGGCTTAAATGTTTGTATCGTCTTACCTCATGCTCAGATTTAGTGTGCGAACTGATAACTTTATTGATTTTATATATAAAAAAACAACACGAGAGGCAAGGTCTACTCGTGTTGTTTAGCGCTTTAGCTCGCTGATTTTTTTGACTGTTTACTGTCTTTCTCTTGAAGGCTTTTCTCTTGACGGTTTGTCTCTTGAAGGCCCTGCGTCTCTTGATTGGCTTGCACGGCGTGATGATGAATTATCACGTTGCTGACTCATTGAGCGCGAAGCTTGCTGAGGAGTCGATCGAGTTGTTTCGCGAACTTGCTGCTTTTGCGGTTCACTCCTACGAATTTGTTTCACTTGCTGTTGTGGATTGCGCATCGCGTTAACGTGCGACTCTCGCGACTTTTCAACTCGAGTGTTACGCTGTGCTTGTTGTAATTCTTGAGTGCGCGGCTTGCTTGTTATATTTGCCACCGGTTTTGCCTCATATTTAGGCCTAGTTTGGGCCACATCGCGCTGGCGACTGTAATTTGACTTCATCGGCTCGCCTTTACGCTCAAACGACTTTACCTGTGCTACAGGTTGACGTTGTTGGCTGAGATCGCGTTTTAGCTGGTTACTTCTGTGCTCTATCGGCTCATTACGGCCTACGCTTCTTACTGTCGATTTTTCGCTACGCTTGTCATGCTTGTTGCCATGGCTTACTTCTTTACGCTGCTCATTGACCTTGGTTGAGTAATGACGAGGTTCATTGGCGTGCTGGCGTTTAGGTTCACGTGAATAGCTTACTTGCTTGTTACGCTTTTCATAATGGCCGTTATAACGTTTGCTGATCACTTGGCTGTGGTAAGCCACACCCTTGCGATGCTTAGGTTTATGTTGCCAATGTTGGGCTCCATGGCTGTAACTAATTTTCCGTGGTGTGTAGTAACGGTAGTTTTGATGTACTGGCACCGCAATCACGCGGCGGTCATGCCAATGAAAACCACTAAAAAAGAAATTAAAGCTAATGCGTACTCCGCTGTCCCAGTATATCGCGCTGTGGTTAGGGCGATAATGTACGTAAGCAGGTGCATGCCAATAAACGGGTGGATAACGATTCCAGCGCCAATTGCCATAAACGATACGGCTGTCGTAGTAAGGCACGTAAACAATTTCTGGGCGAACTGATTCAATAATAATCCGGCGCTCGACTCGTGACACTTTAACTTGCTCAAGGTCGGCTAAGTTGTTGGCTTCGTCAGCTTGTTGCCTTAACGATTGAATAGTGTCTAGCATGCGACCTTCGTCTTGCAAAAATGCATCACCTACGCTTTGAGTCCACGCTAAATCATCATTTAAACGCTCTAATACATTGGGAAATGCTACCAATGCTTTCACGCTTGGGTCCCAGTCTTGCGACTCTACCTCTGTCATAATTTTGTTGGTGTCGCGGTTACCTTGGTTTGCTAACCAGCGTTTTGCTTGGACAATTTCTAATGGATACGTAGACGCTATTAATATGTGGGTTAATAAACTGTCTGGATATAGCGCTATTGGCGCGAGCATTTGTGCCAACTCAGCATCACTCACCACATCATCTGCTGCATTATAAGTGTATGAATTAGTTGGTTGCGCCGCTTGTACATTTGTTAATGGCATACAGACCAAGGCTAAGGCGAGTAATGCCTGAGCGGGTACGTGAATGGCTTTTTTCATGTTATCTCCAGCGTCATTGATGACTGTTATGTTCATCATAACGAGCCGAAGATGAACATAAGCTGAAAGCTAATAACTGAAATTAATACGCTAGAACTATGCGAGAGGAATAAACGAGAGGAATAAACGAGAGGAGCAAGCTAGATAAATTAAACAAATAATATATAACGGCAACCTGAGGTAGGCGTTTACTGTTGGAAAATAAACTCAAATTTGGCGCCACCCAATGATGCCGATTGACCAACGGTAAGTTTACCGTGATAACTGTCGACAAGATCTCTGACTATTGCCAGTCCTATCCCGTGGCCTTGAGTGTAAGTGTCTGCACGGATCCCCCGTTCAAAAATATGCTGCTGTTTATCTTTAGGGATACCTTCACCATCATCTTCAATTGTCATGCACAGCTGATTTTCTTGCTGCGTAAGGGTTAATATCACCTTTGTTTTAGCAGCCTTACAAGCATTGTCGAGCACATTGCCAAGCATTTCTGTTAAGTCTGCTTCATCGCCTTTAAAGCGCGCTTGTTTGTTGGGGTGATACTCAATGGTGAGGTTTTGATGTTGGTATATCTTACTTAAGGTTCTGACTAATTTAACGGCAATACTGTCAACATTCACCCCTAAATGCCAAGCACTACCCGCTGCGCTTTGTGCCCGCTTTAGTTGGTAAGCAATAATTTGGTTTATACGATTAATTTGTTCCATCGAGGCTTCACTTAGATCCGCTTGAGTTTGGATTACCGCTAAAGGTGTTTTTAAACTGTGGGCTAAATCGGCTAAAGCATTGCGGTAGCGTTTGCGCTGACTTTGTTCGGTTTGCAATAAGGTGTTTAACTGTTGCGCTACTTTTTGCAATTCCACAGGGTAGCGAGTACTGAGTTGCTTTGATGTGCCTTGTTCTACAGCACTGAGTTCTTGGCTAAATTGACCTAATGGTTTTAGTGTCCATAACAACCAGCTGAGCTGTACGATAACCAATAAAGCAGTCAACACCAACAACCAAGTCCATAAGGTGTTAGAGAACTTTTGGATTTGTTGTAGATATTCTTGTTGGTTTTTTATAATGTGCAGCGTCATGGTAAAAGGCTGTTCGCTGGTGGCAAAACTCACGCTAAAACTGTATATCAACTGCGGTTTGTCATTAATCAATATCGAGTCGAAGGTACTTCTACCCGTTGCGGGTTTGGGTAAGTTAATCGGCGTGTTGAGGCCGAGAAATGAGTTTGAAGTCCACAGTAGTTGGTTATCTTTAGTGGTGATTAATGCATAAAGACCTGAGCCAATCACATTGAATTGGTTTTCAAGTAAATGAGACGGCATTTGTAATTGGTTATCTTCTACTTCAGCCATGGCTAAAACAGAGTAAACATAGGCTTTTAACTGGTTTTTTGCAGCAACATTTATTTGGGTTTCGAAGGCATTATTAACGGTTATACCGATAATAGGTAATAACACCAAAATCAGTAATAACGCACTGACCACAATGCGGACTTTAAGCGAGCTGAGTAGTTTACGCATCTGGGTCTAACTGTCGTAGTCGATAACCTTGACCACGTAATGTTTCAATTAATTGATATTGATTGTCGGGGTCGAGTTTTTTACGTAACCGACGGATAAATACTTCAATTACGTTGGAATCTAAATCAAAATCCTGGTCATAAATATGTTCAATTAAACTGCTTTTTGAATGTACCGACCCAGGGTGCAGCATCAAGTATTCAAATAGTTTGTACTCAGAACCACTGAGGTTAATTATTTGCAGGCTCTTTTTAATTTCTAAACTACGGGTATTGATACTAAAGGGACCATTTTGAATTACTGGACTGGCTTTACCTGCGGAGCGGCGAATTAATGCATTAATTCGCGCGACAAGTTCTTCTAGTTGAAACGGCTTACTTAAGTAATCATCAGCGCCAGCATCTAAACCAACCACTTTATCTTGCCAACTGTCTCGAGCGGTTAAAATAATGATCGGGTAGCTAATGTCTTGTTCACGTAGTTTACTGATTAATGACAAACCATCAAGCTTAGGTAAACCCACGTCGATAATGGCGACATCGTATTGATATTCTTGAGCTTGAAATAAGCCTTCTTCACCATCGCTGGCAACATCAACTGTATATTGCGCATCAATAAGGTGCTGTTTTATGTTTGCTTGTAGGGCTAAATCGTCTTCGACCAGTAATAATCTCATGGGCTAGTTCCTTTTAACCGAGCCATTGGTGGCATCGACTAACACATAAAAAATAACGCCATCATTGGTGAGTAATTTAATCCGATAACCAGGATGTCCATTGACGTTAGCTGATTGCACTTTTAATACTTTACCCGAATAACTCCGCTGAGCCATTTGTACTGCTTGCTGGGCGCTATTAACTACCAGATTGCTGTTCTGCTGGTTATTGTTTTGACGATTATTATTTGGGCCAGGGGAGAACTGAGCACCAGCAGATGAATGTAATGCAGCTGCATAGGACGGCACTGAGCACGTTAGTGACAGTAGCGCTAACATCAGGCCTAACATGGTGGCATTTACGTTGAGCATTCGCTGCATATTGTGTTCCCTAATAACCTCATTATTGCCAGTGTAAAAGATCCCTTTCTATATAGAAACATCTACTTAATCTTATTGGGTAAATAGCCGTAAGCGAAACATAAACGCCCGTAAGATATCGGTAAATACAAATGTGTCGATGATTTGAGTTGGCAGTATAAGCGGTAGCAAATGAACATTAACTGAATGACTTACGCCTATGGTCAGTTTTTGCGGTATTGATTTATAACAGCGTCACTAACGGGTAGCGCTAACGGAAGTCAGCCTTGTTGCTATGTTCAGCTTACGTTCATTTTGATTAGGGTTAAATGGCCTCAATATCAAGACTGTGAGAAACTAACATGAAACATACTACTGCCAAGACAGCCAATCTATCGACTATTAATACCCAGTTAAAATGGGGCGTAAGTTTATGTGTTGCCAGTGCACTCTGGTTAAGTTCGCCAACAGTACAAGGCGCCGAACGGATCTCTGAACAAGCTTTTGGTACATATAGCCAAGCAAGAGTCATTAATCCGCAAACGCCAGAAACTGAAGCTGACAAGCAGGCTAGGGTGATCGCTTTACATGAGCAAGCTAAGTTGCAAAGTAACGTTGCAACACTGAATAAAAAAGTCACTCGTGAACAAGTGATGGCAAAAAATCAAAAAGCTGCCGCAACGACGGAAAATCAGCAACAACGAGCGTTGGCGCAGCAAAACCAGGTCGTGTATTACGATTTCTCCTTCTATGGTGCCGATTCAAGTTTATTTGATGATTATGATTATGATGGTTTTTATCAAACCTTTAGTGTGACCTTTGATGCAGATATTACCAGCAGCGCGGGCGACATTCAGGCTGATGTATTTGCCGAATTATATTTAAGTCAAGACGGTGGACCGTGGATCCATTATTACTCAACCGACGTATTCACCCTCCACGCAGACTCTAGCAATGATGATTACGAAGTGCTAACAACGTTAGCCAGTGGTTATCAAGCCGATCATTATGATGTATTGATCGATCTGTATGAGCTAGGTTATGCCGATCCGGTCGCGACAATAAGTAGTGATGAGTCCAATGCCTTGTACGCGCTGCCACTTGAAAGTAGCGACCGCGATGCGGTTTATGTGGAAGAGATTTATATTGAAACTGAACATTCAGGCGGGGCCTTATCTTGGTTAAGTATAGGCTTACTGGCCGGTGTTATTGGGTTTCGTAGACGTTTGATTAATAAAAAATAACGTAAGATTAATGCTTATGCACCTTAGATCTACGTTAGAATGATTATTTTTGATTTTGTCAGTTTTTACTTATCCATCTGGGATAAGTAGTTAGGAGTATGTATGTTAGTAAAGTTAAATGCATCGTTGTTATGCAGTTCATTAATTGGTTCGGCGCTGTTGTTGTCAGGTTGCCAGTTACCTAATCCTTATACGGGCGAATCAGAAAATGCTAAAGCGACAAATGGCGCTATTATCGGTGGCCTTTCTGGCGCTGCCATTGGTGTGCTTTCATCAAGCAAAAGCGATCGCGGTAAAGGTGCATTAATTGGTGCAGCATCTGGTGCGGCTCTTGGTGGTGGTATTGGTTATTACATGGATGTGCAAGAAGCAGAATTGCGTAAACAGTTAAAATCAACTGGCGTGAGTGTGACGCGAAACGGTGACAATATTGTATTAAACATGCCTAATGAAGTGACCTTTGGGGTTGATCAAACTGTACTAAGCTCACGTGCTAAATCAGTATTAAACAGTGTTGTATTAGTTGCCAAAGAATATGATGATACTCGTTTAAATGTGATTGGCTATACCGACAGTTCAGGTTCAGATTCTTACAACCTGCGTTTGTCACAAGTACGTGCGAGTGAAGTTGCGCAGTATATGACCAGCCAGAAAGTCAGCGGTTCACGTGTGTCTTCTACTGGTATGGGCGAGTCAAGCCCAATTGCCAGCAACTCTACCGAACAAGGTCGTTCGCAAAACCGTCGTGTAGAAATTGTATTAACACCAATGGGTAAGTAGTTTTAGCCGTGAGTGTGGTTAACAAGCGATGCTTGTTGACCTTTAAATAAAAAAGCCATCGAAAGATGGCTTTTTTTGCTTAACCGATAACGGAGTTAGTGAACAATAATCTAGATGACTACATGTATTTGGCACAGATAATTGGTATATGGATGGTAAGTGATCTAAATAACAAGCATACATAATCGATAATCTATCTGTTTCACGTTACGTCCTTTTGCCACATTTCTATCATCGAAACCATGCTTGTTATTTAGTTGAAACATCTGTCACGGTGGAGGTGACACTTCCTTGCTTTAACCGAGTATGAATAACATCACCATTGCTTAATTGATTGACATTTTCGATAACATGCTCATTGGTACTTGTGATTGAATAACCCCGGCTTAAGGTTGCCAGTGGGCTGACGGTGTCAAGTTTATGGGCGGCTTGTGAAACTTGTGATTCAGCCTGTTTAAAATAGTCTTTACTGGCGTCGTTAAAGCGTTCAATTAAATACCCAAGCCGCTGTTTTTCTAAGGTTAGAGTGTTGACTGGTGAACGTTGTTGCAAACGATTATGTAATTGCTGGTGGCGTAAGGTTAAGCGACTGAGTTTATGCTGTAAGGCATTTTCTAAGCGCATTTGAATTTCGTCAAATCGCTGTTCAAATTGCTGCAGTTTATGTTGCGGCTCATGGCGTTGAAGCTGATGAGATAACTGAGTTAATCGTCCATATTGCTGCAATTGGTAATGCTTCATCCCTTGCTGCAAACGCGATAATAATAGCGCCAACTTTTCTGCTTTATTGCCTTTGTCTTTTGATAATAATTCAGCACCGGCTGACGGCGTTGGGGCGCGTACATCGGCTACATAATCACTAATGGTGGTATCTATTTCATGGCCAACCGCGCTAACAACAGGCAGTGCACTGTTGTAAATCGCATGGGCTAAGTGTTCGCTGTTGAAGCACCATAAATCTTCTAACGAACCGCCACCACGGGTAAGCAACAGTACATCAACTTCCATGCGTTGATTGGCGGTGACAATTGCTTGGCAGATTAATTGACTGGCTGTAGCACCTTGAACTTGAGTTGGGTACACAACTACTTCAATTGATGGATCTCGGCGTGCCAATACATGCAAGATATCTCGCAACGCCGCCCCCGTTGCCGATGTGATGACACCAATTCGTTGGATATTGGTTGGAATAGGGCGTTTGGTTTCTAGTGCAAATAAGCCTTCAGCGGCCAATTTTAGTTTTAACGCTTCAAATTCCTGTGCGAGTAGTCCGTCACCTGCTGGCAGCATTGACTCTAGTAGCAGCTGATAATCGCCACGAGGCTCGTAAACACTGATGGCGCCTTTAATCAATACTTGTTGACCATTGACGGGTTTAAAGCGCACAGATTGATTACGGCCCTTAAACATAGCACAGCGAACTTGTGAATGAGCGTCTTTTAATGTGAGATACCAATGCCCTGAACTTGGAGCCGAAAAGTTTGATATTTCACCATTTAGCCAAATTTTGCCAATTTGACCTTCAAGAATATGCCTCACTTCGCTATTTAATTGCGAAACACTATAAACATTGTTTTTTGTGGCACTCATGAGAGTTCTCATTCTAACGTTAATAAAAATCTATTTTCCATTTACCAACTGCAATATGCAAGGTATAATCTCGCCGCAATATTTCACCTCAAATCCTACTTACTAGGGAGATGTTGCCATGCTACGTTTACTGAAAGATGCACTAACCTTTGATGATGTGTTGTTGGTTCCTGCCCACTCGACCGTACTCCCTAATACCGCAGTTCTTAAAACTCGTTTAACGACTAAAATCGAATTAAATATTCCACTTGTGTCAGCCGCCATGGACACTGTGACTGAATCTCGTCTTGCGATCGCGATGGCGCAAGAAGGTGGTTTAGGATTCATTCATAAAAACATGAGTATTGAGCAACAAGCTGAAGAAGTTCGTAAAGTTAAAAGTTATGAAGCCGGTATTGTTCAAGATCCCGTTACTGTTACGCCTACCACAAGCTTAACTGATTTACGTTTATTAACGGAACATAATGGTTTTGCTGGTTACCCTGTAGTGAATGATGCACACGAACTTGTGGGTATTATTACAGGCCGTGATGTGCGTTTTGTGACTGATTGGAGCAAAACCGTTGCCGACATGATGACCCCAAAAGATCGTCTAGTCACAGTAACTGAAGGTACTAAGTTAGATGAAGTGCAAAAACTAATGCATTCTCATCGTATTGAGAAAGTCTTAGTGGTTGATAAAAACTTTAAACTTAAAGGCTTAGTCACCGTTAAAGATTTCGAAAAAGCTGAACGCAAACCAAACGCATGTAAAGACGAATTAGGTCGTTTACGTGTTGGCGCAGCCGTCGGTGCTGGTCCTGGCAATGAAGAGCGTGTTGACGCGCTCGTAAAAGCCGGGGTTGACGTATTATTGATTGACTCATCACATGGTCACTCAGAAGGCGTATTGCAGCGCATTCGTGACACTAGAGCCAAATACCCTGATTTACAAATTGTTGGCGGCAACGTTGCCACCGCATCTGGCGCACTTGCGCTAGTTGAAGCGGGCGTTAACGCCGTTAAAGTCGGTATCGGCCCTGGTTCAATTTGTACTACTCGTATTGTAACGGGTGTTGGTGTGCCGCAAATTACTGCGGTATCTGATGCTGCTGAAGCCGTACTCGCGTTAGGCATTCCTGTTATTGCTGATGGCGGTATTCGTTTTTCTGGCGACTTAGCTAAAGCATTAGCTGCAGGTGCATCATGCATCATGGCGGGTTCTATGTTTGCTGGTACTGAAGAAGCGCCAGGTGAAACTGAACTTTACCAAGGTCGTGCTTATAAATCATACCGTGGTATGGGATCTCTGGGTGCTATGGGCCAAACTCAAGGTTCATCTGACCGTTACTTCCAAAGCGACAACGCAGCAGACAAATTAGTACCTGAAGGTGTTGAAGGTCGCGTGCCGTACAAAGGTAAGTTGAAAGAGATCATTCACCAACACATGGGCGGCTTGCGTTCATGCATGGGCTTAACGGGTTGTGCCACGATTAAAGAGTTAAATGAAAAAGCACAGTTTGTAAGAGTAACTTCAGCAGGTATGGGTGAGTCACACGTTCATGACGTGACCATTACCAAAGAAGCACCAAACTATCGTTCATAATTACGGTAAGGGCGACGTTATGTCGCCCTTGTTTTATTAGCGTTAATTTGCCCGCATCAGTTGGATGCGAGTTATTACACTTAATTAATATGTAAAGGTTATTCATGAGTAATATTCACGATCATAAGATTCTAATCCTCGATTTTGGTTCTCAGTACACTCAACTTATTGCGCGTCGTATCCGTGAAATTGGTGTGTATTGTGAGTTATGGGCGTGGGATGTGAGCGAAGCGCAAATTCGTGAGTTTGCCCCAAATGGTATTATTTTGGCTGGTGGCCCTGAAAGTGTCACCGCAGACAATTCACCACGTGCTCCAGAGTATGTGTTTACTGCTGGCGTACCGGTATTGGGTATTTGTTACGGCATGCAAACCATGTCAGAACAGCTTGGTGGCAAAGTGATTCAAGGCGTTGGCGAAGGTGAGTTTGGTTACGCACAAATTGAATTGCAAACCACATCAGCTTTGTTTAAAAGCATTGAAGATGCCGTTAGCGAAGAAGGCAAACCTTTGCTTGATGTGTGGATGAGCCACGGCGATAAAGTGTCTGCTATCCCTGAAGGTTTTGTGACCGTAGCGAAAACGGCAACTTGTCCGTTTGCCGCTATGGCCAATGAAGAGAAAGGTTTTTACGGCGTACAGTTTCACCCAGAAGTGACGCATACTCGCCAAGGTCAGCGTATGCTAGAGCATTTCGCGTTAGACATTTGTGGCTGTAAAGCCAATTGGAAGCCATCATCAATTATTGAAGATGCTATTGAGCGTTTAAAAAAGCAAATTGGTGATGACGAAGTTATTCTGGGTTTATCTGGCGGGGTAGATTCATCGGTTGTGGCGATGCTATTACATCGGGCGATTGGCGATAAACTAACGTGTGTATTTGTTGATAACGGTTTACTGCGTTTGAACGAAGCCGAGCAAGTATTAGAAATGTTTGGCGATCATTTTGGACTCAATATTGTTCACGTTGATGCCGAAAACCGTTTCTTAGATGCAATGGCTGGCGAAGCAGAACCTGAAGCGAAGCGTAAAATCATTGGCCGTGTGTTTGTTGAAATTTTTGATGAAGAATCAAAAAAATGCGCCAATGCTAAATGGCTAGCCCAAGGCACTATTTATCCTGACGTGATTGAATCAGCGGGCAGTGCAACCGGTAAAGCACATGTGATTAAGTCGCACCACAATGTGGGCGGTTTACCTGCCGATATGAAGATGGGTTTAGTTGAACCACTACGTGAGTTATTTAAAGATGAAGTGCGTAAAATTGGTTTAGAGCTAGGCCTGCCTTACAACATGCTTTATCGTCATCCGTTCCCAGGACCAGGTTTAGGTGTTCGTGTACTTGGCGAAGTGAAAAAAGAATATTGTGATTTACTGCGCAGTGCAGACGCTATCTTTATTGAAGAGCTACACAAAGCTGATTTGTATAATAAAGTGAGCCAAGCCTTTACCGTTTTCTTACCCGTTCGTTCGGTAGGTGTAATGGGGGATGGTCGTAAGTATGATTGGGTTGTATCGCTACGTGCGGTAGAAACTATCGACTTTATGACCGCACATTGGGCACATTTGCCGTATGATTTCTTAGGCCGCGTGTCGAACCGTATTATCAATGAAGTCGATGGTATTTCTCGTGTGGTTTATGATATTTCAGGTAAGCCGCCAGCAACGATCGAATGGGAGTAATCTCGCGCTAGATAATAGCTTGTATTAACTTGCAATAAGCCATATTTAAGCCCATATTTTATGGGCTTTTTTGTTTATGTCCCTGAACTGGAAATCAAAACCTATGTATTCAATCATAAAGCAAAGCATAATAACGACAGCGGCCTCTTTGGTTTTAATCATTCCTGCGATGGCGTCAGCACAAGATATTTCAACGCGCTTTAAACCCACTCTGGCTACTTTTGTTGAGGCAGCTAAATTGGATTGTGCAACTTTGGATAAGGGCGTGTTAGAGGTCACTGATGGTGGTATTTATTTTACTACCGATTTTAATCAGGACGGTATTACTGATCCCATTATTGATACTCGCGCATTTAGTTGTTCAAGTTCTGCCACACTGTTTAACGGTGGAACCGGTGGTCATTACATCAACATATTTGTTTCAAATGATGACAATAGCTATAAACGGTTTGAGTTTCTTGCGCAAGACAGTACGGTTCTATCACTTGGTAGCTCGCCTGTGTTGTTGCTCAAACATCATGGAACAAGCTGTAATTTAGTTGGCCCAAGCGCTTGTTTTGCCGCCTATAGTTGGGCTGAGGGTACGTTCAATACCACCAATGCAATCATCCGCACACAAGAATAAAGATAAAGGATAAATGAATGCATTCTGATACTGTAATAGACCCAAATACTTGGGCGGTAGGTGAAATAATCAGTATTGTTCTATTTGTAACACTCTATCTTAGCTGCTTGGTATTGACACTCTGGAAGGCTGTTCGTAACGCTCATGGCCGTTTCTATTGTATTGTTTGCGCCGCATCAATCATTATTGGCTCGTTTGTTATAGTCTTGGCGCCATTGACCTCTGATAGTAATGGCGAAATGCCACCACAAGCAGGGGTGGGTACATGGATAATGATTCTCGGCCTGTTGGGTAGCGTTGCTGTTTTTATCTGGGGACGGGTCGTTGAACCTACAACTAACAATAGCAAGTAGATAGTTGGATAAAGAGTTGTTCGATAACCATTAATGATTCAAAATTCAGATTATTATAATTTCGCATGAAAATGACCTAGGTTTATAGAGTGAAAAATCCCCCAAAGGCAGATGTTTTAGTCAACCATTGTCCATCTCTTGATGTTGATAAGAGTATTATAGATATTAATGTTAATAACGAGCAGCAAGTTATTGATGAAAAGTGGATGCGTTTAGCGATGCAACTTGCCGAGCAAGCCGAGCTAAAAGGCGAAGTGCCTGTGGGTGCCGTATTGGTTAAAGACGATGTGTTAATTGCCAGTGGTTGTAATTTAAGTATTGTAAATCACGATCCAACCGCTCATGCCGAGATGGAATGTATTCGTCAAGCAGGCAAGGTGTTAGAGAATTATCGTATGCTCGACACGACTTTATATGTCACGTTAGAACCCTGCACTATGTGCGCGGGTGCGATGGTGCACAGTCGTATTACGCGGGTTGTGTATGGTGCGGATGATTTAAAAACTGGCGCGGCGGGTAGTGTGATTAATTTATTGCAACATCCTGTGTTTAATCATCAGCTTGAAGTAAGTTCAGGTGTGTTGGCAGCAGAATGTGGCGCGCAATTAAGTGCATTTTTTCAGCGACGTAGAGCAGAAAAAAAAGCACTCAAACAGTTAGCTAAAAAATAGACTGATTGAGTGACTTGTTTTTATGTGGCTAACGAAAGATTAATTTTCAGTTTGAACCAATAAAAAATGAGCTCGTTGACGATTTTGAATGCGGTTTTTATGTACTTTAAGCATGACACGACGACGTGACATGGTATTGCTTATAGCTCTTCTTCTCATACCGTGCTCCCTTAATATTGGTTAACCTCACCGAGGTTACTCATAAACAACATACTTTAGCTGAATGCTTTCTAACGATAAATTCAGCACCATAGTACCTTATATTCGTGACGATTATCGGTCAGGTTTATGACGATAAGCGTGTAAGCATAATAATTATTGCGCCGATACGTTACTTTTGGTTGGTACTTCTTCTGCAATCACTTCAACTTGTTCTTTCTCTTCGATAATCTCCATTGTTTTGGTTTGATTATCGATCCAAACTAAGGTGTCGTAGTAACGACGAATACTGTCAACATAATGCACCGCTTCACTACCACGAGCATAACCATAACGAGTTTGTTTATAATATTTAGATTGTTGCAACAAAGGTAATACTTTTTTGACATCACGCCATGCACTTGGATCCATTCCCATTGATTCTGTTAATCGGCGCGCATCTTCTACATGGCCTAAACCGATATTATAAGACGCCAGTGCGAACCAGATCCGTTGAGCTTCAGAAATGGTATCAGGTAGCCTCTCCATCATGTCTTTTAAATAAAATGCGCCACCACGTATGCTTTGTTCTGCATCTAGACGATCATCTACACCGACGTAAGCTGCTGTCGGCTGGGTTAGCATCATCATACCTCTCACCCCGGTAGGTGAGCGAGCACTAGGGTTCCAGTGTGATTCTTGATAACTGGCGGCCGCTAATTTACGCCAATCTAACTCTCCAGAATACTCCTCGAAAAAACTGCGATATTCGGGAAGAATATTATCAATTGCGCGGATAAAGGCGCGAGTATCAACGTAATCAAAACGTTTTACGTGGCCAAAATACTTCTCGTTTAAATGCTCCAGCGTACCTGCACGCCTTTCTTTATGCCAAAAAGCCAACAACTTACTCATTAAACGATCGCTGTTATTAGGCGGTAATAGCCACACCACTTCGACTTTTTCTTCTAAAATCATTCCCGCGCGCAGTTCGGGTAAAAAACGTTGATTGATCAATAAACTATTTGAATCTGAAATGGTGTAGTTCAGTTCGCCGTTGGCTATTAGTGCAAACAGTTCTTCATTGTCTTTGTCGTTGACTTGATTCCACATCAACTCAGGATAGTCTTTTTGTAATTTGGTTAAGGTATTGACTGAAGATGAGTTTGCCATGACGGTAATCTCACCCGACAGAGTGCTAATGTCTTTGGGTTCCGGAGTGCCTTCCTTATATACCAGTACTTGGTTGACTTTATACAAGGTTGGTCCGAGCTTGAATTGTTGACTGCGGTTGGGGGTTTTAGCGATACCGGCCGCAATAATATCAATCTTGTTTTCTTTTAATGCCGCAAATAATTGTTTGCGATTGGTATATGGGATCATCTCTAAAGGGACGGCTAAATAGTCAGCAAAGCGCTGCGCCATTTCAAAATCGAATCCGCTTTCACCCTGTTCTGAATTCAGATAAATCTGTGGGCCATATAAGGTCCCTACCTTTAATACGGTACGCTTAGGTGCTGGGGCGGCAATATCAACATCTTGAATATCAACAGGTTGACAGGCGGATAGAATCCCGCACAGTAAGATTATGAATAAGGTTTTGATCATATTTATTAATTGGTTATCTTAAGTTGTTTCGTTAATGTCATCAGAGTGATGTGTAAAAACGAATGAAATACCGGTTGAATAGCCTTTAAATATGTAGGGGAGTTAGCTTATTTTTGGCTTACTTTATCAGGAGTTTTCCTAAACGCCTATAGTTGAGTAAATAAGCAGCATTTTATGGTTGTTTTTTGTTAAAAGGTAAAGTGATCATGTTATTCACTTTAGCATTACTTGAGTGGGATATTTTCCCTATCAGGAAACACTGTTTTCACCGGTGCTTGAAGGTGATTTGTAGTGTGCAATTCCCTATAATAGCGCCAATTCTGATCCTCCTATATTATAAAGGTGAATAGACGTGATGGAAATCATTCGCGGAGCCCCAGCACTATCTGCATTTAGAGTTCAAAAACTCATGGAGGCTTGCGAAAACGCAGCGCTTCCTGTTTCTCAAATTTATGCTGAATATGTACATTTAGCCAGTTTGAGTGAACCACTAGATGATAATGAACGTCTACAGTTAGAAACTATTCTTACTTATGGTCCAGCTATTGAGTCTCATGCCCCACAAGGCACTTTACTGTTTGTTACTCCTCGTCCTGGCACTATTTCTCCTTGGTCTTCTAAAGCAACCGACATTGCTCATAACTGTGGTTTAGGCAAAGTTAACCGTCTTGAACGTGGTATTGCTTATTATGTTGAAGCGTCAGTATTAACCGCAGAACAACAAAAACTACTGCAAGGGTTATTACATGACCGTATGGTCGAAGTGATGCTGCCAGCATTTGAAGCTGCTGAAGTATTATTTTCTCGTACTGAACCGGCAAAATTTAGCAGTGTGAATATTCTTGCTGAAGGCCGCCGCGCATTAGAAGTGGCCAACATTAAGCTAGGCTTGGCCCTTGCCGATGATGAAATTGACTATTTAATTGAAAATTTTGTTCGTTTAAAGCGTAACCCTAACGACATCGAATTAATGATGTTTGCTCAAGCAAACTCGGAACATTGTCGCCACAAAATTTTCAATGCAGATTGGACAATCGATGGTGAAGTACAGCCAAAGTCATTGTTCAAAATGATTAAAAACACCTTTGAAGTGACACCTGATTACGTGTTATCAGCTTACAAAGATAATGCTGCGGTGATGACAGGTTCTGTTGCGGGACGTTTTTTCCCTGATCCCGATGGTGTTTACAACTATCACACCGAGCCAATGCATATATTGATGAAAGTCGAAACGCACAATCATCCTACTGCAATTAGTCCATATCCTGGTGCGGCTACTGGCTCAGGTGGTGAAATTCGCGATGAGGGTGCTACTGGCCGAGGTTCTAAACCTAAAGCGGGTTTGTCTGGCTTTACTGTTTCTAACTTAAAAATTCCTGGTTTTGTACAACCATGGGAAGGGGATTACGGTAAGCCAGATCGTATTGTCACACCGTTAGAAATTATGCTCGAAGGCCCACTTGGCGGCGCAGCATTTAACAACGAATTTGGTCGTCCTGCCATTACCGGTTATTTCCGCACCTACGAGCAATTAGTGTCTAGCCATAATGGTGTTGAAGTACGCGGCTATCATAAGCCTATTATGATTGCTGGTGGATTAGGCAATATCCGTGAAGATCATGTTCAAAAAGGTGAGATTACCGTTGGTGCTAAGCTCATTGTGCTTGGTGGACCGGCAATGAACATTGGCTTAGGCGGCGGTGCAGCATCATCTATGGCGTCAGGTCAGTCTAGCGAAGATTTAGATTTTGCTTCTGTACAACGCGAAAACCCAGAAATGGAACGTCGTTGTCAGGAAGTGATCGACCGCTGCTGGCAATTAGGTGACACCAACCCAATTCAGTTTATTCACGATGTCGGCGCGGGTGGATTATCCAATGCGTTCCCTGAATTAGTGAATGATGCTGATCGCGGCGGGGTATTCAATTTACGTAATGTTCCCTCTGACGAGCCAGGCATGAGCCCGCTTGAAATTTGGTGTAATGAATCACAAGAGCGTTATGTGTTATCGGTTGCACCAGAGAACTTACAACAATTTGCTGATATTTGTGCCCGTGAACGCGCGCCATTTGCCGTGGTTGGTGAAGCAACAGCAGAGATGCATTTAACGCTTGCCGACAGCCATTTTAACAACAAGCCGATTGATTTACCGCTTGAAGTTTTATTAGGTAAAGCGCCTAAGATGAGCCGTGATGTGGTAACTGCCAAAGCAGTATCGCCAGCGTTAGATCAAACTAAAATTGAGCTAAAAGATGCCGTTAAGCGCATTTTAACCTTGCCAACAGTGGCAGACAAAACCTTCCTTATCACCATTGGTGATCGCTCCGTTACTGGTTTAGTTAATCGCGATCAAATGGTGGGTCCATGGCAGGTTCCAGTTGCCGACTGCGCGGTAACCGCCTCAAGTTATGACAGTTACTGCGGTGAAGCGATGTCGATGGGTGAGCGTACTCCGTTAGCCTTACTCGACTTTGACGCCTCAGCCCGCATGGCGGTTGCCGAATCGATTATGAACATTGCTGGTACTGACATTGGCTCGTTCAAGCGTATTAAGCTTTCTGCTAACTGGATGTCTCCAGCGGGTCATCCTGGTGAAGATGCCGGTTTATACCAAGCCGTTAAAGCGATTGGTGAAGACCTTTGTCCTGAACTTGGTATAACAATTCCTGTTGGCAAAGACTCCATGTCGATGAAAACCGCATGGGAAGATAACGGCACTCAGAAAACCGTCACATCGCCTATGTCGTTAGTCATCACTGCCTTTGGTGTAGTACAAGACATTCGTAAAACGGTAACGCCACAGCTTCGCAGTGATAAAGGTGACAGTGCTTTATTAATGCTGGACCTAAGCAATGGCCAAAACCGTTTAGGCGGTTCTTGTTTAGCGCAGGTTTACAGTGAGTTAGGTGACATTGCACCAACATTGGATAAAACCGCTAACTTAGCTGGCTTTTTTGAAGTGATGCAGCAACTCGTAGCCGATCAAGCGGTTATGGCTTATCACGATCGTAGTGATGGCGGTTTATTTACCACTCTCGTGGAAATGGCTTTTGCTGGTAATACCGGGTTAACAATTGATTTAGCCAGCTTGAGTGGTACTGATTTAGAACGTTTATTTAACGAAGAAATTGGTGCTGTAATTCAAGTCAGTGCTATTGATGCTAAAGCCATTGCCGCGCAATTTGAAGCTAAAGGCGTAACGTGTCATCACATCGGTGGTTTGCAAACGGCAGACAAAATTAGCATTAATGACGGCGAGCGAGTCATATTTGCTGACAGCCGTACTGCACTGCGTACCTTATGGTCAGAAACAACCTATCGCATGCAAGCGCTACGTGACAATCCGGAATGTGCGCGTGAAGAATATGAGCTTAAACAACAAGCTGATGCGCCAGGTTTAACGGTTAAATTAGGCTTTAATCCAAGTGAAGATGTCGCCGCACCTTATATCCTTAAAGGTGTCGCACCTAAAATGGCTATTTTACGTGAGCAAGGCGTTAACTCTCATGTTGAAATGGCAGCCGCTTTTGACCGTGCCGGTTTTGAAAGTCGCGACGTGCACATGTCGGACATTTTATCTGGTCGAATTAGTTTAGAAGAATTCCAAGGCCTAGTGGCATGTGGCGGCTTCTCTTACGGTGACGTGTTAGGCGCTGGTGAAGGTTGGGCTAAATCGATTTTGTTTAATGATCGTGCTCGCGACGAGTTTAGCCGTTTCTTCGAACGTGATTCAAGCATCGCCCTTGGCGTGTGTAATGGTTGTCAGATGTTATCTAACCTGAAAGAAATTATTCCAGGAAGTGAGCATTGGCCACGTTTTGTGCGTAACCGTTCTGAGCGTTTTGAAGCTCGATTCAGTTTGGTTGAAGTGCAACAAAATCCATCGGTATTTTTTGAAGGCATGGTCGGTTCTCGTATGCCTATCGCAGTATCGCATGGTGAAGGCTTAGTTGAATTTGCCAATGCTCAAGCGTTAGCAAATGCAGAAGCATCGGGCACTATTGCACTGCGCTATGTTGATGGTCATGGTCAAATTGCGACCCAGTACCCAGAAAACCCAAATGGTTCTGCTAATGGCTTAACTGGTATCTGTACCACTGATGGTCGCGTAACAATTATGATGCCGCATCCTGAGCGTGTATTCAGAACCGTTGCCAATTCATGGCATCCAGATAATTGGGGTGAAGATAGCCCATGGATGCGTATGTTCCGTAATGCACGAGTGAAGATTGGTTAATAGCAAATCATGCACTTAGTTTAGCAAAATCACTTGATTTAGTTAAATTACTTAATGTAACTAAAGCGAAAGGCGACTCCGTTGAGTCGCCTTTTTTATTGGTTTCAATTTGTTTACCGCAACTGACTTTATGTTGTGGTGAAAAAGAAAAACCCCATAGGTTTACTCTATGGGGTTTTCTGATTCGTTATCATTGGATAATAACGATTACCGCTTAATATGATCTCTGCGCTAACAAAAACATCCACTAAACACGGTATAAATAAAAAAGTGTGCTCGCTTATTTCACTTCTTTAGCAGTAAACATTTCAGTAAAAACACGTATGTATAGGTTGGCAACATGTTCGAATAATTGAGTCATAGCACATTCTCTCTAGGTTAGGTCACTGGAATTAAGACAACGACTGATTGCACAACTCGTGTTCGTGTTCTTAACTGTGCGCAAATTATACAATTGAACTAATGTGCATTCAAACGAGGAAAAATGATGTTTGACATTAGTTTATTTAATGATTGAATGTTTTGTTTTAAGATAATTAATAGTTATGATTTTGTATGGTATTGAAAAATGACAATTTATTTCTTTTTACTTTAAATGTAAATTATAGAAATATTTATCTAATATTAATTTTTTGTGTATTTTGCTACTTTATATTAACAATCTTTGTGAGTTGAGCTTTTTATCTAAAATTAGGTCAGCTTGCTGTTTATGCCTAGCAATTATGCGTTTTTTGTCAATACCTCAAGAGGGTTGCAAATTCGTGTTCAAATGTTATCACTCTGAATATCGCAAGTTCATTTATGATTGTGATCAACCTGACAGCTAATATCTGCTGAAATAATCGACATGCTTTACGCTAATGGGCTGATTATCTGTAATAAAACATTCTCCATGCACCAAATCTAATGCTGGTCACATAATTGACTAAAAAATATGATCTACAAAGTGAATATGCCGTAAGATATAGGGCGTTTAGGATTGGGCTTGAAAACATAGGCAAACAGGTTAATTTATCATTTTTCACTCTTTGGTGAGTTGTCCACTGCTTCAATATGACCGTTTTCAGGTATAACATCATCATTATGGCAACGGTATGTTGCTGTGTCGTATTTGGTTGTACTGAAGTAAGGAGTCGCCAATGATTATCGAAGAGGTCGTTGAGCTATCGCGTTTTCAATTTGCGCTGACAGCCATGTATCATTTTTTATTTGTTCCACTCACCCTAGGTTTAGCCTTTATTCTTGCGATTATGGAATCACTGTATGTGATGACCAATAAGCAAGTTTATAAAGACATGACTAAATTTTGGGGTAAGTTGTTTGGGATAAACTTTGCCTTAGGCGTGACAACGGGTTTAGCGATGGAGTTCCAGTTTGGTACTAACTGGTCCTACTATTCTCATTACGTAGGTGACATTTTTGGTGCGCCCCTGGCGATTGAAGGCTTAATGGCATTCTTCCTTGAGTCTACGTTAGTCGGGATGTTCTTTTTTGGTTGGGATCGTTTCAGTAAGCGCCAACATTTAGCAGTCACATGGCTCGTTGCCCTTGGCTCTAATATGTCAGCTTTATGGATTTTGATCGCCAATGGTTGGATGCAAAACCCAGTGGGTTCTGTGTTTAACTATGAAACCATGCGTATGGAAATGACCAATTTTGCCGAAGTGGTATTTAATCCCGTTGCGCAAGTTAAGTTTGTTCATACCGTCGCCTCTGGTTATGTAGCAGGTGCGATGTTTGTATTAGCTATTAGCTCATACTACATATTGAAAGGCCGAGATTTACCTTTTGCTCGTCGCTCATTCGCTATTGCAGCAAGTTTTGGTATGGCATCTATTTTATCGGTCATCGTGTTAGGCGATGAATCAGGTTATGAAGTAGGTGAAGTCCAACGTGTTAAATTAGCCGCAATTGAAGCTGAATGGCACACCGAGCCAGCACCAGCAGCCTTTACGGCATTTGGTTTCCCTAACCAAGAAACTATGCACACGGATTACGCCGTTAAGATACCATATGCGATGGGCATTATTGCGACACGTTCTTTAGATGAAGAAGTGACCGGTATTAGGGATCTTATTAAAGATCACGAAGTACGAATTCGTAACGGCATGGTTGCGTATGCTCTACTTGAAAAATTACGTGCTGGTGATAAATCGGTTGAAGTTAGAGAGCAATTTGAAGCGACCAAAATCGACCTAGGTTATGGTTTCTTGCTTAAGCGTTATACCGACAAAGTGGTTGATGCGACTGAAGAGCAAATTATTGCAGCGTCTTATGACTCAATTCCTACTGTAGCCCCTATGTTCTGGAGTTTCCGCTTAATGGTTGGCTCTGGGGTGATAATGCTATTGGTGTTTGCTGCAGCCTTCTGGCAAAGCACTCGTCATCAAATCGCCGAGAAAAAGTGGGTACTTCGTGCTGCTCTTTACAGTTTGCCACTTCCATGGGTAGCCATTGAAGCTGGTTGGTTTGTGTCAGAGTTTGGTCGCCAACCTTGGACCATTTCTGAAGTGCTGCCAACATTCATGTCGGCGTCTAGTTTAACGACGGCGGATCTTTGGTTCAGTATTATTTCGATTACGGTGTTCTATACCATCCTGTTGGTGATAGAAGCTTACTTGATGTATAAGTTTGCTCGTCTTGGTCCAAGCAGCTTAAAGACCGGTCGTTATCATTTCGAAAACCAAGATGCTTAATCTGAGGACCTGATTATGTTTGATTATGAAGTATTAAGATTTATTTGGTGGGCGTTAATCGGCGTGCTGTTTATTGGTTTCACCGTGACAGATGGCTTTGATATGGGCGTAGGTATATTGTTACCCGTTATTGGTAAAGATGATACTGAACGCCGTATTATGATTAACACTATCGCACCACATTGGGACGGTAACCAAGTATGGCTAGTGACGGCTGGTGGCGCGTTATTTGCTGCTTGGCCTATGGTCTACGCGGTATCGTTTTCAGGCTTTTATGTGGCAATGATGCTAGTGCTATTTGCATTGTTTTTACGTCCAGTCGGTTTTGATTATCGCTCTAAAATTGAAGATCCAAGATGGCGTAAGTCATGGGATAGAGCATTATTTGTCGGCAGTTTTGTACCACCGTTAATCATTGGTGTGGCATTTGGTAACCTGCTTCAAGGCGTACCATTTAACTTTGATGAATATCTACGTGCTACTTATCATGGCGGTCTGTTGGGTTTATTGAATCCGTTTGGTTTATTAGCCGGTCTTGTGAGTGTCACTATGGTGATAATGCAAGGTTCTACATGGTTACAAATGAAGACCGACGGAGAGCTTCGGGTTAGAAGCGCTAAAGTATCGCAAGTTTGTGGTGGTTTATTAGTGGTTCTATTTGGTGCAGCTGGTGTTTGGCTTGTAAACGGTATTGATGGTTATGTTATTACCTCAGCCCTTGACCTTGCTGGTCCGTCAAATCCAACCACTAAGACTGTAGCGGTTGAAGCGGGCGCTTGGTTAACTAACTATGATAAATATCCTCTTACCATGCTATTCCCGGTATTAGGGTTATTAATGCCAATATTAGTGATTTTTGCCAGTCGATTAAATCGTAGTGGATTTGCGTTCTTTTTCAGTTCGCTTGCGGTTGCTTGTGTCATTTTGACCTGTGGTGCAGCAATGTTCCCATTTGTTATGCCTTCATCATTAGAACCTAATGTCAGCTTAACAATGTGGGATGCCACAGCCAGTCAAATGTCACTTAAAGTGATGACAGTTGCCGCTATTATCTTCGTACCCACAGTATTAAGTTACACCATTTGGACTTACTACAAGATGTACGGCCGCTTAAATCGTGAGTTTGTTGAAAACAACAAAAGCTCACTTTACTAAATTAAGGAGCAACGTCTATGTGGTATTTTGCGTGGATTTTAGGGGTATTGTTAGCGTGTTCATTCGGTATCATCAACGCGTTATGGCTTGAGAATACTGAAAATATGGATCGTAACAACGAACTATAAACGTTATATCGTTTGATATGAAAAAACCGCTTTAGTGATAAAGCGGTTTTTTATTGGCTATTCATCTTGTTTACAAAACTAAAACCGACCGGTTTTAACTTATGACTCAAACTAGCACTCATTATCTCGTTACTTAGTGGCTGTTAACAAAGCCAATTTTATGTTCAATTGCCGCCTTTTAAAAAGTCCCCCCAATATGTAATAAACACGCCGCTGCTAAGTAAGATTTTTATTTAAAGATACCAGGAAATACATCTCAATTCCGAAGTGTTAACAGAAATATTGTCTATAATTAATTAACCCTAATTGTCTGTTTTTTAAACATGGCAATTTGTTAATAATGCACTTAACGGGAGACATATAATGAGCAGTTGGATTTTAGTCGCGGATAGCGCATATGCACGTCTATTTTACGCAGAAACAGCAAAATCTACGTTAATTGAGATTAAGAGCATGATCCATCCCGAAGCACGGCAACATGAACAGAAACTAACCTCAGATCTACCAGGCCGTCAGGCTGGAGGTGCCATCAATAGTCACCATTCTGTTGGGGGGAAAACTGAGCCTAAAAAGAATGAGGCTGTCGAATTTGCTCGGGAGATCTGTCGATACCTTGAGGCTGAATATAATGCACACAAATTTAGCCAGTTGATTGTTGTGGCTGCTCCTCATTTTCTTGGCAACTTACGCAAAGAAATGAGCAGTAACGTTGCTAAAGTTGTTACGCTGGAAATAGACAAAGATATTGTAAAGCAGGACATCGACTCGATTAGAGGTCAGTTGCCAATTATCTTGCCTAGCTTAGCCACATAAGCTGAAATTTAGATAATTATGTTCGTTTAATAAGCTGCCATCATCCTTACTCATATGTCGGCAGCTTAATGGGGTGTTTTTGTTTTTTGTCACTTTCATTAAACTGCTGATTGTTAATTAGTCGCTAATCGATGTAATTAAACTATGCCATTAAGCCATGTAATTAAACCTGTGTGGTTAATGTCATTTTTGCTACCGCTTTAGGCTTCATCAATAAGGTATACATTACCGGTACCCAAATCAGTGACAACATGGTGGCTAATAATGTACCGCCAGCAATAGCGATAGCAAAGGGTGGCCAAAAGCCGCCACCGGCGATAATTAGCGGTAAAAAACCACCTATGGTGGTGATAGTGGTTGAGCCAATATGACGCCCACAACTGCTCACAGTACTAATGATTAGTGCTAAATTGCCATCACGCGCCTCGGGAATATCCTCAAGCTCTGCCAAAATAACAATGGCCGCATTAATGGCTAACCCCATTAATCCCAATAAACCGATGATGACGGTAAACCCAAACGGATAGCCAAATACATACACGGATAACAAGCCTAAACCAGCCGATTGAAAAGCACTCAGTAAAATAATGGCGGTTAATCTAAACGAGTTGAAAGACAGCACGACCGTCGCTAATAATAAAGTGACGACAAGTACAATATTTGACAATAAATTACCTACCGCTTCATTACGCTTTGCGCTTTCGCCGCCTATTTCGAGGTGGTATCCCGCAGGAATAGACAAATTAGCAATAGTATCTTTAACCTCGTTGAGCACTTGTGCAGGCAATACTCCACTGGTGATGTAAGCTTCGATAGTATTAACGCGCTCACCATTTCTACGGGGGATTGCACCACGACTGACATTTATTTCGTTATAAGATAATGCCGATAGTGGAATGCCTGACCCCGATGGTGACACCAGATTAATCTCGGCTAAACGAGTGGCTTGTTCGCGGCTGTTGTCGCCTAAGCGAACCCGTATTGGCAGTGATTCTGTTTGCTCCAAAATGCTGCCACCAATGATCCCGGTAGTCGCCATTTGAATTTGATTAGCAATGTCGCTCAAACTTAGGCCGCTCATTAAGCTGGCGTCTTCATTCACTTGTAACCACACTTTTGGCGCGCCAGAACTGAGGGTGGCACGAGTGTGAATGACATCTGGTGTGGCGGCTAAAATTCCGCGTACTTGTTCGCCTAGTGTTTTCAGGGTATCAAGATTAGGGCCATAAATACGCAACTCAACCGGAGCGTTAAAGGGAGGCCCTTGTTCCAGTTTTCGCACTAAAATCTGTGCTTGTGGAAATTGGGCATCAAACTCTTTTTGTAATTGTAAAATTAACCGATTGGCGGCGGCATAATCAGTCACTTTAATCATCGCTTGGGCGTAATTAGTTGCTCCTTGTTGCCGTTGAGTTAAGTTGTAATAGAAAGAGGGCGTATTACCGCCAACAACCCATGTAGCGGCGACAATATCGTCAATCTGTTGCAGCTTTTTATCAATCAGTTTGACCTGCTCTAGAGTGTTATCGATACTAACATGGGGGGCCAGGTAGACTTCAATTTGGAACATATCGCGGTCAGACGGAGGGAAAAATTGTTCAGTCATTTTACCCGCAGCAAAAAAGCCTGCAATCGGTAATATTCCAATTACGATGGCGGTCAATATTGGCCGAGATAACGCAAACTGTAAACTGGCGGTAAATGCTTGGCTAATTCTTGGAAATGCCATCCCTTGCTGATACCAAGCCGTTGGTTTTTCACTGCGACTGAATCGACCCGCCAGGCCAGCAATAATGGTATGAGAAATAATATATGAGCCGAGTAAGGCAAACATGACCGAAATGGCAATGCCACCAACAAACTCACCTGCAGATCCCGGCATTAACACAATCGGTGCAAAGGCTAGCATGGTGGTAATGGTCGACCCTGCTAGTGGTAGCCATAAATGGTGTAAGGTTTTTGATACCGCTTCCAGTTTGCTCATACCTTGTTGACGGCGTTGCGCAATGGCATCAACAATCACAATCGCATTATCGACCATAATACCTAGCGCAACCACTAAACCTGTTACCGACATTTGGTGGATCGGTAGGCCAGTATATTTCATGCAGGTGAGGGTAAATAATGCGGTTAATGGTAATGATATCGCCACAATCACCGCATTTCTCAGTCCTAATGTCAGCATCAGAACCACTAAAATAATCACAAATCCTTGTAACAGATTAATCACCAAGTCGCCTAATCGGTCACTGGTATAGCTTTGTTGGTCGAATAACCATTGCACCTTGATATTGGCAGGTAAATTAACTGAGAAATCATCTATAGCGCTGCTAACATGCTGTTGCCACACATCGACTCGATTATTATTGAGCATGCGCGCAGAGACCAATACGCCTTGTTGACTGTCGATTAAGGCGATACTTGATGCCGGAGTCTTAGCTTGGCGGCTAATATTAGCCACATCCCCTAAGCGAATAATTTGACCATAGTCATCTACTTTTAACGGCACTTGGCGGATACGATTTTGCGAATCTAATTCACCAGAAACTTCGACTAAGGCTCTAAACTGGCTGTTATTAACTTCACCGGCTGAAATTTTGCTGTCGGCATTATTTAAAATAGCGGCAATACTGGCGGGGGTTAAATGTAATTGGCTAATTTTATTGCCATCTAGCTCAACTAAAATCTCTTCTTGTGGTGCGCCATAGAGTTTAACAAAATCAGTACCGCTGAGCAGTCTTAGGCGGCTTTGTAATTCTTTGGCATAACGATTAAGGATATCGGCTCTTACAGGGCTGTCGTCAGCCCAAACAAGCCCTAAAATGGCTGTGTTGGCATAACCTAGTTGATCATCTAATACACTGTTTTGTGCTTCTACTGGCAACAAAGATTTACTGTCGGCGATAAGATCGCGAGCGCGTGACCACACAGGAGCAGTCTCTGTGACCGTGTCTTTTAACTCTAACTGGATAACCGAAATCCCAGGGCGAGAAGTCGACTGGACCAGCTTTAAATCTTCCAAGCGGCGTAATTGATTCTCTAACACTTCAGTCACGAGTGCTTCAACCCGCTCTGCAGATGCACCAGGGTATTGAGTGATAACAGATGAAAATCGGTTCGTAATATGTGGATCTTCAGTGCGGGGTAGGCTTGAAATAGCACCTAATCCCGCAACAATTAATAATGCGATAAATAAACTGGTTAGGCGGCCATTTTCTAAAAATGCTTTAATCATAGTGCCCCCGTTTTCTCTGCTTTAGCGAGAGACACTTTTTGGTCAACGACCAATTTATGTAATCCTTGTGACACAATTAAATCGCTTGGTTTTATGGCGCCTTGAATATACGCTTGTTGTTCATTGGTATAGATAATTTCTACATCGCGACGTTCAATAGTATAAAAACCTTGTTCAGCCTCAACTAAAGTAAACACATTCCACAATCCACGAACTCCGTCAGTTAAGGCCGACATAGGCACCCAATAACCAGGTTCCAGAACATCTTGCTGATAAGCTAAATAGGCTATCTCACCATTGATGACTCTTGCTGAATCGGGTAACAGGATACGTAACTGAACCGTACGGCTAATCGTGTTCACTTCGGCGCTTATTCCGGCAATTTTAGCGGTAAAGGTTTGTTTACCTACACGGACATCTACCATTTGTTGAGCCGTTAATTGTTGAGCAATATCGATCGGGACACCAATATATGCAACAGGCTGACTGTTACCGACCAAGGTGAAAACCGGACTGCCTAGCGCAATCACTTCGCCGACATTATGAAAACGTTGACTTATTGTTCCATTAAATGGGGCCTGTAAGGTTGATTTTTCAATTTTCAAATTGGTCGCACTTAAGCTGGCTTCTATACGCTTTTGGTTAGCTTGTAAGCTGATAACTTGTTGTTGGGTTTCATCGAGTTGCTGTTCAGACACATAGTTTTGTTTTTTCAATTTCTGAGTACGAACTAAGGTGCTTTTTGCTAAATCTATATCTGCTTGAGTTTGTAATAAACTGGCTTGTAATTGCTGTTTTTCTGCGGTCAATAAATCGGTATCCAGCTGCGCTAATGTTTGTCCTTTACTCACCGTATCGCCACTGTCGACTAGGATGTTATTGAGTTTACCCGCAAGCTCAAAACCAATTCCGGTGGTATTGGCTGAGCGAATCGTACCCGTGTAAGTTTGCATGTGCTGATAACGGTCGCTTAACGATAAAGGCTGTGACAATACTGTTTGATACTCAGTTGTTTGTGAATGCTCTTTTACTTCAGAGCCACAACCGCCTAATGCGATTAAGCTTAAACCTAGCGCCCAGTATCGAATGATTGGGGTGAATGTCTTTGACGCGTACATAAGTTTATTCCTTGCAAAGCAATATATTGTGCCAATGTTGGTTTATCTTAAGGACCAGTGTTAATAACAATAAGCGAACTCATTAGCCAAAAAACATAATTTGTAATTTAAATGTTAACTAGACTCGGTAGTCTAGTTTTATAAAACTAGACTGTCCAGTCTATTTTTGGTTACTATAACGCTAAATAATGAGTAGTAACCTCGACACTCAATTATGCTTAATGAGTTAATTTACGGAACCAACATGACAAAAAAACACACATCGCTTAATAATATCGAACAAGTTAGTTTGAGCCGCAGTGAACAAAAGCGTGCTCAAGTACTTGAGTCTGCGATTGGCCTTTTTTGTCATCAGGGTTTTTCTAATACCAGCATGGATGAAGTAGCAAAACATGCCGGAGTATCAAAACAAACTGTTTACTCTCACTTTGGCTCCAAAGATGATTTGTTTGTGTCTGCGATTGAATCTAAATGTGTGGTGCATCAACTCACTGGCGATGCCTTAATTGATGCAGCAAATCCACAACGGGTTATTTTGCAGTTTGCTCTGCAATTTGGTGAAATGATTGTTAGCAAAGAAACCATGACAGTATTTAAAACTTGCGTAGCTCAAGCTGACACTCACCCAGAAGTGTCTAGATTGTTTTATGACGCAGGTCCCAAGCACGTACTCGGGCTGATTAGAAATTACTTAAAAAAGGTCAATGAGCATGGCGAATACTTTTTTGAAAATCCGCATGAAAGCGCAGTTAGATTGTGTTTAATGTTATTTGGCGAACTAAAATTACGTCTAGAGTTAGGCTTAGAAATAGGTGATTTACTGACAACCAGACAACAATACTTACAAGATACTGCCGAGATGTTTTTGCGAGCCCACCAAGTTGACATAAAATAAGCCATCAAAAGTTGAACTTAATTGGCTCTATAACAGTATTATTGTAATTAATCCAAGCTACTATTAATCCAAGCTACTATTAATCCAAGCTACTATTAAACCAAGGTGTAATTAACCCAAAGTAATAGTTAACTTATCTCATTATTTGAAGGGAAGCAGATCGATATGACGCTTTATAACGTTAACGTAATTCAGCCAAAATCATTGAGTTTATCAGCTTTGTCAATTTTGCTAGCGTCGGGACTGTTGTTAAGTCAGCATGCTTTAGCAGCGCCAGAACGTTCACCATTTTCGCTCACTGTGGCTCGTACATCAACCGGTACCGCTAATGTTGGGGCTGATAGCAATAACCCTAATCAGTTACAAAGAGATACATGGAAAACCAGTTTTTCAGCCAGCATGCCGCTTAATCGTCAGTGGTCCATAGGTGCAAACTTAGGCTACGATAATCTCGATTATGACTGGGATATGAACCAAAACAGCCCTTTACGTTCAACTGTTCAACCTTGGTCAACCATACATCAATACAGTGCCGGTTTATCGTTATCTTATCGTCTTGATAATCATTGGATGTTCCTTATAGCCCCCAAACTGCAATACGCCTATGCCGATACAGCATCATTTTCAAATGCGCAAAGTTATGGTGTCGTTGCCTCGGGCATGTACCGCTTTGATTCCGGCAATATGCTGGGCTTTGGTGTTGCATACTTAAATGATATTTCAGAAGTGCGCACCGTACCTTATTTAGCCGTACGTTGGCAGATAAACGATAAGTGGGTACTTGCTAACCCGTTCCAAGCTGGTTTTAGTGGCCCTGCAGGATTAGAGTTAAGTTATCAGTATAACCGTGACTGGAGTTTCGGTGTGGGGAGTTCAAAGCGAACTGAACGTTTTTTAATTGCAGACGATGACAAAACCATTGAAGTAGAAGAATGGGTAGGCTTTGCTCGCGCAGGCTGGCAAGCAACTAGTAATATTAGCCTTAATGCGTATGCAGGTTATTATTTTGGTGGCGAAATGGAGTTAAGTTATCCAGACGTTACGGAAGACATGGAAAACCAAGCAGCATTAGGTTTAGTGTTTAAACTGACGTTTTAATGATAAGAGTTAATGTCATACAATAAAAAATGCCGCTGATGTCAGCGGCATTTTTTATATCAACAAGGTAGCGTTAACTGTTAACCAGCAATCAATAATCGGTAATTAATAACGATCAATCGACATGTTCCAATTTAGCCACAAGATCTCGTAAACGTTCAATTAAAAGTAAGTAACTTCTTTTACGCGTTTAGGACGATTTTGTTGTTCGTACAACTGCCATACTTGTTTAAAGTCCAGAGCTAGCTCTGTGACATAAAATTCACCAGAAGGGTAGGTCTTAACCACTTTAGCGCCGCGAATAATCCCACTCACGCTAGACTTAACGTTGTCGTCAGTTAATAACCACTCACTTACGTCGCTATTTGCAGAAATCTTTTGTCCATATACTTGCTCAGCCAACTCTCGGTAAGCGGCAATTTTTGAAGCTTGCATCGCCATTAAAATACGATGTGATGGCTCTTTACTGGGTTGGGTCGCCAAAGGGGCATAACCTATTGCCGTAAGTGTTGGGAATGAAGCTGGTGCTTCGGTTTCCCACTGAACATATTTGTCTTTGCTCACACAGCCAGTTAGCAGCAATAGCATAATTAATATCAACGACTTCATAGCTTATCTCCTAATACGGTGTAACGACTGTCGCCCTTATTTTCGTGGCGATACAGTAAACCATTGCGTGATTCAATCATTTCAGAGGGCTGTAAATAACCCGATAAGCTCGATGCTGCTACAAATGATTGCACCGCTGAAAGGACGCGATTATTAGTCACATTAACCACTCGGCCGTTAAACACAATACCTTCAGGGGTGAGGGTCATGGTCGACACTAATACATGTGAAACCGGTAAATCTGCACGTAACAGTTCCCAGTTGCGGCTCAACATAAACTCGCCTTGTTCTGTGGCGCGCAGATTTGTCGCCACATTTAAATCGACTAAGTTAAATTCATGAGCGTGGAACGCCGCGAGCAATCCTTGTTGTAACTGTAATGCTAATTCATTGGTTGCACTTAAATTACTGGTCATCACAGGTGTAGAAATCAGCAGTGGTTGATCTGGGCGTAAGGCGTCATTTTGCAACACTAACTCGTTAACTAACTTTTCTGCCCACACATTCACTTGGCCTTTGGGGGATATTCCCGCAGCCTGAATATCATAAGCCAGCTTATCGTGATAAACCTCATCTTCGTCGACGATTTTGACAAATTTACCGTTATTACTAAAGGCAAGGTTATTGGCAGCATTAGGCGTTTGGGTGCATGCCGCTAACGATAACGACGCAAGCATGACCGTGGAGATAAAAAGCCTGTTAATCATAATAATTCCTCTAACAAATAATGCCGCTAGTCTGGGTATAAATGAGTCATTTAATCGCCTTGTACATCGATAACTAAGGCCAATTATGTACTCTTTCTTATTGTTGTCTTTATATCGGCAAATGCGTTAAAAGCTTTACTGTAATAGTGCAACATCGAAAATAACCACTAATATAGTGAGTCGGCACAATTTTTGCTTTGATTAAAATAGAGTAAGCTGAATTTACACAATTGTGCAAAATAGACGTTTTTTTGACATTAGGACATTGTATGTTGATCCGACACAGCCCTGTTATCCGAACAAAAATCTTCAATCACCTTGCCGTAATAGCAATGCTATGCGTGAGTGCATTGTGTGTAACGTCGTCGGTATTGGCTGAACAAATTGAAGTGACTGGTAAGGCTAAAATCGTTAATGGCGATATAGATAAAGCCCGTGAAGACGCCATAAGCCAAGCGTTAAATTATGCTAGCTTAAAAGCCGGGGTTAATTTTTCCAGCGAACAGCAAGTCAACCAAGGTTGGCTTACTCAAGATACCTTTCAAATTCAGCGGATGGGATCGGCCAATAACGTTGAATTAATGAGTGAAATGATCAGCCAACACACCATCACCGTGGTATTACAGCTTGAACTCAGCGAACAAGAACCTAACGCTCAATGTAAAAGCCAGTCTCTCAAGGCCGCGATTATGTTGCCACAAGCCTATTTACAAGAACGCGAACAGTTGCGTTATGGTCAATTAGCTCACTTTGAAGAGCGGATCACCGAGCAATTAGGTAAAGCTATCAATGCGCAGTCGCGATACAGTTTTGCACGACTACATGCAGATGAAAAAATTGATAACACCAATCAACTGGTCAACTTTAAAGGATATCGTATTCCCAGTTGGTTAGGCGAAATCACCGACAGCCAATATCTGCTGCAACCTGAAATCATTGATATTTCGACCGAGCCAGCTCAAAGCAGTTACATGGGCTTTGTCGAGGATGATCCACTAAGACAGTTTATATTTAAATTAACCCTTTACCACGGGATCAGCGGTGAAGTGGTGTGGTCAGAATCATTCGCCACCTCAGCGCCTTGGGAATTTGAAAGACAAGAAATAGTCTCACCTGCTAACCAGCGCTTTTGGCGATCATCTTATGGTCAGGCGATCAGCGATATTTTACAGCAAAGCGTCATGTCGCTGGATAAGCAGTTAAACTGTCGTCCATTATTAGGCCAAATTGTCGCCAGGCAAGGGGATCGTATTATCATCAATTTAGGTCGTAAAAATGGCGTTAAAATGGGTGATAAATTCCAAATCGTATTACAAAAAAATATCCCAGACAGATTTAATTCCATGCGTGCTATTGCCACAAAAAGCCGTGCCAATGTGGTTATCGAACAAGTTACTGAAGACAGCTCAACCGCAATATTCGACGGCATCGACAGTGCTGACAATATTCAAGTGAACGATATTGCGATTAAGAACTAACGATTTGCTTCTAGAAGCTAATCGTTCAAAATTAAGTGCTAAGTGCTAAGTGCTAAG